>NZ_DF978427.1:163303-249953 GCF_002897135.1 Nostoc cycadae WK-1 | reverse complement strand
CTAGCAAACTTTGCGCTTCTAGAAAAAAACAAGACTGAACAGTAATCAGTGAACAGTGAACAGTGAACAGTAATCAATAAAAAACTGATAACTGATAACTGATAACTGAATAACTGATAACTGTCAAAAAACTCCATATCCTGTATATACTCTCATTTCAGGAGCTTGAAATCCTAAAACAATATCATCTTTAGGAACCCCTCGCTCTACAAGTTCTTGAGCCACTCTCATTTCCGTCATATTCTGCTCAATTGAAATTTTTCCCTGCTTAATATCCAAATGTAAAACACAGCCATAAACTCGTCGATGACCATCCCAACCCACATTCATAACCATATAATGGTCTTGTTTTGTATCAAAAACCGTGTAGCAATCAATCTGACCATTTGCTATGGGAATAGCAGCATAAGCCGTCAGCAATGACTCAATGATATGGCGATAAGACTCTAGGGTATCCATTGTAAAATTACCTCTTGAATCGGGTCATAAATAATTTGTTTAATTTGATATCTCTCTACAGATATTTGGGCAAATTCCCGCTTGAAAAAGACTTCGTAAACACCTACAGGTACTGCTAAATAGAGAATTCGAGTTGGATCACTGATTTCTAAAGCCAGTCGATAATTCAAAAACTGTCCCAACGCAGCATGGTAATCTGTTAGTGGTGAATCACTCAAAAATGTTTTAATTTCAACTGCAATTTTTTCTTCACCTCGCTCTGCTGCTAACAGTTGTTCAGCACCTAAATCTATTTCAAATTTAGTTCCGCCAACCTCTAGTCGTAGAGGATCATCGGTTATCCTCCACTGCTGCTTTTCTAAAGCAACTCTAACCACAGCATGAAATTTATCTTTAGCAGCCATAGTTGATTTTTTCTGATTTACTTCATATTTTAATGCGTAGGTAAGGTAATCAATCAATTCCAAAAGCTGCTTTCCCATCCTTC
Source organism: Nostoc cycadae WK-1 (assembly GCF_002897135.1). Classification (NCBI taxonomy): domain Bacteria; kingdom Bacillati; phylum Cyanobacteriota; class Cyanophyceae; order Nostocales; family Nostocaceae; genus Nostoc; species Nostoc cycadae. The sequence goes on along the minus strand of NZ_DF978427.1, from coordinate 249,007 downwards.
ACCGTAATCATCAACGTCATAGGTGCAACAGGTGAAGCAACAAAACCACATCTCTCGTAAAACTGCTTTGCATCCTCCGAAATTGCATGAACAAGGATAGCTCTAATTCCTGCAATATTCGCAGCTTGTAATGTGCGAAGTATTGCATCACGCAATAAAGCATGACCAATTCCTTTTCCTTGCCAGTTAGAGTCTACAGCAAGTCTGCCTATCACCATTACAGGAATTGACTCTGGCATATTACGTCTAATTCTACCGGTTGCAGTGGGATTCAATACACTACCGTTAGCAAGACAATAATAAGCAATAACTGTTTGTTCAATTGTGACAACATAAGTTCGAGACGCACCACTATCTTCGTTTTTCAACGCCCGTTTCTGCAACCATTCATCTAATTCGGCATTACCTGAATTAAAATCTGTTAACTTATGTTCTGGTTTAATTGGTTGAGGCGGCTGCAATATTTGATTTAACTCTTTTTCCACACTCAATCCCAAGGTGCTGTTTCACTCAGCAATTGACGCAGATTTTCATTAACTGATGGTGGCGCATCCAAAATTGCCATAAACTCTTGGAATTTCTCATCATCTAACACAAATATTCTACGGTCTAGTAAAACAGCTTGGGCTTCTCGACAAGCCGTTTCTAGCATAAAATCCGAGCGATTTTTGCCCAAGGCTTCAGCCGCTAAATCAATCAAATCTCGTTGCGCTTGGTGTGCGCGGATGTTGATGGTTATATTACGGTTTTGATTTTCCATATTTACAAATATATCAACTATGTATATACAATGTCAACACAAACTTGGTGTTATGGCATCAAAAATCAGAAATGCAGATTTAGCAATAGAGACGTTGTAATGCAACGCCTCTACATCTAGGTTATTGCATCAAAATTTGCCGGATTAAAATACTCATCACCTCATCTGGGTTAGCAGTTGGTAGCAGAGGACTCCAATCGCCCACACTGGCGTAACCATTCATTTGCAAATGGTGAATTGTGCTGGTTACAGCTTTAGCCGAACCCATCAGGATATGCTTTATCGGTTCTCTGTGGGGATTGCGGGTGGGTGTAGTTGAATCTTCCTTTGGGTACTGTTCTAGTTTTGATTGTGCCATCATTATATTTAGACTCCGATAGTGGGTTGAGATAAAGGCGATCGCCCTCCGGCCAAAGATGTGTGCGATCGCCTTTATCATGCCTTTATATTAATGTATAAAATTATACGTGTCAATCATAAATACAAAAATTCTTGTTAACAATTATCCAGATTTAACAGGGATTAAATAATAGTAAATAGTCAGGCGATCGCCTTAAAAAATCAGCATATTGTTTTACTCAAACAAGTAAAAAATACTTTAAAATTATATACATAGGTATCAGCAGTCTATTATTTTATAATCATGACAGCTATTACATTCAACCTCAACTCAATTGTTCAAATCACTGACGAGCAATTTTATCAACTGTGTCGAGAAAATCCTGATGTCAAATTTGAACGTAATGCCAAAGGAGAAATAATTGTTATGCCACCTACAGGGGGAGAAACCGGAAAACGTAATGCAGGATTTACCGCAGATTTTGTGATTTGGAATCGGACATATCAACTTGGTGAAGTATTCGATTCTTCCACCTGTTTCAAACTTCCCAATGGTGCAAATCGTTCACCTGATGTAGCGTGGATAAAAAAAGAGAGATGGGATGCACTCACACCACAAGAAAAAGCGAAATTTCCCCCAATTGCGCCAGATTTTGTTCTAGAGTTAATGTCTCCTAGTGATGACTTGGAAGAAATCCAAGCCAAAATGCGAGAATATATAGATAATCAAGTTAAACTTGGTTGGTTAATTAATCCTCAAGCCAAGCAGGTGGAAATTTATCGTCCAGGTAAGCCAGTAGAAATTTTAGATTCGCCTACACAGCTATCAGATGAAGATATACTACCGGGATTTATTCTAGATTTAGGAATAGTTTGGAATTAAATGATTATTTGCGGCTTTCTGGTTGGTTAATCGGGATTTCAATCACAAATTCTGCTCCTTTTTGCGGTGCTGAGTTGCAATATAACTTACCGGCATGTCTATCTACTATAATTTGATAACTAATTGATAGACCTAATCCTGTACCCTTACCGACATCTTTAGTAGTAAAGAAAGGGTCAAAAAGTTTAGAAATTGCAGATTGAGTAATTCCCATACCATTATCTGATATATGGATAGCGATTCGGTTACTATTAATCCGTTCCGTGCGGATACAAATTTTTCCTTGTTTGCCGACAAAAGCATCATCTAAAGCATCAATAGCATTACTCAAAATGTTCATGAATACCTGATTGAGTTGACCAGGATAACACTCTATTAGTGGTAATTTGCCATATTCCTTAATAACTTCAATTTCTGGATGATCTTGTTTACATTTGAGACGGTTGTGTAAAATCATTAAAGTACTTTCTATACCTTCATGAATATCTACTTTTTTGAATTCAGCTTCATCCAAACGAGAGAAATTACGCAGCGATAATACAATTTCCCGGATGCGTTGAGTTCCTACTTGCATAGACTGGAGTAGTTTAACTAAATCTGTTTTGAGAAATTCAAGGTCAATATCTGCTATTTCCGCTTGAATTTCTGCGGGAGGATCAGGAAAATGTTGTTGATAAAGTTCTACCAGTCCTAATAAATCTTTAGTATATTCACTGGCTGGAATCAGATTACCGTGAATAAAATTAACTGGATTATTAATTTCATGGGCTACACCTGCAACCATATTACCCAAAGAAGACATTTTCTCACTTTGAATGAGTTGAGATTGAGTACGTTGAAGTTCTGATAAAGTATTTTCTAAATTTCTGGCTTGTTCTTGTAATTGCATTACTGCTTGTTTGCGTTCAGTTTCTGCCTGTTTGCGTGATGTAATATTTAACGTTGAGCCAACAATCTGATAAATTCTGCCTTGACTATTTTTCAAGGGATTAAGAGTAGTAAACCACCAAGTTTCTGCACTATCAAAAGTTAAACATTCTTCATAATTAATACTATCACCAGCATCTACACAGCTTTGATAACGTTGAGTTATACCAGCACCTTCAACCTCACCATGTAATTCTTCTGGAGTTTTACCTACAATTTTTTCGTGATTAATCCCGACGATTTTTTCTGCGGCTGAGTTACAACCAGCAAAACAAAATTTACCATTTTCTAAAACATTGACTACAAATATTAATTGGGGAAATCCATCATAAATAGTGCGTAAAAATTGCTCCTTCTCTTGTAATGCAGCTTCTGCTTGTTTGCGATCGCGGATATCACGCGTAATAGTTGATAGATATAAAGGTTCACCAGTCTCAGGATTTTTGATCAAAAAAAGATTGTAATCAACAGGTATTGGTTCTTCGGTTTGAAAGTGTCGGAAACGATATTCGCCTTGCCAGACACCATCTCTCATCACTGTAGGAATAATATGCTGATATACATATTCTTTATCTTCTGGGCTAAAGCATTGATCAATTGTGAAATCTTCACTAAAACTTTGACTATCTAATCCCAACAGTTGTTTGCCAGCTTCATTCAAGAAAATAGGTTTTCCTATTAAGTCAGCGCAGCCAATAAAATCACTGCTATTTTCAATTAGAGAAACGAACACTTGCCGTTCTTTTTCAGCTTGCTTACGTTCTGTGATATCGGTGACAGTGACAACTAGTTGATAAATCTCGGAGGAACTATCAAACAGCGGCGTGACATTAAACAACCACGAAATTTCTTGTCCATCTAGTAAGAAAGATTCTTCAAAAAATATAGTCTTGCGAGATTGGATACATTCTCTGTAGTGTTGACGATAACGATGTGCCACATCAGCAGGTAATCCTTCTGCCATTGTTTTACCCACCAAAGATTCCAATGGTATCGAAATAAGGTTGAGAATAGCAGGATTAAATTTAACGTAACGAAACTCTGTTCCTTTATCTAAGATATCTAAAACATAGATACCATAGTCTACGCCTTCCCAGATGCTTTGCAAAAACTGTGCCTGTTCTTTGAATTGTTGTTCAGTTTGTTTAGGTTTGCTAATATCAGCCAAGTAACCATACCAAATAATAGCTCCGTCTACTTGCATTTCTGGTCGAGATACACCTCGCACCCATCCCTGTTGACTAAAGGTATTTCCTACACGCCACTCATATTCAAACTTTTGCAGAGTTTGGGCAGAGTGCATAATTGCAGCTTGCAACCCAGACAAATCATCAGGGTGGACATTAGCAAATCCCACAGTCGCATCTTCTTCAACTTGTTTTGGTTCTAGCCCTAAAACTTCTCGGCATCCAGAAGAAACAAAGGGGAAAGACATAGTACCATCAAGATCAAGCCGAAATTCATACAGCATTCCTGGTACGTTATCTGCCAACTTCTGAAATCTGGCTTCACTTTGGCGTAAAGCCGCTGTACATTCTTCTAATTCTTTCTTGAGTTGTTGGAGTGCGATTTCATCTGAGTTCCTGTATGACTCGGTGTGCTGACACTGGACAACCACCTGACGCAACTCTCTTAGTTCCTTTTGCAGGGAGTCGTAAGTATTTTTATCTACAGTAATCAGGTTGCCAGCCATAGTTTTATTATTTGCCTATTGGGGAACTGAAGTGAACTTAAGTTATATGTTTCCCAATCTCAGACAAACAAGAACTATAGCTGCAATAAAATTCTATATAAATAGAGGTTAATATCCCCGACTGCTTAAATCAGTCAGGGATATTTTTATTTACAAATGATTGAGTAACTCACCTAATTGATGTTTAATCAATAAACCTTTGAGAGTGGCATTTTCAGCTTTTAAAGCCATATTTTCTGCTTCTAATTCCTTAATTCTATCTTGTAAAGCTTCCTTAGTTGTACCTTGCCGATGAATCACAACTTCTTTATAAATAGCTAAATTTGCATCCTCATTCATCCAGCGTTGATAAGTTTTAGTATGCTCCTGTACTGTATGCCCCATGTAATCAGCCATCGTTTTAATCGGCACTCTTAACCGATGACCACGAATTGCATAAGCATGACGCAAATCATAAGGTCTAAATCCGATGTCAGCAGTTCTAAATTTAACTTGCAGTTTGGCAGTTTTATTACTCAGAGTTCCGGCATTATAAGGCAATTTAATCTTTTTCAAATCAAATAATTCTATCCAATGGGGATGTATGGGGGGAATTCCACAACTGCGTTCACCTGTTTTAGTACCTTCAGTTAAACTAGGATTTAAAGTAACTAAATGAAAGGTATTTGCTGCATCTATAAAAGCATCTATATCAACAGCAAATAATTCATGGGGTCTTAAACCATAAGTAGCTAACATCCCATAAGCCCATTGCCATTGCTCTGGTTCTGTCATGTTATCTTTACTAGCGTATACAGATAATGGACTACCAATTTTGCTAAATCCCTGAATAATTTCTTCGTCGGTTGGCACTTTGCGAATCGTTGGGTTGGGTTTAGGGGTAGCGTAACTATAAATTGTAGCAAAGTTAGTAATTCCGCAAAATTCACAAAACTTTTTTAACTGCCAAACCAAGAAAAAGCGAGATGAGGTATTAGGTTTAGTTTTTTCTAACGCCACTTCTAATGCTTGGGAAGACATGAGCATATCTGGCGGTAATTTTTTCAGATGCCGAAAATAATGAGTTTCCCAGGTGCGGATTCCTTGCCTATTTTGTTCATGAGTTTTCCAAAATTGGCGCTCATATTCTTGAATTAATTCACTGATGAGTTTGGTAGATTTTGCCGTGTCTGGCAGTTCGATTTTTTGGGCTTGTTTACCTAGTAATTCAGGAGTCCATTGAAATTGTTTAGTGATTAATAATAAGTCTAATTCTCGCGCTTTTAAAACTGCTATTTTCAAGCCAGTATCATTAGCAGCAAAACCACAAGAAATTGTATATTGTTTATTAGGACTACCTTGTTTACCAATATCGCCCGGTCTACAAGGAAATGTACCTTGTAAACCGATAGTTTTATGACTAGTTAATTTAAGTTTGATTTTGACCTTTTCTAGACTTAATGCAGAGTTAGCTTGCTGAAGAGAAAATTTGATTCTTAAATATTCCCGTTCTATTTTGGCAAATTCATCGGATGCAGGGTGTTTTGCTTTCCACTGCTTCCATTTAGATGGTTCCCATTGGTCAATTGTTATACCATCCCATTCAGCTTTACGGGGGTCGTAGGTGCTGGTTGCGTTACTGGGCATGATGATTTAATTTGATTGCATTAGTCTTGGTTTTGAAGATAGCTAATCACAGTCAAGAAGTAAAGCCAGAATAAATTAGTTAAGGCACAATTTGCAAATCTATACGGAATTGATACTCAGGACACTGAAGTTAAGAAAGGAAGTATGGCAGTACAACTATTATGAGTTCTAGATATTTATTACCATTTATCGTTGTGGCGATCGCAGCCAGTCTTGGCAGTTGTAGTTCTAATCCTACACCCACATCTAGCAAAATTGACGACCAAGCCCCAGCACCCACCGCTACCACCAATCCCGCCCCAACACCTAGCCAAAGCCCTAGCATGGCGCAACTACGAGCCAGAACTACCAAGATTGAGCCATTGGAAGCAGCACCCAAAACAGAGACAAGTAAAACTGTCAACGTTACCCTCTACACCAGCGATACCCAATGTCAAGAACTAATTCCTCAAAAGGTAGAAGTACCAGCAACCGAACCTGTAGCCAGTGCAGTTGGTAAAATTGTCGCAGAAAGAGACACCGCCGACTTTAGCTTGTCCGGTTATCGAGTGAATGTAAAAAATGGCGTTGCTACCGTTGATTTGCGCTTATCTCCTCAATCTAAGCGCCAAATAGCCTCACTTTCTAGCTGCGAACAGTTTGCTTTATTTGGGAGTGTCCGCAAAACCTTGATGAGTAATTCGCAATGGAAAATTAAAGACGTGCGCTTCACAGAGAAAGGCGAAGAAATTGTCCTTTAGTGATGGGTGATTCTGTCCTACTTCTCAACTATCAAGAATCTCTTCTTCGAGTGGGCAAATTTTGCCCACTCTACTTGAAAAAGGGGTGTAAGGGTATAGGGATAGGTAAACTTAAAATTGACTGCGGCTCAAGTTTTGCAAAGATAATCAAATTACCTGACCAATACCCTTGAGAATTTGCCAAATATTATACAGTTCTCTGGCAGATGTCAACAAAGCAAACACCCGCGATAAATCGTATTTTGGTGTACCTGCTTCTCGCTTGACTTTGATATAAGTTTCTAAATTTACTGCTAAATAAAGCTCACGCTCTGGTTGTTTTTCTCGCAGGACAATACGATAGTTCAAAAACTGACCAAGTGCGGTATGAAATTCAGATAAATTTGAGGGAGCCAGAAAACTCTTAATTTCAACAGCAATCTTTTCTTGATCTCGCTGTGCAGCAATTAAACGTTCAGCACCCAAATCGATAAATACTTGATCATCTTCTAGTTGTAACGATAAGGGATTGTTAGTGATTGTCCAACCATCTTTTTACAAGGCTAATTTTACAACTTGATGAAATATATCTTTTGTTGGCATATACTATATCTTCCCAAAAGCAATCTCCTTGTCAAGTATCCCAGAATGTAAAAGAAAGAACCAATAGTTCCTAGGGTGGGCAAATTTTACCCATCCTAACTAATCAGATTGAGTTAACAGCCATTGTTCAATTAATTCCGTCACAATATCGCTCATTTGTCGTTCTTGAGAAACGGCCGCAGACTTGAGTTGCCGATGCAATTGTTTAGGCAAATAAATAGTTGTACGGATATAATCTGGGTCAGTACTTTTAGTGCGAGAAGTGGGTTTTTCGTCAACAGTTGGAAGTTGATCTCTGAGTTGACGACTACGCGCAGCATCAATTAAATCATCAAAACGGCTAGTTTTTTTCTTGTTATTCATTTTAATTATTTCAATATTTCTTTTCCCGCTTCAGCGTAACACCGCCAAGCAATTTGAGCGTAAGAATCTTTTACAGCATTCACCGGGACTCCTTCTAAAGCCGCACGTTGAAATACAGCTAAACGGCGAATTCCTGATTGGAATACAGGTAAATTTGCACTCAATAGAGTTGTTCTCGCTTCTTCGCCAGCCTTATTAGGATAAGGGGGAATGATAGTTAGTAAAATTCGATACTTGATTTTGAGTTTTTGCAGTGAATCTACCATTTGGATTGTTGCAGCTAAAGCGATCGCATCTGGTGTAGTTGGTATAACTAATAAATCACAACCTTTCGCTAGAGTTTTTAATTCATCTGCATCCGGTCTAGCTGGGGTATCAATGACGATATGTTCATAGAGTTTAGCTAAACTCACTGCTTGCGCTTCATCTGCAACTTTAAACGGTAAACAGCCTCTATTCGACCAATCTAAAGCACTACGGTTTAAATCTCCATCTACCAATAGTGTGTCAGCTTTGTTCTGCAAGTATGTAGCTAAATGCAACGCGGTCGTTGATTTACCTACCCCTCCTTTAAATGCGGCTACGGTGATGATCATTTTATTTTCAACAGGAAATAACGCCAAGATTTTACTCAACTTAAACATTTAAACATCTAAATAACTAAATGTCTAAACATGCAGATGTTTAATTGCTGAAATATTTAAACATGAAAATTAAGTACATAAATTATTGATGCACAAAATTATTTCAGTAAAATGTGACATAAAAGTATTTAATACTACTAGTAATAGATGTATACTAAAATAGTACAAAAGTACTTTTATGGCTGGAAAATCTGCTGAGGTTAATAGATAGACAGGTGTACCGAAAAGTTTTACAATCTGTTTCATCAAAGTAAATCTACTTACTGCACCATCAACCCAAGCATAGTAAAGATTTTCTGGTGATTCTGCCCGCCCGTGGAATCATTCTATTAAGATAAGAAAGTCTTTATGAGAGGGTAGAAACAATGGATGTAAAACTGATCCTAGTTGGATTAACAGTAATATTTACTGTTGCGTGCCTGTTTTTTGGTACGAAAAATGGATTTTATGATTCAGAGAACTATCATGGCAATGGCTCTGCACATTAACTAGCAGTCATAAAAAGAAACTAAGAGCTAGAGACAAGAGACTAATGAGTAATATTTTTACTCAGCACTCACCACTCAGCACTTTTTCCGGCTAAATCATGCCCAACTTTTATGAACCAGTACAGGTTTGTAAAAAGCGTTCTCTCCAATCAAAAATCCGTAATCTCAGGGTATATGGGCGCAGTACAAAACTTAGCCCTATGTCACAAAAGCAAAATCTCCAAAACTCCTAGCTTTTGCGATATATCAAAGGTGATTAGATTGGAGGGGGGAAAGCATGAGGGATAATCTGTCGGCATCCTCTCGCTTTGATACTGAGGAAACAAATGTTGAATTAAACTGTTTTCCTTACAGTGTCCAGCATAATGATGAGGGTGTATGTTTACTGGTCAAAATGGGGCCGCATCGCATTCTGCTAGATTGTGGAATGGATAATATTGCTTCCTTACACAAGGGGCTAACTAAGTCGGCGCGTCGAGGTAGTTCACCCTTACCAGCAGATGTGGTATTGATCAGTCACGCTCACCCAGATCATGCCAGGGGTGTGTTGGCATTACACAAAGCTTTCCCACTATTACCTATTTATGCCAGCGAAGTAACTACCAAGTTACTGCCATTGAATTGGCCAGAGCAGAACCCCACAGAAATTCCCCAATTGTGTCATGCTCTACCATTGCGATCGCCTATAGAATTGCAAGAAGGTTTAGTAGTAGAGTTATTTCCCGCCGGACACTTACCAGGGGCAGTAGCAATTTTACTCACCTATACAACCGAGCAGCGCTCTTACAAAGTACTATATACAGGCGACTTTTTCTTATCAAATTCCCGGCTAGTAGAAGGTTTGCGCTTAGAAGAATTGCGGGGACTAGATGTAAATGTGCTGATAATCGAAGGTACTTATGGCACATCCCGTCATCCCCACCGCCGTAACCAAGAAAATCAACTAGCAGAACGAATTAATCGGGCGATCGCAGAGTATCATTCTGTCATCCTCCCTACACCAGCATTAGGTTTGGGACAAGAACTACTAATGCTACTGCGAAGTCATCATCACTTCACCGGGCGAGATTTAGATATTTGGGTGGATGGTACCGTAGCTAAAGGTTGTGATGCTTATCTAGAATTACTCGCCTATCTTCCCCCATCCGTGCAGAACTTTGCCCGCCATCAACCCTTGTTTTGGGATGAACGGGTACGTCCTAGAGTCCGACGCTTGCAACCAGAACGGCGTACTGTAGTTGGACAGTCACCCTGTATTGTTCTCACAGACTCAACCGCTGATTTAGGTGAATATTGCCAACCCAATACAGGCCCTTGGCTGATTCTCGTACCCGAAAAAATTGATATAAAAATTAATAAACAATATTTAGCCCCCACCACAGTAGAAAGCTACCTTCTTGCCCAACATAGTGACGGCCCTGGGACAACTCAATTAATTCACAATTTGCGTCCCCAGCACGTCCTATTTGTCCACGGTTCGGCTGCTTACCTAGCTGATCTCACTAGTTTAGAAGAATTACAAAACCGCTATCATATCCATTCGCCATCAGCTGACACCTTAGTCGAAATGCCGATTGGGGATACATTTGTCCAGCCAGCTGCACCAGAAACTAACTACGAAGGTGAACTGACAGAATTAGCCACAGTCATCACCATTAGCTTACCAGAAGCAATTACAGAAGACCCGCGTTGGCGGGAGTTTGCCGATACTGGCTTAATTGAAGCGCGTTGGCAAGGAGAAGAAATTGTCTTGCGGGGGTTGTCGCAAAGAGAATTACTCAATCAAAATAGCGATCGCTATACTTTATCTGATGTTGACTGCTGTGGAACTTGCCGACACCAACGAGGACAGCGCTGTTGGAACCCTGTTTCGCCTTTATATAACTTTAAAGTCACACTGGAAGGTTATTGTCCAGCTTTTGAACGCATATCAACAACTGAGTCCTGAGTCAGGAGAGATTAATCTCACTCACCCAGGACTTAGGACTGTGCTTTTAGTTAATCAGGATTGGAGTCGGTAAAACGGTTACGGATGCGTTCAGCTTCAGGACAATCTTCAGTTAGGAGAGGTTCGACATTACCCCGTGGTACGGAAGCTAACTTTTGAGTGACAGCGCCAATACTTTCGAGGCGAACCATTTCTTCCCAAGAACAAACTTCGTCTTCCTCATCCGTTTCATAGCGTAGCGTCACCAAATCTCCCTCTATGTCGAGGATGCGGGCGCGTTCGATCCAGCGTTGCTGGTCCCGCAAGAAAACACATACCTCCCGCCCATCGCAACACAGTTGATAAATCTTGCGGTGTAGCATGTACTGCTTCTGCCTTTTTAAACAACGTACGTTAAACCTGAAAAAATTTGGGTTTTACCCCAATAGATTACATCCCTAGAGAAAGTTAGTTTCACGGTTAAGAATGTAGTGCGTTTAATGACCCTGCCTTTGAATTTAGGTAAATTTTGGATCATAAACTAGTAGCTACTGCACCCGTTAAACTCAATCTCTTTCAGGGTTGTAAGAGAGAATGTCTACTTCATAGAAGTCAGACAATCCGGGATTTGTCCTAACCAGTTTAACAGCTGCTGGTGAGTCTTTCCTATCATTATGTAATAATAAATACTCCAAAACAAGCGGTGATTGCGGTTGTTTAAGTTGCCTACTTGTAGTCATGGGCATTACTGGGAAGTCTGGGGAATCTGCTGTACTTTTACCCCTGTGTAATTGATCTTAACTCATTATTTTGCTGACCTTCATTGTTTTCAGCAACAACATCTTAATGAGTTTTAATTTTTAGACTTTTACCAGGGGAGTGAGACACTCAATTTCTAGAAACTGGTTGTAAAGGTATAGAGATTGGCTAACTTAGTTAGATTTGTATTGGGTCAGAAATTTTATCAGGCGATCCGAAGAACCCTCTCGTTTGATTTTACCTGCCGTTACTGCATCATACAGATCTGCCAAAGCTACCAAATCCTCAGACTGATAGCATTTAGTCGCTAGGACTTGATGAAGTAGACCCTCAGATTCAACACTAAGATATCCAGTTTGAAAAGCAGATTCAACGAGTGCGCGAATCATTGTAGTTAGGCCATCATCAGCAACTTAATATATCTAGTGTGGAATATTTCTCTTTCCCAGTGATTGATATAAAACGTAGATACTTGTGATATTAATTACACAAAAAGTGTGATATTAATCACACTTTTTAGTGATAACACTCATATCTGATTCCTTTGTTAACCGTATAAACCACTAGAAAGAAAAGAACGTTTTTTTAGTTTTATGGTGATTTAATCATTCTTACTGAAGATAAAATATACTAAATAGCAAATTTTAATTCGTTAAAAATTATACTTAGTACAAAATTGGCGGAAATCTTCATCCCGTTGACTCAACTGCACCCAGTCAAGGTTTAAAGAGATAAATTTTTGTGACAAACGATCGCAGGCCGGGCGTTCCGTTGCGTAATGTCCAGCATCAACTAAAATTAAACCGCGATCGCGGCTTTCTTGAAACTGATGAAATTTGCAATCAGAAGTTAAATAAACTTGCGCCCCCGTTTTCACCACCGCCGAAATGTAACTCGCACCAGAACCACCCAAAACAGCCACCCGTGAAATTGTTTGGTGTAAATCAGCAGTTGGCGAGAAAATCAAATCAGGCGGCTTGAGTTGCTGTTGAATTATTCCCAGTAACTCTTGTAGTGTCAGTAATTTTTCCAGTACACCAACCCGTCCGTAACCCAAACCAGAAACAGTCGGTACAATGGGCGTAACTTCTTGAAGGTTGAGAATTTGCGCCAAAACATCAGCCGTACCGTCTTGTACTTGGTCAAAATTAGTATGAGCAGTATATATACCAATATTGTGGGTAAAAGCTGACCGTACCATTTCGGATATTGCTTCACCACGGCGGAAAGATTTGGGAGGAGCAAAAATCAAAGGATGATGGGCAAAAATTAGATTAGCATTTTGGGCGAGCGCTTCCTCCATTACCGCCAAAGTCGGCGTTAAACACACCAACACCCGCGCCGACTCTTGCAAAACACCAGGCTCAACTTGCCAGCCACAATTATCCCAGCTTTCACACCAAGCCGGATTCGCCCATGCTTCAAACCAGGTTATTAAATCAACAATTTTCATAATTAATCTAAAATATTTCAGAAAAAACCGAAACTATTTTACCCCTTGCCTTCTTCAGCGCTTTTGCGGTTGAATATTCAACTGTAATGCTAACTGCTGACGTATTTCCTGAAAAGGCTGATTCCAGACAGGCTGACTATGCCAATTCCAAGCGGTAACGGGGATAAACCCTTCACTAGCAAGATAAGTTAGCAGACGATATTCATCTTCTGGTTTACGAGAGAAAGGAAAGGGATTACGAAAGCCAGTGTCACATAGCTTATAACATGTCACCTGATCGAGACTAATGCGATGTATTAGTTCTTGCCCTTTAGCCAGTAAATAATCTAAAAAAATTAGACTGAAAGGCTCTACATTAGCGCGAGTTTGTGGTTCTTTTTGTACCCATCTTGCCCAGTCAAAACCATACATAAAATCGTGAACATAACAAAAGCGGATTTCTTGATTAATTCCAAATAACTGGCTCAGAACAACCATTTTGTTGGTAAAAGTCTTTAAAAAAGCAATAGCATCATCTCCCATTGCCAAAGCTTGCCGCAAAATACTACTTACCATAAAATCACAATCCCAAAAAATATTGCCAGGAAAGTTTTTTAATTGAGCATCTAATATACATTCCAATGTATATTGCAGATTTGATATCAATTTAATATCTGTTGTTTCTTCCGCAATTAAATTTTCTAATTCAGCAAAGCTCGTAATTAATTGTTTTTGGGGATTAAGTGATAAAGGATTTACCAAATTCTGGGACAGAAATTCATCAATAATTTGAAAGTTATAAGTAGAAGGCAGGTCTTGCTTCATACAGATTCAACTAGCCTCAGCCAATAATATATTTCATTTTATTGGCTTATATGTCTAAATGCCTAACAATATTAACTAGACATAAATAATATTAATATTTATATATTTATAAAAAAGCCGCACTTTAGCGCTCAATCTTCAAGATTGTGGATAATATAAATACCTTGAAAAGCCTGAACTGATCAAGCTTCCTCTGCGGCTAGAAGTTAAGTAAAAAAATTAGGAATAAAAACTTATCAGCTATATTTTAATTAGCCAGAAATATGGACAACTAACTCGCGCACATGACTGCGTTGACGGTGTTCCCAAACATAAATTCCCTGCCAAGTACCCAATACCAAATAACCACGATTAATAGGTATATGTTCAGAAGTGTGAGTTAATGCTGAACGGATATGTGCTGGCATATCATCCGGCCCTTCCGCATCATGGATGTATCCACCGGATTCTGGGACTAGTTTAGCCATAAAGTTAGCTAAATCTACTAATACATCGGGATCAGCATTTTCTTGGATGACTAAACTCGCGGAAGTGTGGCGTAAAAATAAAGTGCAAAGACCAGTTTTACACCAGATTCAGAGACTATCGCTTCAATTTTGGCAGTAATATTGTGAAAAGATTTGCCAGTAGTAGAAACTCTCAGTAGCTTTTGGTAGTGAACCATCTGTAGATTAATTGACTATTCACTAATAATATAGACTTTCTTAGGCAATTGGCTGCAAAGTTTAGCCACAATTTAGCTATATTATTGAATGAATAGTCAAGAGAATTATAAAATATTTTTCTGCTTATTAGGTGATGGCGATCGCTCACCAAAATTCTAGTCATTTTTTGACTAATCAGGTAAAGTTTGTCAACAAATTATAACTATCTAATTTGCTCAATTAAATTTACAAATATTTTTATTCAAACTAGCAGAATAATTATACTCGCCTTTGTGCTTTCGGGCATTATCTAGAGACTAAACTTGTCAGAATTGACTTCAGAAGTTTTTCTACCCTAGCAAGCAAAGGAAATCATTCCAATGGCACATTTGTTTGAGGCATTTAGGATTCGTGAAATCACCTTGCGTAACCGTATTGTCGTTTCACCCATGTGTCAATACTCTAGTACAAATGGATATGCTAATAACTGGCACTTAGTACATTTAGCTTCTCGCGCCGTTGGCGGTGCTGGTTTAGTGTTCACAGAAGCGGCGGCTATAGAAGCGCGTGGGCGAATTAGCCCGCAAGATTTGGGTATCTGGTCAGACGAACACATAGAAGGTTTAGTCAAAATTGTTGAATTAATTCATAACTTTGGTGCAGTTGCAGGGATACAACTCGCCCATGCAGGGAGAAAAGCCAGCACCGCCAAACCCAGTCGCGGCGGAAAAGCCTTAGATGAATCGCAAGAAGGTTGGCGACCTGTAGTTTCGAGTAGTGCGATCGCTTTTAGTAAAGAAAGTCCAGTACCAGAAGCCTTGAGTATTGGCGAAATTCAACAAATTATTCAGGCTTTTGTTCAAGCAACTCAACGTTCATTGCAAGCTGGGTTCAAAGTCATCGAAATTCATGCAGCCCACGGCTACCTACTCCATCAATTTCTCTCACCCTTAGCCAATCAGCGTCAAGATGATTATGGTGGGAGTTTTGAAAATCGGACTCGTTTGTTATTAGAAGTTGTGACAGCTGTGCGCCAAGTCTGGCCGGAAACCTATCCCTTATTTGTGCGTATCTCCGCCACCGATTGGATAGACAAAGGTTGGAACATTGAACAAAGTGTGACCTTGAGCGAAAAACTCAAAACTTTGGGTGTAGACTTAATTGACTGTTCCTCTGGGGGGATTATCCCTGGCATTAACATTCCCGTCAAACCGGGTTATCAAACGCAATTTGCTGAACGTATCCGTCGGGAAGCCAAAATCCCTACAGGTGCAGTCGGCTTAATTACCTCTCCCGAACAAGCTGAACAAATTATTCAAACAGAAGTAGCAGACTTAGTTTTATTAGGGCGCGAATTACTCCGCAATCCTTACTGGCCACATCTAGCAGCCAAAAAACTAGGACACGAAAAACTCTGGCCAGTACAATACGATCGCGCCTGGGTGTAGGTTAGAGGTGATAGGTTACAGAGAAGTCTGTTGCTGTGGTTGACATTTACTGATGTCCTAAGCAATTTGGTTACTGCCATACTCAGCACTCAGCACTTTTAACCCAGCACTTTTAAAAAAGGGAGCTGACAACAACAGCATAGATGTGTAAAGTAGTTGAGGAATATCTAACTTTCCCAACTTTTAAGCATCCATCTATGGATAGAAAAACAAAACGCCTACTGCTGCTTGTAGCTTCCTGTAGTATTGCTGGGGTCATTTTAGGTGGTACTAGCAGCTGGGCAGAGAGTAATTTGTGTTTACGTGCTAGTCAAGTTACCAGTGACTGCTTAACCCAAGACCCCATTGAAAAAACTATCCAAGGAATGAGTACCGGGTTAATCGCCGGGGCTGGGGCAGCTTTTGGTGTAGCATGGAATATCCGCCACCAAGACTAAAATTGATAGTTGCGATCGCGAACCCATAGGCTCACAGGCATAGCTTTACCCTGTGGGTCAACTTTCACCTTGACGATGATTGATCGCAATTGTCCGTCTCTCGTTTGCCGCACAGCTTGAGAAACATCATTATTTATTTGTTGCCGTTCTTCATCTGGTACATTATAGTTTTCGATCCCATACTGTACATAACCATCCTGATAAACACCTTTTAAGGCAGCTTGATTAGTAGGAAGGGATCTAGGTTGATTACTAGTTACTCGTACAGGTCTCCAAGCCCTAGGAACACCACGACTAAAAGATGGTTGCTCCTGTAAAATTACATACAAGGTAGTTCCTTCGATTAATTGTCCATTCCGGCCGCGATTTCTCCGTAATAATTCTTGCCAGCCAGAGAGTCTTCTGAGGGTAGAAATCCGAGAGATATTGTAGTCAAGCTCTAAAGAATTACCTTGCAAGACATTGCGAGAATTTACAGGTACAGTTTGCAAAATTACTTCTTTACCTGTGAGGTTAGTATACGCCGATAAGAAAGGTACTGCGAAAATAATACCCGCTTGAATTGCTAAGGGAAGTATCAACCGTCCTATTGGTAAAGGCTTATTGGCTCTTTGTTCTGTAGCTAACAAATAATCCCGAAAAGTCAGCTTCTCTGAAAATTCCGCTTCGGGAGACAATGATTTATTCTTAGTAGATTCAGAACTTTTACTAGATTCAGACTTTTTAGCAGATTCCGAAGATTCATTTTTCATGAGCGTAGTCCTAAAAATCAAGGTAGTGAGTAGAATCAAACGAAATTATTAGGACTGACGCAGAGAAACTCTCAAAACGGCGATGCACAGAGATTGCTTTTGCTGACAAATATTTATCCATGTTCATCTGCGGTGAATTAATTTTTGATCACGCAGAGTCGCAGAGGAGGACACTTGCATGGGCGGGTTTCCCGACTTGAGCAAAGTGTCCGTCGCAGAGAAGAAAATTAGGAAGATTTGGCATTACCGGAAGACTTAGAGTTAGAACCTACACGGCGTTCAAACCAAAGTCCCGCACTAATTAACGCCGAACCGCACATGACAAACACCAGAGATTTCAACAGAAGTTCAGTGTCATATTCCAGCATTCGACTAATCACTTGCAGCGTTAACAACAGCATACCGCCCCAAAACGATCGCCTGTCATTAAACTTCAATCCTTCCCGAATTAGTCCCCAAGCTAACACTGTGAACAACACATTGAAAGCAAAAACCCCCAAATCATCAATGGGGTTGATAGCTTGATGCCAGAAAGGTACTACAGCTGTGAAGCCCAAAAAAGTAACAATCAAAGGTAAATTGAAGATTGCTTCCCGACGAATAGGTTTGTTGCGTTGACGGACTAAAAACAACCATTGCAGTACCACCAAGCCACTGAGAATCCCCAAATCAATGATTGGTCGATACCCGAATATATTTATGTTACTAGTTGACGAAGAGAAATTGTAGCTAGAAGTTTGCCACAGCCAACGAAAAGACAGCACATAAAAAGCTAGACCAAAGGCTATTAATGATAAATCACGGGCTAAAGATTGAAACAGCCTGTAATTAATTGTGGGGAATAGCAGGTCATCGTAGCTCCAGAATAATGCAGGGGGCAGTGTAAAAGCAAAAGATGCCACCCAAGGCGCAGTTTCCGCAAGATTTGACAGCGGTAAGGGGTCGAGATTCAATTGTAAAGAACTGGCAAAAATAAAAGCTGCGATCGCGAAAATCCACCGAGAACGGCAGAAGTAAGCTAAGGGTACAAACAATACCCACGACAGCAAAGGCATGTGTTTAATGACTAGTATTGCCCAATTCCATTCATTGGTAGAATAACGTAAATCTCCTAAACCTGTCCAATAGCCAATCTGGATGAGGACAATTCCCAAGATTCCTAGAGAATTGAGGGACAAACAGTAAGCCATAACCAAAACGCCAAAACCCCAGGCAAAAAACAATTCTGGCGTTGAACCGTTAATATTGAACACATCAGCCATCAGGGCGATAGTTGCGCCAAAAACCATCGCGCCTAAAATGAGCAATCCTTCACCCAGGAGGCGTTGACTACGTTTTAGTTTTTTGCCTTCAGGGATGCCAATTGCGGCTTGTCTCCAGGTGTAAAAACCAGTGATAGTTGTAGCCATAAACAAACTCATCATGATGATGAATTTGACATCCCGCGACCATCCTAACCAGTTAGCAGCCACAAAAGTGATAATGCCCAAGGTGAGGAGGATACTACCAATCATGACCGCAGTCATCATCGAGCGATCGCGTGCAGCCGCTTCTAGGTTATTAAATTGATAACGGTCTGCTATTTGTTGATACTGCGAAGCACTGATTAGTCCTTCATCTCGCCATAATTGTGATTCTCGGCGTAACTTCCGCTGAAAATTATCCAATATCATGACCATCTCCAATGCAATGAGGTAGTATCACGGTCATCGTCAGAATAGCGGTTATTGTATTTTCAGTATGCAGCCAAGGTATTGTCTAGCATTGTTCTTGTGTAACAGTTTTATTAGGATTAAAAATACGTATAATTATTCACACAAATAATGGAAAAACCTTCCAATTTATTACTCAAACTCTCACGGCGTTTATTTGAAAGCACAGAAGAACAAGAAAAATTTATCGCCGCCTTAGTTAATCCCCAATCTTTTTCACCGTCTATTTTGTGGTGTCAGCCAAAACCAGAAATATCGCCCTTTGCAGTAGAAACCCCCTTAACTTGGCAACCACA
Source organism: Nostoc cycadae WK-1 (assembly GCF_002897135.1). Classification (NCBI taxonomy): domain Bacteria; kingdom Bacillati; phylum Cyanobacteriota; class Cyanophyceae; order Nostocales; family Nostocaceae; genus Nostoc; species Nostoc cycadae. The sequence continues at coordinate 229,730 of NZ_DF978427.1, read as the reverse complement.
ATTTATCGACAGATTAGCTTTAGGAGAAAAACCCGGACAACATCCCCTACATAATCAAGGATATTTCTATTGTTTAGATTTTTCTTCTGTATTTTCAGCCTCAATTTTGTTAGCAATTACTCAGCCAACCCAGACAGTTTTTGATATGTGTGCGGCTCCAGGAGGTAAAAGTATATTTGCTTGGAAAGCTTTGCAACCAGAATTACTAATTAGTAATGAAGTGATTGGCAAACGTTTAGGTATGTTAATTTCTAACTTAAAACGTTGCCAGATTAACCCATCTATTGTACTTAACAGAGATTCGAGTATTTTTGCTGAAAGTATTCCCGCATCGAGTAATTTAGTAATTGTTGATGCTCCTTGTACGGGACAGTCTTTACTAGCTAAAGGTGAAAAAGCGCCCGGATGCTTTCATCCCACTGCAATTAATAAAAGTGCTAATCGCCAAAAAAGAATCATTGCTAACTCTGCTCAAATTGTCGCGCCTCAAGATTATCTTGCTTATATGACCTGCACCTATTCCCCAGAGGAGAATGAGCAGGTTTGTGAATGGTTTTTATCGCGCTTTCCCCAGTTTCAAGCAGTCAATGTTAACCATTTACAAGAGTATCAATCGCACCTCACAACTATTCCTTGTTACCGTATGTTTCCACAACATAGATTAGGTGCTGGTGCGTTTGCTGTGCTATTTCAAAATACTGCTGAGGGTGAGAGTCAGGAGTTAGATTTAAATGTGTTATCTGCGGTGTGGATGAATAGTAAGAATGAAGTAGAAAATAGCACTCTTGCATCGAGTTAAAATGTGAAGAGAATCATTTAACTCAGATTTATCCTAATGCAAATTACCATTAACCTAGATGAATCACTGCTCAATGAAGCCTTGCAATTGACAAACCTTACCACTCAAGAAGAACTAGTGAATTTTGCTTTGCAAGAACTAGTGCGATCGCGAAGTGAATCACAGCGCAAAAAGAACCTGCTCGACCTCGCAGGACAAATTCAGTTTGCTCCAGATTTCGACTACAAAGCCATGCAAGAAACTCGTCATGTTGCTGTGCGATCGCTCCAACAACTTCGCTTTCAACCTTGAGACTGAACTACAAAACTACCAATACCGCCAAGAATTTTAGCGGCTATAGCTATGTACTTATACATAAAAATTTGTATAATAAGTAATATTTTAATAACAAGAGTATTCGTATGGGACAGTATGGAACTACTGCGATAGAGGCTATCAAACTTCTGAAAAGTGGGTATAAATCTGCCGAACAAGCATGGCGCGAATCTGCGGAAAAACATATCTTGGCAAAGTCTTCGCGAAATAAGGGGTGTCCTCGTCAGGCATTCCTTGGACTTTGTGCATCTGGCTTGGTAGTTGGTGTATCACCCAACACATGCACTAAATTGATAAGTAGTCTGAATGGAGAGTACTCTGTCACAGCAGTCCGTCTTTTGGTGCGTGACCCTAACTTAGTTCAGAAGGGTAAGTCCAAACTCTGGCAAAAGGTATTATCCGAGATACCAAATACAAATCCAAAGAAGAAACACAACGAGCAAATGGACGTGGTTATGGCTTTGTGGGAGCAGAATTTGATCGTTATTGACAGAGAAGCAATTTAGTAGCTAGATAGTAGAGTTTCTTAATAGAAAGAGTAGCAAGTAACTTTGGAATTTGATTTTTTGGCTGAAGGTGTAGCAATAAACTTCTTGTAGAAATTGTTTATCCAGCGTTCTTTTTTGCGCCTTTGCGTCTTTGCGCGAAACAAAAAATGATGGATATCTAGAAGAATTTTCATCCACCTTCAAATGCGTTTAATATATCTTCAGGCAGAGGTGCATCAAAATCATCAGGTACAGTAAACTCTCCTGCACATAAACCAAAAGGTCGTACCAGCTTGTTAGCACTTTGAATTGGTTTTAATTCAGCAATTTCTTTATCTGCTTGGATAATAATAAAACTTTCACCAGCCTCAACTTGATTGAGGTATTTTAAGGGATATTGTTGGAATTCATCAATTGAAACTTTTTGCATCGTTAAAAAAGAACTCTCTGAAAATCTTTTCCTTTGTGTCCTTTGCGTCCTTTGCGGTTCGTTTCTTCTTTACCTGTGTAGACTAGTCAAAATAAGTGATGGGTTACGGCTTCGCCTAACCCATCCTACAAATTGATTCTAAAAAACAGTTAACCCAAGGCAGACTTTAACTCACTCTGTGCTTGTTCCAAAGCCTGTGGTAATTTACTATCATCGCGGCCGCCGGCTTGGGCGAGGTTTGGTCTACCGCCACCGCCACCGCCGCAGATTTTAGCGATCGCACCGACAAATTTTCCAGCCTGCAAACCTTTCTTGTTCACCTCTGGACTAAAGGCTGCAACTATGCTAACTTTGCCAGCTTCGGGAACAGAACCGAGTACTACTGCACCGTTACCGATTTTTTGCAGTAAGCGTTCCGCAGCAGTTTTCAAGGATTCAGGGTCAACGCCTTCGAGTTGGGCAACAATAATTTTATGGTCGCCTACGGTTTGAGCTGTGTCTAGCAAGCTGTCTGATTTAGCGATCGCCAATTGTCCTTTTAGCGTTTCTAATTGCTTTTCAGCTGTTCGCAGTTCAGTTTGCAGAGTGGTGATTCTGTCTGGGAGTTCTTCAGGTTTGACTTTAAAGCGATCGCTTAAATCTTTGACTACTTTATCCCGCACATTTAGGTAATCTAAAATCGCCGGGCCGGAAACTGCTTCAATCCGCCGTACCCCAGAAGCCACACCTGCTTCAGAGATAATCTTGAATACGCCAATCTCCGCAGTATTACTTACGTGCGTACCTCCGCACAATTCCATCGACACACTAGGAAAATCAATCACGCGGACTTCTTCTCCGTATTTTTCCCCAAACATCGCCACAGCACCTCTAGCTTTTGCTTCGGCTAAGGGTAATACTTCGATTTTGGCGGAATGGGCTTCCGAAATCCAAGTATTCACTTGTTCTTCTACTTGTTGAACTTCCTCGGCTGTCAAAGCGCGGGGACAGTTGAAGTCAAAGCGCAATCTGTCGAAGGAAACCAGAGAACCAGCCTGAGATATTCCCTCATCGACGATTTTCTTTAACGCGGCTTGGAGTAAGTGGGTGGCTGTGTGGTTTGCTTGGGCGCGACGACGACAAGCAAAATCAATTTGGGCGGTAACTGTATCGCCAACCCGCAGAGTTCCTCGTTCGATGCGGCCGAAGTGAACGAAGAAATCAGATTCTTTCTTCACATCTTCCACTCGAACTACAATACCATCACCAGAGATATAACCGCGATCGCCTATTTGTCCCCCAGATTCAGCATAGAATGGCGTTTGGTTGAGGACGATTTGCACTTCTGTTCCGGCTTCCGCTGCTTCTTCAGCGACACCATTGACTAGTAATACTTCCACTTTCGCCGTCACCGCAGATTGGGTATAACCTAAAAATTCCGTGGCGTGGATGTGTTCTGCAAGTTTGTCGAGGGAACCTTGTACAGTTAAATCAATGGTTTCGTGGGCGGCTTTCGCGCGTTCCACCTGCTTTTGCATTTCGGTATTAAATCCAACTTCATCAACGGTGAGGTTATTTTCTTCCGCAACTTCTTGAGTGAGTTCGAGGGGGAAACCGTAGGTATCGTACAGGGTGAAAGCACTTTCTCCGCTAATTTCGGTTTGTCCTTGCTGCTTCACTTGTTGGATAATTTCTTCCAGAAGTTTCTCACCTCTATCCAAGGTTCTGAGAAAATTCGACTCTTCCCGTTCCAATTCCGCTTTGATAGCTGCTTCTCGTTGCCGCACATTGGGGTAAGCTGATTCTGAAAGAGCGATCGCAGTTTCCGCAACTTGGTTGATAAAATTCCCAGAAATGCCCAGTAATCGCCCGTGACGCACTACCCGCCGAATTAAGCGCCGCAAAACATAACCTCGTCCCACATTTGAAGCGCGGATTTCATCAGCAATCATGTGAACCACAGAACGCACATGATCACCAATGACTTTTAACGAAACCTTTGTTTTCTCATCGCTTGTATGATAGTCAATGCCAGCAATTTGCGCTGCCGTTTTAATAATCGGGAAAATTAAATCTGTTTCATAGTTATTCGGCACTTTTTGGAGAATTTGCGCCATTCGCTCCAAACCCATACCGGTATCTATATTCTGATTTTGCAGTGGTGTTAAATTACCGGCTGCATCCCGGTTGTACTGCATGAATACCAAGTTATAAAACTCGATAAACCGGGTGTCATCTTCTAAATCAATATTGTCGTCGCCGCGTTCGGGGTGGAAGTCGTAATAAATTTCCGAACAAGGGCCGCAGGGGCCAGTGGGGCCAGAAGCCCAAAAGTTATCATCTGCACCCATCCGCTTAATTCTGGCTTCTGTTACGCCAATTTTGTCACGCCAGATATTATATGCTTCGTCGTCTTCTTCAAAGACGCTGACGACGAGGTTTTCGGGAGAAAAGCCAAATACTTGTGTGGAGATTTCCCAACCCCAAGCGATCGCTTGTTCTTTAAAATAATCACCAAAGCTGAAGTTACCCAACATCTCAAAAAATGTATGGTGGCGTTTGGTACGTCCGACGTTTTCAATATCGTTGGTACGAATACACTTTTGCGATGTGGTTGCTCTTTTAAATTCAGGTGTGCGCTGTCCCAGGAATATCGGCTTAAATGGTAACATCCCCGCGATCGTCAGCAGCACGGTTGGATCTTCCGGTACGAGGGAAGCACTAGGGAGAATTTGGTGTTTCCGTTGAGCGTAGAAGTCAAGAAATAAGGTGCGAATTTCGTTACCGCTGATGAATTGGGGATTAGAAGACATGGGTAAACTGAAGTATAAAGTTATTAAGTATCAAGTGTGAAGTATGAAGTTGCCGTTGGTTTTCTCGTACTCCCTCCTTCACCCTTTCTTTTGATAAAGTATGCCGCAGGAGAAAAAATTTCTCCCTCTAGTCTCTATTTTTGCATTTTGTTTCGGTTTGCTGCTAGTAATTTTTACTTAGAGAGCTATTTTTGCTGCGATCGCCTACGCCTATATAAGTAATGTTACTACCTCACTCTAGCCAGATGTGTGCGATGCCGATGCAGGAATAACATTCCTTTGTAAAGCAAATATTAAAATTCATCAAAAGAGGTATATCATGGCACTAAAACTAAAAGTTCCCAACATTACTTGTGACAAGTGTGCTGAAAAAATTACCGAATCTATTCATGTGATGGAACCTGATGCTCAGGTTGATGTGAATGTTCAAGACAAAACTGTCACCGTAGAATCCGCAGCTTCTGAAGAGTCGATTAAACAGGTAATAGTTGCTTCTGGGTACAACATTGAAGGTTATTGATTACTTCATAAAATTTTTACGAAGTTTTTAAATTAGCTCGTTCTATATCTGAATATTTTGCCTCTCGTAAATTCACTTATTAAAGAGGTGAAATTAACTTGATAAAACCTAGTGACACATATTTATGTCCTAGGTTTTATCCGTAATAAACCCTTGCCGTTAAAACCTTACATAACATTCTTTATATTTATTTAGCATCTCGGTTTTTACGGAAGAAAGGCAAATTTTATTTTTTTTTAAACATTTAGTTTGGTCTAATAAAATCAAGCAACACAAACAAAAATAGGTTATTTTATTGTGTATATAATCGTCGATAAATAACACCTAGAAACTACAGTTGTTTTATTAAAGCTCAATATAATTTCCGTATTTTCACTGTTTGAAAAAAAAGGTTCAAGACAGACAGTAATTATCAGGACTAGAGAGTTACCAGGTTGCATTTAGGGTCATACATTAAGATGATATTAAAATTTTTAGAATATAGTTAATTTAAGGTTATGACTATCAAACATAGTGAAATCTATCAATCATAAAAATACTGAAAGATTCACTGTTTTAAAAAAATAGTAGGAATTTTTAGCTTGAAATAAGGCAGATATAAAAAAATGAATATTTCAATTCTGGTCTTTGGAAGTGATGAATTTGTTGCTCAACTTCCCGATCAGATCCTGGATGCAACCGCTTTTAGATTAGCAGTTATTACTGATTTCCAGGAGGCAATTTCTCAACTTGAAATTGAGCCGCCTGATGTCATATTTGTACAAGCAAGTTTGGATGGAAGTATAGAACTGTGCGGTTGGTTAAAAAACCAACCCCAACTCTCTTGGTTGTATTGCATCCTTTTCGAGGATCGTTCTTATCAGTTAGCTGCTAAAAGTGAGCAGGATTTGTGTTGGGAATGGGAAATGACGGCTACTGCACTCAGACAAGGTGCTGATGCTTATATTTGGCAGCTAACTCATGAAATAATCGACAAGAATACTGTCAGCGTAGCAGCCCATCATCAGGTAATACTCGCTCAATTGAGTGTAGGTTTACGGAAAGCTCAAAAATACCGTGAACTGATGCGGACAAATGATTTATTATCTGCGATCGCTTTAGCCGATTCATTAACAGAAATTAGTAATCGTCGCGCAATGGAATGGGATTTACCTCGACAAGTAAAAAAAGCTCGCACTCAAGCTACTCCTTTGAGTTTGATTATTTTAGATATAGACTATTTCAAAAAAGTCAATGATACTTATGGGCATTTAGTGGGCGATCGCCTATTACAATTATTAGCTTACAGACTGCGACACAACCTCCGAGCTAAAGATACCCCATTCCGTTATGGTGGTGAAGAATTTGTCGTGGTTCTAAGCAACACCAATAGTGAAGAAGCGATGATAGTCGCAGAACGCTTAAATCGCATAGTTGCAGAACAACCATTTGCCATTGATCAAGAACTGACTATTCCGATTACAATTAGCTTAGGTGTTGCTACTCTCCAAGCTAACGATGATGATAAGGGTTATAGCTTACTCCATCGTGCTGATCAATGCCTGTTGAATGCGAAAAATTTAGGGCGTAATCAAGTAGTTAGTGGGGAATATAGTGATTTCTCCTATCTTAAAGCTGTGTCTTCTTAAATTAGGATATACATAGTTGCTTGTATTGCTTTCTTTGTCATTAGTCATTTGTCATTGGTCATTTGGATTGACAAGGACAAGGGACAAATGACTAATGATAGTCTTAAGGAGAAAATCTCCAACTTAAACCCATCCCAGATTTACCATTTTTCCGCCCAATAAACAATTTCTGCGGCTGTACTATCAATAGCTACACCGTAGCTATCACCATGATTCCATTTAAATCCCGGAGTACCTCTATCCTTCGCATTCAATACTAAGATTTCATAGGAAGGCGGAAAAGATTCCCCTCCCGTATCACCAGTGTAGAAAAAGGTGGTGGGAATACCATTAGGAAGGTTGGCGTGGACGTTGGTATCCCCGCCTTGATATTGACGTTTGGCAAGTTTTCTGTATTTTGTCAGTAATGTTTGAATTTGTGCGGGGGATTGTTTTTCTCTGACTTGCAAGAAACTACTGGCTTGGGCTACACCAGGAGAGTAAGCAATTCGCACATCCTTTGTGTTCGCTGAAATTTCGCGGGGAAAATGCTGAATTTCTGCTGGACTTGCCCAAAGTTGATTGCGGATTTCACTGTAGCGCGATGTATTAGTAATGATTTTCGCATCAGTAGTACTACTAAACGCTTTTCTGATTAAAAAACTACCGCCAACAATTCCTAAACTCCCCAGAGAAAGGAAAACTATCATGGTGGCTTTAGCAAGGTGCGATCGCTGCATTGCGTTGGGTGCTGCTAAACTTTATCTGCATATACCCAATAAATAAACTATGTTCGTAAGATTGCGGAGCTACTACTAATAATATTGATGAAATCTTTGTGGAATCAGGGAAAATACGGGAGTTTTATAAAATTATCGTAAATATATTCATATCCCCGACTTTCTGAAGAAGTCGGGGATCTCTTAAATCCAGCCAACAATCATCCCTGCCAGTAAAATAAAGCCAATCCACACATTCTGCCGAAACATTTCAGCGTAAGCTGGATTAGGTAAATCTTGCTGTTTCAAGCGCCAATACTGCCAAAACCAGCCAATAGTAGCTAGTCCTAAAGTCATCCAAAAAGCTAGGTGAAGGTGAATCACCATCCCCAGCCAGCCTAATAATAAGATTGTGCCAGCAAAGAAAATGCCAATGGCATCTGGGGCATAATTGCCAAAAAACAAAGCGCTAGAATTAATACCTATGCGTCGGTCATCTTCGCGATCGCTCATGGCATATACAGTATCAAAGCCCAATGTCCAGAGTACAGTTGCACCCCACAATAACCAAGTTGGCAGGGAAATACTTCCAGTCACAGCACTCCAGCTAATCAATACCGCAAAACCCCAAGCGATGGATAGTACCAACTGCGGTACAGGAAACACACGCTTTGCCCCTGGATACAGTATAATTACGGGGACGGCGGCGACTGATAGCCAAAAGCTCAGAGGATTAAGATAAAATGCCAATATGGCGGCACATCCCAGGGCGATGATAGCCACGGCAATGCCAACTTTAATTGATAAAGCGCGGGAAGCTAAAGGGCGATCGCGCGTTCTTTCAACTTCTGGGTCAATATCTTTATCCCACAAATCATTGACGACACACCCAGCTGCACTTGTGGCGAGAGTACCCAACACAATCACTCCCACCAAAGGTAACGGCGGTTGTCCAGCCGCAGCCAAAACCACAGCCCACAAGCCCGGAATCATCAAAATTAACCGCCCTTCCGGTTTATGCCAGCGTAAAAGCCGGATAATTACAAGCCACACAGGTTCTTGCTTAGGTTCTGGCGTAATCAACATACAAATCAAGCAAAATTACTAAATTTTGATAAGTTAACACTTCTTCACATCTATAGAATAACTTTATTTGTTATTTGTAAAAACACAACCTAAATTTGCAACGATGGACACATATTCATTGTGAAAAAATAGGGGTGTAAGGGAAAGAATTAACAAGTAAATAATACTGATAAATCAACCCCTACACCCAGCCCCAACAAGAGTTTCATTCGTTTCAGGGTCTACCATCTCAACACGCCATCTTCTATCGTCCTTCCTAAATAGAGAGAGAAAACTAGATGCTAAATTTAGTTTCCGCTGGCTGGGAGAGTGTCAAAACTCAACCAGTTCAGCAACACCGGATTATTGCTGCCATTGATTTGGGAACCAATTCTCTGCACATGGTAGTGGTAAAAATTGACCCAACCCTACCAGCTTTTAGCATTTTTACCAGAGAAAAAGAAACTGTGAGACTGGGCGATCGCGATTTAGTTACTGGCGATTTAAAACCAGAAGTCATGGATAGGGCGATCGCCACTTTAAAACGCTTCCAAGCAGTTGCCAAAACTTTTAATGCTGAAACCATCATTGCTGTAGCTACCAGTGCAGTGCGAGAAGCCCCCAATGGCAAAGATTTTCTCCACCGAATAGATAGCGAATTAGGTTTAAGCGTTGACTTAATTTCTGGTCAAGAAGAAGCACGCCGCATCTATTTAGGAGTGCTGTCGGGGATGGAATTTAACAACCAGCCCCACATCATTATCGATATTGGCGGTGGTTCTACAGAAATTATTTTGGGAGACAGCCAAGAACCGCGGACACTCACCAGTACCAAAGTAGGTGCAGTGCGACTCACAGGAGAATTCATCACCACCGACCCCATCAGCAATTCTGAGTTGCAATATCTACAAGCTTATGTGCGGGGGATGTTAGAACGTTCTGTAGAGGATGTGTTAACAAATATTCAGTTTGGCGAATTTCCCCGGTTAGTAGGAACATCCGGCACAATTGAAACTCTCGCCTTAATTGATGCTAGGGAAAAATTGGCAATGATGCCTTCTACTCTCAATGGTTATCAATTGAGTCTCCAGGACTTGCAGGGCTGGGTGAATCGCTTGGCAAAAATGACCAATGTCGAAAGAACAGCCATCCCAGGTATGCCAGAAAAGCGTTCAGAAGTGATTTTAGCAGGTGCGATCGTCCTGCAAGAAGCCATGACCTTATTGGGTGTAGATTCACTCACACTGTGCGGGCGGGCGCTGCGCGAAGGCGTAATTGTTGATTGGATGCTGACTCACGGTTTAATCGAAGACCGCTTACGTTACCAAAGTTCCATCCGCCAGCGGAGTGTGCTGAAGCAGTTAAGCAAATACCAAATTAATATTGAACACAGCGATCGCGTAGCTGTCTTTGCTCTGAGTTTATTTGACCAGACTCAAGGCATTCTCCACAACTGGGGAGATGATGAACGTCAACTTTTATGGGCAGCAGCAATCTTACACAATTGCGGTCATCATATCAGCCATTCTGCTCATCACAAACACTCCTACTATTTAATTCGCAACGGCGAATTACTAGGCTATACCGAAACCGAAATCGAAATCATTGCCAACTTAGCCCGTTATCATCGCAAATCTCCACCCAAGAAAAAACACGAAAATTTCCGCAATTTGTTGAGTAAAAATCATCGACAAATTGTCTGTCAATTAAGTGCAATTTTACGATTGGCAGTCGCCCTCGATAGACGACAAATTGGCGCAATATCTCAGGTTAAATTTAAGTATTATCCTGATGTACAAGAAGTTTATCTATCAATTTTCCCCTCTCATCCTGATGATGATTGCTCCCTAGAAATGTGGAGCTTAGATTATAAAAAAGGTGTGTTTGAAGCAGAGTTTGGTGTTAGGTTAGTTGCCACCTTAGAATCTGTGAAAGTAGCAGTTAACTAATATTAGAGACGCGATAACTCGCGTCTTTCCTGTAACCTGTTCTTTATAACGGCAAAATTACCGTAAATGTAGAGCCTTTTCCTAGTTGTGAAACTACCTTGATTTCACCATGCAATAATTGAACTAGACGAGACACAATCGCTAATCCTAAACCTGTCCCGTGAGAATCTTGCGGTTGTTGATTGACTGCACGAAAATAAGGCTGGAAAATTTTTGTTTGAGCATCCGATGAAATGCCTAATCCAGTATCAGTAATAGATATAGCCCAATTTTGTTCAGATTCCTGATAACATTGCAAATGCACCGTTCCAGAGTCTGTATAGCGAATGGCGTTACTCAGTAAATTAGTGAGAATTTGCTGAACTCGCAGCGGATCTGTAGTAACTTGATTGGGAGCGCGATCGCAATCAATAATTAAAGATAATTCTTTATTCAGTGCTAGGGGTTCAATTATTTCGACAACAGAGTTGATCAACTCACGCACATCAGTCGCAGTTGGCTGTAAGATCATTCTGCCAGCATCATAACGAGAGATTTCCAGAGTATCGTTAATTAACCGCAGAATCAGCCGCCCGCTTTTCATCACGCGCTCAATACTTTGGAGATTAGAAGCGGAATCCTTGAGTTGGGGATTTTGGCGCTGCTGTCGGAGAAATAAGTCTGCGTAACCAATAATTGAAGTTAACGGTGTTTTTAATTCATGCGCCAACTGTGACAGACTATCTTGACTAGCGCGAACCAAGCGAGTGAGTTCTTGGTTAGTCAAACGTAACTGACCTTGGAGTTGTTCTAACTCTTGTAGCCTTCCGTGAGTATAGCTGTTAAAGCAACGGGCGATCGCTTCATCAATTACCGTATCAATCAGACGCACAGCCCGTAACAGTTCCACAGGAGATGCTTTTAATAAATCTTCTTCTAGAAAAGCAAAAATTACAAACCGCAGTAAACGATACTCTCGTGCAATTTCTGCTGGTTCAAATCCTTGTTCAGCACGCAGCAAGCCATGTTCTAAACTTGCATCGACCACCGTTTGTAAATCGCTCTTTTCTGACTCCGAAAGTACTGTTGCTAAAGCTTTTAAAACACGAGGTAAACTATTACGTACAGCTTTAAAAGTTAGTTCCTTTGTGGCTTCAATTTCTTCATCTTGATAAACTGCTTTTACCCATTGCTCAACAATTGCATCACTTTTATTAGTCAGAGTTTGGCTAAAATCCATCTTAATATTTTATAATGCAGCATCTTCAATAAGAAGTAGCTTAGTGCGTTTTGAACAGTCTTCGCACCTTACAAAAGATGGAATTTAGGAAAAAACCTCTCTCTTTTGTTAGAGGATGTTTTACAAGTATTTGTCTGTCTAGCTGCGACTTTAATCGCTAAAGCGAGTATGCAATTAGACTTTTCCAACAATCATTTGTTAATAGCAATATCCTCGACTTCGCCAAGAATGCGGGTATATAAAACAATCAATTTTTATCAAACTTAATTCAATTATGCTGAATACCCATTTGCTCATTTTCCAACGCTTTGAGAATTTTGAAATATAAATTCTCAACTCTTTGTACTTGAGCCTCACCAATAGCAGCATAATGAGTTAAACCAGGAGAACCATTAACTTCGATAATCACATAATTATTCATTGGCATAGTTATATCTTCAGTAATAATGTCTAACCCAGACAGTCTTAATCCCATATCTTTAGTGACATTTATCGCTAACTTTTGAAAATCAGGATGGATACTTTCAGTCAGATCTACCCCATCCCCACCACTCGATAAATTGGCATTATCTAACAAATAAACAACATGATTTTCGGGAATAACACTATCTAACTTCAGCTTTTGTCGCTTTAATTTTCGCTTGATGCGGAAATCATGAACATCTATATTGTTTTTTCTACCATTAGTCGTAAAATCTTTTGATTTTTGCTGTGTCAGTTCTAAAATAGTAGACTTACCATCACCGACTACACATAAAGGAATTCTTTGATATACCGCCAGCACTTCATCATCCATAACAACAATTCTGTAATCATTGCCAACATAAAATCTTTCGACAATTAACCCTGGCGTAATTCGTAATATTTTTTTCGCAACTTGATAATATTCTGTTTTATTGTAGACTTTAGTAACAAATCTGCCTTGGCTCAGGTTAATGGGCTTCACAATCACCGGAAAACCTAATTCTTTAGCGTAATCAAATCCGGCATCAATATTTCTCTCACTGCCTATTTTTTCACATAATTTCTTGCTAAAAAAAGTTTGCCCTTCAGTAACTTTATATCCAAAGTGGTTGAGAAAAAAATTAGAATATGCTTTATCTTTAGCAATTTCCGCAGAACCAAAACCATTAATATTTAATTTACTATGACTAAAACAAGCTTTATTGCCATTTTTAAATGTAATATGTCCGACAAAAGCATATTCAGGATCTACGACAACTATTGCACCTATTTGCGGAGCAATTTTTTGAATTATGGATGTTACTAATGGCATTTGCTTTATCCAAAAGTATAATTCGCAGAAATTTTAACGAATTGGTAAGTATTGGTCAATAATATAATAAAAATCAAGCAATTTTTAGGACTTTATTCTCAGCAAAATTTATTTAAAAATAATTTATAAAAATTAATATTATTTTCTGGATAAAAAATGTTTAGTTACTAGTATTTTTTTATACGTAACACTTAAAAAGTATATATTGAGACCTGAATATTTTTTTCCGGTTGGTATTAAATGTGCATGTAGAAGTAAGTAAGCTGAGTGGAGATGCCACACTTGTTAATAATTTAAATTTTGGATTTGTTTTTGCCTTCTTTAGTTGCTAATGAAGGGTTTTAGACCGATCGCCAGTTAAATTTACAAGATAAGTTATTGTAAAACGCTCCGCGAAATCTTGACAATCCAAAAATAATCGAATAACAAGGTGGCAGCAGCTTGAAAAAAGGCGTTAGTGCATCCCCGCCAAGAGAAGTCAGTAACGCCTTCACTGAAAATTACACACGGATATTTTAAATCATGCCACAAAATACGGAATACAAAGCTAATCAAACCGAAAATCAGGCGATCGCCTATAAAGAACGCCTCAATTCTTGGGCAATTGCCCGTTTACAGCCAGATGCCCAAAGAGAAATTGTCGCTCGCTTTCGCAGTCGTTCCGATGCCGATGGTTACATGCAGCGCCTACGTCAAATGATGCCAGATGCTTCTTTTATGGTTGTATTTGATTGTCAACGCGAAGAAGTTGTAGCTTAAAGTGTCGATTTGTTATTTAAGTTCAAATTTGAAGGATTAAGGGTGCGCTCACCATTATTATTGAGGTGCGTTACATCCTTATTAACGCACCAATATTAAATCTGTATGAGTATAGGGAATGAGGAGTTGGGAATAAGGAATAGTGAAAAATCATTGTCCCTCATCCCTCCTCCAGATGCAAACTATTTAGGCAACACTTCCCCCAGTGCTTCTATCAGTCGGTCAACATTTTCTTTACGGCTATTAAAGCCCATCAACCCAACACGCCACACTTTACCAGCCAGTTCTCCTAGTCCACCGCCAACTTCAATTCCGTGTTCTGTTAACAGCTGTCGGGCGATCGCTTTACCATCCACCCCTTCAGGAATGCGGACTGTAGTGAGAGTCGGCAAACGATATTCCCGTTCAACGTGCAAACTCAGTCCTACGTCTTCTAGCCTGTCCCAGAAATATTCCACATTCTTTTGATGACGTTGCCAGCAATTGGCTAATCCTTCCTCGGCAACTAAGCGCAGGGCTTCCCGCAGAGCATAATACAAGTTGATTGGGGCTGTATGATGATAAACGCGTTCACTACCCCAATACTTACTGAGTAAAGTCATATCTAAATACCAGTTTGCCACCTTTGTGCTACGGCGCTGCAATTTCTCCCAAGCACGGGGACTCATGGTAAAAGGTGAAGCCCCAGGTGGGCAACCCAAGCCTTTTTGACTACAGCTATAAGCTAAATCTACTCCCCACTCATCTAAAAATATTGGTACGCCACCAAGGCTAGTTACAGTATCCACTAATAACAACGTGCCAAATTCTCGACACAATTCACCCACACCTTCCAATGGTTGACGCGCACCTGTAGAAGTTTCAGCGTGAACCAAAGCCAAAATGGTTGGGCGATGGGTTTCCATTGCGGTGCGGAGTTCCTCTAACGAGAAAACTTGCCCCCAAGGTTTGGTAATGCTACGCACATCTGCACCATATCGCCCAGCCATATCAACAAGGCGATTACCAAAGTATCCCGCCACACCGATTAAAACCACATCACCGGGTTCTACCGCATTGGCGATAGTTGCTTCCATTGCAGCAGAACCCGTACCGCTGACAGCGATAGTTAAGGGATTTTCGGTTTGCCAAACGTAACGCAGTAACGACTGAATTTCATCCATCAGCCCTAAGAAATCTGGGTCAAGATGTCCCAGAGGAGAGGTATTCATTGCCTGGAGAACTGTAGGATGGGCATTGGAGGGGCCTGGCCCTAACAGTAACTTGGAAGGGATTTCTAGAGGTTTGAGTTGTAAGTGCTGACTATCGTTAATCGAGATTGTTGGCGACATAATTTGTTGCTGTCTAGACAGTACTTACCGGATCATAGAGCGATCGCATCACCCTTGTATCGTCTTGGGGCTAACACATGATCAGATTCCCCACTTCTTAAAGAAGTGGGGAATTTTTTATGAAGCATATCTTCATAAAAAGATGAGTATAAACGCGAATCCTGAAATTAATTAACGTAGCAAATAATAGTTGCAACACACCAAAACGTGTTGTAGTCACCACCTAATATTATTAGGAAATAAATATGTTAAAAGTAGGTTTTAAAAAAAGCTTATTGACCGCGATCGCAGTTATCTCTATATTACCTGCAATTACCCAGACTGCTCAAGCTGGCGCTGCTAACAATGTATTTGGAGCCATTTCTTATTCTCCTTCTACTAAAGTTTATTCAACAGGAATTGCTAAAACAAAGCAAGCAGCAATCAACGTATCTTTAAATAAATGTCGCCGTGAAAGTGCGGCTGGAGATTGTACAACACCATTGTGGTTTAAAAATGCTTGGGGAGCCTTAGCTGTGGGTTCTGATGGTAGTTATGGTACAGGCTGGGGTACTAACCAATCTCTTGCCAAAAAATATGCTGTAGAAACCTGTCAGAAATACGGTGGTGAAGATTGTCAAGTTGTTTTAATTAAACAAGCCAGATAATAAGCTATTTAATTTAAAAATAGACAGGTATGGGCAACGCATTCTCAAACAAGAGGATGCGATTTTTTTATATCTCGCACCCCTACAAAAGCATTGATTTATCTTCTGGCAATTCCTGAAGTCACAGTACTGCGAACATAACCATTTTTGGCAAATTTATTTTGCAAAATTTGTCGATAAACTTCTTCATAACCATCAGTCATCCGCTGAAAGCTAAAATTGTTTTCGACATACTGACGGCAAGTATATCTGTCTAACTCTGCGACTTTGTTAATGGCACTCACACATTCCGCCACATTATTACAGAGAAAACCTGTTTTTCCGTCGGCAATTACCTCAGATGTCGAACCTAATTTCATCGCAATTACTGGTGTACCTGCTGCCATTGATTCCACCATCACCAAACCAAAGGGTTCTCGCCAAGTAATGGGAAATAAAGTAGCTACTGCACCACCCATAAGAGCATTTTTTTGCTGATGATTCGCTTCACCTAAATACTCAATTTGTTCGCCATCAATTAAAGGTTTAATTTCTCGTTCAAAGTAATCTACATCAACAACATCTACCTTACCAGCTATTTTTAAACGCCAACCAGATTGTTTAGCAATAGCTATTGCTAAATGTGTTCCCTTCTCTGGAGATATTCGACCTAAAAATGCTAAATAAGGCTGTTCTTCCGGTTCAGGATGAAACTTGTAACTACTTACATCTATACCGTTGTAAACTGTGGCTGTATAATTCAAACCTAGGGAATTTTCCCGTTGGGTATGAGAAATGCTGATAAAAGGTTGACGTTTCGCATATTGAAACATCTTTTGATTATCAGGGGTAAAAATCCCGTGTAAAGTATGAACTGTCGGGGTACTCACAAGATTTGCATAAGGCAATGCCGCACAGCCCATGTGAGAGTGGATAATATCAAATTCATCCGCCTGATCATATACAGAAGCTAACTGTAACATTTCATAAATGTTATATTCCTTGATATCCTTATCGAGTCGTAAAGCACGAGGATGTACTGATTCTAGCTTGGCTAAACTAATAGAATCACCCGATGCGAATAAAGTAACTTCATGTCCGCGTCGCACTAATTCATCGGTCAGTAACCCCACAACTAACTCGATACCTCCGTAAGCTGGAGGTGGTACTCTCTCCCATAATGGGGCAACTTGCGCTATTTTCATTACAAACCTCCTAAAGGATTGATTGGGAATTAATAGTGTCTGTTTTTTAATAGCAATGAGTTTTAGGTGAAAATAACCCAATGGTGTTTTAACTCAGCAATTTTTCCTAGCACTATCAATTCAGTTTAAAAACCATTTTTATAAATAACTGCATTAAAATATTAAGCTTTTATTACTTTAGAAGTTGTCTACCTTTGTAGAGAACTTTACCTCTCCACAAGAGGTAAAGTTAGTGCATTGAGCAAGCTTCTTTGAGACGGTAGAAAGGATATAAGAGGAAGAATTAGTCCCTAAACGCAATAACCTTATCTCCTTCAACCCCGATTTTTTGACTTTTGAGTTAAAACAGATACACTAGGAAAATATAGAAAATCACTCAACTCTAAACATGAATATTTCGCCTACACAAAAAAAACCGCGTGTCGCATGGCAGGCGGTTTTGTCAGTAATTATGTTTATTTTTATGTATTTACCTATACTGGTATTAGGATTTTATAGTTTTAACCAGTCTCCTTACAGTGCAACTTGGCAAGGATTTACCCTCGATTGGTATAGCAAACTCTTCAGTGACGATCGCATTTTATCGGCTTTGAACAATAGTTTGATAGTGGCCTTTTGCGCCGTGGGAATTTCCGCCGTGTTAGGAACCTTAATGGCGGTGGGATTAGCGCGGTATACATTTCCGGGTAAGAGTTTGTATCGGGGTGTAGCTTACTTACCCTTAATTATTCCTGATATTGCGATCGCCGTTGCCACTTTGGTATTTCTCGCCGCCTTTGCTGTTCCTTTGAGTTTATGGACAATTGTCGCGGCGCACATCGTATTTTGTTTAGCCTACGTAGGGCTAGTAGTGGGTTCAAGACTCAATAACTTAGATCCCCACTTAGAAGAAGCCGCACTAGATTTAGGCGCTACACCATTACAAGCATTTATTAAAGTATTACTACCACAATTAATGCCAGGAATTGTAGCTGGTTGTCTGCTGGCTTTTGTTCTCAGTTTAGATGATTTTCTCATTGCTAGTTTTACCGCTGGTAGCGGTTATAACACCTTGCCAATGGAGATTTTTAGTCGGATTAGAACAGGTGTGAAGCCTGATATCAATGCTCTCAGTATGTTGCTAATTACAGTATCAGCAATTGTTGCTTTTATAGCTGAATTTATGCGGATTTTAGGAGAGAGAAAATAGTTAATCTACAACTAGATCACTGAGTTATTAAGTAAGTCGGTGATGTAAAAAAATAGATATAAATTTAACTTTATAAATAAATCACAATAGCTCAATTATGACAAAATCTATTCAGCGTTAATTAGTACTTACATCCATCATCAAATACCCTTGACAATGGCAAGATACCTATCTTATGATTCCTGGTGGAATGGAAATTAGTGCTATCATTCATTCTCAAAATTAAACAGTACCCAACACAGAGGGACAAATAAATAAATTACGCTCATCTGTATGTTTTCATGCTGGTATATATGCAGATGAAATTTAGTTGATATTTATTTGTCTAGAAATCGGTTTTCAATTCGATAATATTGGGGCTAACTTTGGACAAGTTGCTACATCCTCCTCGTTATGCAAATCTGCCAAAATCCCAATTGTTCAAATCCCTTTAATGCTGACGGCAATAGATTTTGCATAAGTTGCGGACACAGCAGTTTTGGCAAACTGCTAAGAAACCGTTACCGCGTATTAAAACTATTAGGCGAAGGTGGATTTAGCAAAACTTACGCAGCCGAAGATGCAGATAGACTAGATGCACCTTGCGTCATTAAACAATTCTTTCCGCAAATTCAAGGAACCGGACAACGTACTAAAGCCGCAGAATTCTTCAAAGAAGAGGCATTTCGACTGTATGAACTCGGAGAAAATCATAGCCAAATTCCCAGATTATTAGCTTACTTTGCCCAAGGTTCGAGTTTATATTTAGTTCAAGAATTTATCCAAGGTAGAACCCTCTTAGAAGAAGTTAAAGAGCAATCTTTTAACGAAGAAAAAATTCGCAAAATATTAACAGATTTATTACCAGTATTAGAATTTATTCATACTTGTAACTTTGTTCATCGAGATATCAAACCAGAGAACATTATCCGACGTGATAGCGATGGCAAATTAGTATTAATTGACTTTGGCGGTGCAAAACAAGTAACCCAAACTAGCATAGCTAGACAAGCTACAGTAATTTATACAATGGGTTATGCTCCTAGTGAGCAGATGGCGGGTTTTGCTTGCCCGGCGAGTGATTTATATGCTTTGGGGGTCACTTGTGTGAGGTTGCTAACGCAATGTTTACCCATCCAAGATGCTTACGGACAAATTAAAGACCCCATTTATGATGCCATGAACGGTCAGTGGTTATGGCAGGAATATTTAGATGCACAAGGTATTTATATTAGCGAAGACCTAAGAAAAATTTTAGATAAATTACTGGAACATTTAGCAAGCGATCGCTATCAATCAGCAACAGAAGTTTTGAATGATTTGAAATCGGCTAAAACAGTTATTATTGAACCACAAATAACACAACCGACATTACTAAAATTACCAACAGAACCAAAAATAATTAAACCCTTACCACCCTTAGAAACCTGTGAATTTGCAGTAGTCACAGTAGATACAGGCGGTAGAGAAGTTAGCCGCGATCGCACCACAGCCGAATTTTTTGTGGAAGAATTGAGCAAAGGCGTAACCTTAGAAATGGTAGCGATTCCCGGTGGTACTTATTTAATGGGTTCACCCACCTTTGAAGGCGATGCAGATGAACGTCCCCAACATCGAGTAGCGATCGCACCCTTTTTTATGGGTAAATATCCTATAACTCAAGCACAGTGGCGTGCAGTCACCGCCTTACCCAAAGTCAAACAAACCTTAAATCCCTACCCTTCCAAATTTAAAGGACTTAACCGCCCAGTAGAAAACGTTTCTTGGCACGAAGCGGTAGAATTTTGCATCAGACTCTCCCAACAAACCGGAAGGGAATATCGCCTCCCCAGCGAAGCCGAATGGGAATATGCTTGTCGCGCCGGAACCACCACATCCTTTCACTTTGGCGAAAAAATCACTACAGAACTAGTCAATTACAGCGATAGCGATACCTATTTGATGGAAGGAAAAACCAGATATCGCAAAGAAACCACCGATGTAGGAAATTTTCAAGTCGCCAACGCCTTTGGATTGTACGATATGCACGGGTTAGTTTGGGAATGGTGCGCTGACCCTTGGCACAACAATTACCAAGGCGCACCCTCAGATGGACGAGTTTGGGAAGATGGCGGTGATAGTAACCGTCGGGTGCTACGAGGTGGTTCCTGGAACTTCGGTGCAGAACTGTGTCGCAGCGCCAGTCGCAGCTGGAATGAATCAGACGGCGGTTTAAGGATTTGCGGTTTCCGAGTCGTATTTTCTGTGGGATAGGAGTTACGACGCAAAAGCCTTTGAACCTCTTTATTTCTAATATATCTCTTGCATCAATCAGACTTTGCCTGTTTCATTCTTTGCGCCTCTGCGCCTTTGCGTGAGATATAAAATTCTTGAGTTTTAACATTCGCGCAAGAAGTCTAATCACATAAAGCTAAATCAAACCAGAAAGTTGTCCCGATGCCAATTTCACTTACCAAGTGAACTTTACTACCATGCCTTTCCACAATATTTCTGACAATTGATAAACCCAAACCAGTACCTTCTAAAGTATGAACTCGATTTTCGACGCGGAAGAAGCGGTCAAAAATTGCCTGTTGGTCTTCTGAGCCGATACCAATACCAGTATCAGATACTTCCACGCGCACACGCGGAGATTGATTGGGAGCATGGGGTTTGGGATCTAATTGATAGGTGCGAATAGCTACTTTCCCCCCTGCTTTGGTAAATTTCAAGGCATTTCCGACTAAATTAGCTAAGACTTGGAGTAATAAATCATAATTACCCAGAACCAGCGGTAAATTAGGAGCAACTTCTTGAATTAGTTCAATACCTTTATCTTTAGCATTGAGTTGATAAGTTCGCAGTGTTTGTTCAATAGCTTGGGCGAGATCTACACCATCAAAGTTGTAACTCCGACCAGATTCTAACTTAGATAAGTCTAAAACATCGTTAACCAAACGAGTCAGGCGATCGGTTTCATGGTTAACAGTTTGAAGAAAATCCTGACGCTGTTCTATACTCAAGTCTTCGCCATAGTCGTGCAGCGTTTCAATAAAAGATTTGATATTGAATAACGGTGTGCGGAGTTCATGGGAAACGTTGCTGATAAATTGGCTCTTAGCTTCGTTGAGTTCTACTTCCCGCGTAATATCTTGTACAGTAATCGCAATCCCTTTAATACTTTCCCGTTGGAGATTGAGTACTGTAGTTAATAAAATCCGAATGGTGCGCTTGGTTGGTTGATTGAGATGAATGCGGAACTCGGCGCTGTCGCATTCTCCCGCCGCCATTTCGTAAAGGGGACGAGTGATTTCCATCTGAATAGCTGGGGGTAATTGATGTAAAACATTACTACCTACTACATCATTGCCTTCCCAGCAAAAAATTCGGCGTGCTGTGGGGTTGACTAAAATCACCTGCATATTGTTGTCAATCAACACCGCACCATCAGCAATCGTGGAAACTAACGTTTCTAGTTTGGCTTTTTCTGCTGTTAGTTCTTCAATATTTTGTTCTTCATAGCGTTCTAGACGCTCTGCCATATCATTGAAACTGAGAATTAACTCTCCCAGTTCACCGCCTAGGGGTAAATCGATGCGCTGCTTGAAATTCCCCGTGGCGATTTGTTTCACACCAACTAACAGTTCTTTTATTGGCTTGGTAATAGTTAAAGCATTAATGACACCAGCCAAAATTACCATCACCCAAATCGTGATAAACACAGCAATGGTGACATCACGGGTGAAATTCGTAGATATAACAGCGGTTTGGTTGGGATTGATGCCAATCGCCAAAACACCCAGGTATTTTTTATTAACGATGAGGGGGACAAATACATCGGTGACAATGCCATCTGGGGTGTTATGTTGCCGCACCATTGGCTTATCGTCATCACCAGGGTAATCGTCTGGCAATTGTATGCGTCGCTCAATTGTCAACAAAGAGTTTTCCACCTCTCGTTCCCAAAAGGGAATGCCAAAAAAGATTTTGCCGCTTTCGTCAGCGTAGAGCATATACCTCACACTGGAAGTACTGCTATAAAATCTTTGGGAAAATTGAGCAACCTCAGTGAGATTATTTTCCGCAATGAGAGGGGTAACATTAGCAGCAAGTAGCAGCCCCAAGTCGCGGCCGAATCGGGTGTCATTCAGACGGGCATCTTGCTGAATTGTATTTACAGCCCAAAAGGTCAGACCACTCATCACCAAAGAAACCACTAAAGTGGCAACAGCTAGAAGCTTAGTTTGGAGGGTGAAATCTGACCACCAATTGGCGATCGCTTCTCGGATTGTTTTTAACAGAGCTAACATTTTCAATAAAGTTGTTAGTAGTTTTTGTGATAAACCCCAACAACTAAAAAATTAACAGTTAATTTGTCTAACATGGTAGGGGCTAGAAGCTAGAGAGAATATCATTGACTCAGCACTCAGCACTCGGCACTCAGCACTCTATAGCCAATGTCTCTCCTATAATATATTCCTTCAAACTGAATAGATTTCAACCCTGTATATGCTTGGGCGATCGCTTGCTGAAAGTTTTCCCCTGTGCCAGTCACATTTAACACTCGTCCCCCATCGGTGACAACTTGCTGTTGGTCGTTCAATTTTGTCCCCGCATGAAATACGGTGACTCCTGCGGCTGCTTCAATACCAGTAATTACCTTGCCTTTTTGATAATCTCCCGGATAACCGCCAGAGGCCGCCACTACAGTAGCCGCTGCGCCACTATGCCAAGCAATAGGGGGCATTTCTCCTAAACGCTGCTGTACACAAGCCAGGATTAAATCTAATAAGGGTGTGGCTAACAACGGCAAAATCACCTGGGTTTCGGGATCACCGAAACGACAGTTAAATTCCAACACCTGAAAGTCACCTTCCGGTGTAATCATCAACCCAGCGTAAAGCACACCACGATAGTCTATGCCTTTGGTGCGGAGAGTGGCGATCGCTTTCTCTAAAACTTCTGTTTGCACCCGTGCCATTAATTCGGGTGTGGCAATGGGCGCTGGGGAGTATGCTCCCATCCCCCCAGTATTATCGCCCGTATCACCCTCACCGACTCGTTTATGGTCTTGCGCCGGCAACAAGGGGCGAATTGTTAACCCATCAGTCAAGGCTAAAACTGATACCTCTTGGCCAATTAAACACTCTTCAATTACGACAAACTCGCCCGCACTGCCAAACTGCCCTTGAAAAATGGCATCAATGGCGGTCTCTGCTTGTTCTATTGTGGTAGCAACTGTTACGCCCTTCCCTGCTGCCAAGCCATCAGCTTTCACCACTATCGGCACACCTTGAGCTTTAATATATGATTTAGCTGCCGCCGCCTCCGTAAATACCGCAGCCTTAGCTGTCGGAATACCAGCTTCCTGCATCAGAGCCTTTGCCCAAGCCTTGCTGGCCTCAATTTGCGCTCCCGCTCTGACAGGGCCAAATACCATCAGTCCTTGCGCTTGTAAGTAGTCAGTAATTCCCTTCGCCAGTGGGACTTCTGGCCCGACTACTACCAAAGAAATGTCATTTGCTAGGGCGTATTGGCTGATACCGGTAAAATCATCGACTGCCAAGGGCAAATTCTCACACCTTGCCATATTGGCTGTACCACCATTCCCCGGTAAACAGACCACTTGTTCAACTTGCTCCGATTGCAATAACTTCCATGCTAGAGCGTGTTCACGCCCTCCGTTACCGACAACTAAAACTTTCACTGATTTCCTCTTGCGTCCCTTGTGACATGAGAATACTCTAGGAAGTCAAAAGTCAAAAGTCAAAAGTCAAAAGACTTCATCTTCGCAACCTTTGCGCTATTGCCAATGACAGCTATGTACTAGAACTACTCGCGGATCAATTTTTCACTAATTTAGGTACTGATGCAAGTCCTTGATCAGGCAAAGGTATAAATAAACTTACTGACAGCATATTTCTCGTTAATAAAAGTACATTATTTAGGTAATAAAACTAGTACAGGTTGGCGTAAATAAACAGACCATCTGGAATTGCTAAGAGGCTCGTGGTATCACTATTCTTTCTTTTTCCTTTTGACTTTTTACTTTTTACTTTTGCCTTGTTGTACTAGGTAGAGAGACTATGATGATTCCGACTTCGGAATTCTACTGTAATTATTATGTTTGAAATTAAATTAATCTTAGGAAATATCCAACAGTATACGTAAGTAATTTTGCTATATTTTCATGATTAATTTAAACATTACTGCTAAATGGTGACGTTTCTACAAGATAAGTATTAACCTGTGAATATTGCAGTCAGGGAAATATCAAAAAACAGGTAAATAGAGAACATGACTAAAATTATTGTTACAGGAGCAGCAGGCTTTATTGGTTCTCACATTACAGAAGTGCTGTTACAACAAGGAGAAGAAGTAATCGGTATCGATGAATTTAATGATTACTACGATCCAATATTAAAACGTAAGAACATTGCTTACTTAAGTTGCTGGTCTAACTTTAAATTAATTGAAGGAAATATTCAGTTTTTAGATTGGCAAACCTTACTCAAAGATGTAGAAATTATTTACCATCAGGCAGCACAAGCAGGAGTTAGGGCTAGTTGGGGTGAAGGTTTCCGTGCTTATACTGAACGTAATATCAACTCTACACAAGTTTTGTTAGAAGCAGCCAAGGATGCGAAAAAACTTAAAAGGTTAGTATTTGCTTCGACATCTAGTGTTTATGGTGATGCAGAAACTTTACCCACTCATGAAAGTATTTGCCCTCATCCTGTTTCACCCTATGGCATTACTAAGTTAGCCGCAGAACGGTTGTGTGGACTGTATCAGAAAAACTTTGCTGTGCCGATTGTGGCATTACGCTATTTTACAGTTTACGGGCCGAGACAGCGCCCAGATATGGCATTTCATAAATTTTTCAAAGCTATTTTGCAGGATGAAGCAATTCCGATTTATGGGGATGGACAGCAAACGCGGGACTTTACATTTGTGAGTGATGTTGTTGCGGCAAATTTGGCTGCGGCGAGTGAAGAGGCAGCAGTTGGTAAAATTTTAAACATTGGTGGTGGTAGCCGAGTTGTGTTAACAGAAGTTTTGGACACAATGGCAGAAATTGTTGGTCAGCCTATTAAGAAAAACTACATTGAAAAAGCAATGGGAGATGCACGCCACACTGCGGCCGATATATCCCAAGCCCAGAAAATTTTGGGATATCAGCCGCAAGTTTCTCTGAGGGAGGGATTAGCGCAAGAATGGCAGTGGGTGAAGGGATTATATTAAATGAGCAAGATTTGGATGTAATGCGATCGCATTTTAGGGGTAAAAGTCACAAATTTCTGAAAACTCCAGCGATCGCTTTTTTGGAGATATGCGATCACTGTATCTTAGAAGCATTATTCTTAGGTCAGGCGTAGGTTGGGTTGAGGCTTTGCGAAACCCAACATTTTCAGGATTTTATTGGGTTACGCTTCGCCAATTAGTGTAAAAGCTGCCCAGTTGACTGGTAGAGAATTTTCTTTAATTCTAGTTAGCATAGCTTGGCGTAATGCTTGGGCTTTATCTGGATTTTTTTGCAGATGTTGATAAAACTCCCTCATAAGTAACTGGGAATCTTCATCGGGAATTACCCAAAGGGAAACTAACACACTGGAAACACCAGCAGAAATTATCGAACGCGATAAACCAATCACACCATCACCCGTGATGCGTCCCCGTCCAGTTTGGCAAGCACTGATCACAAATAATTCGGCTTGCAGTTTTAAATCTAATATTTCTTCAGCAGTGAGTAAGCCATTACCTGTTTCTTGTTGATTTTTTGGGTTTGGTGCTAATGCAATCCAACTTCCTAAACCGCGAGTATCATCAGCCCATCCGTGAGTTGCTAAATGAATAATTAGGGCTTTTGGCAGCAGTTTTAAAATTTGGTTTTTGGTTGCATCTTTACCGATGATGGCTTTGGTATTTAATAGCCGCGCAATTTCTTTTGCTTCAATTTCTGTATGAGGTAAAGCTTCTAATTGTTCTGGTTTGTCGTCAGGTTTGTAAGCGACACGGGGCATGATGGGATTACCAACAACTACGGCATTTTGATTAGATGCGTTTCGTGTTTGGAGCCTTTGTTTATGAGTTAAATCTAATACTTGAATTGACGGTGCAGTGAGGATGGTGTGTTTTTCAATGAGGTATTTATTGTCTGCATCTTTTAAGGCTGGGAAAGGCACAAAAAATAAGGATTCTTGAGGGATAAAAATAACATGAGCATTAGGGTCTTTGGGTAGTTCTTGGGCGATTGGTTGGATTAGGATTTCATGGATTTGCTGTAGAGGTTTTTTCCAAAAACTAGTGCCTGTGCCAAGAATGCTGTCAACTAAATTTGCCAGACTAGTATTTTGTTTTTGCCACAATGGTTTAAGGTCTTGGCGATGAAATGTGACTTCGCCATTGGGTTTGATCACCCAAATTAAGAGTTCTGATTCTTTATGTTGTTGTTTACCTTCTACCTTGAAGTCATCATAAATAATTGAGTACTGCACTAAGGTAGAGTTGTGCTGTTTGGCAATTTGTTTCATCTCGGCTATTGTTGGTGCGGAGAGCGATTTCATCTGGCTGTTGTCTTTATTCAAGCGAGATGAGAGTAATTCAACAAACGCCCTAGCACGACCGCGTTCGGATATTTCTAAAGCTGTATCGGTTTTCTTTTGAGCGATGAGAACTTGTTGTAAAGTATTGTAGATATTTCTTTGCGTTTCAAAAATTGAGACTTTATTGGTGTCATTTAATTTTATATCTCGCAGAGATTCATAAACCTGAATTCCCCTATACAGCGTTTTCTCTGCGGCGGCGAGATTACCAGATTTGTAGAGAGTAAGTCCTAGATTGTTTAAACCTAGACCCTCACCAAGACGGTCTTTGATTTCACGGGCGATCGCTAAGTGTTGCTGTTGGGATTCAATTGCTTTTGGGTAGTCTCCTAAAGACTGGTAAGCAAGACCGAGATTTCCTAGTGCATTACCCTCACCCAAACGGTCTTGGATTTTACGGGCGATCTTTAAACTCTGCTGCTGGTAGTATATGGCTGTGGCGTAGTTTCCTCGTGAATAGTAAGCATTGCCAAGATTCCCCAGTGCTGCACCCTCGCCTTCACTGTCTTTGATTTCACGAGCGATCTCTAATCTCTGCTGCTGGTATTCAATGGCTTTGGGGTAATCTCCCAAAGACTGGTAAGCATTGCCTAGATTCCCCAGTGCATGACTCTCACCCAAACGGTCTTGGATTTCTTGTTTGATCTTTAAACTCTGCCGCTGGTAGTCAATGGCTTTGGGGTAATCTCCTAAAGAATCGTAAGCAAGACCGAGATTCCCCAGTGATTGTCCCTCACCCAAACGGTCTTTGATTTCACGGGCGATCTCTAAACTCTGCTGCTGGTAGTCAATGGCTTTGGCGTATTCTCCCAAAGCCCAGTAAGCAAGACCGAGATTCCCCAGTAATTGTTCTTCACCCAAACGGTCTTTAATTTCACGGATGATCGCTAAACTCTGCTGCTGGTAGTCAATGGCTTTGGCGTATTCTCCTAAAGAATAGTAAACATTACCGAGATTCCCCAGTGCTGCACCCTCACCTTTACGGTCTTTAATTTCACGGGCGATCACTAAGTGTTGCTGTTGGTATTCAATGGCTTTGGGGTAGTCTCCCAAAGTCTGGTAAGCAACACCGAGATTCCCCAGAGCTTTACCCTCACCCTTAAGGTCTTTTATCTCTCGGTAAATAACTAGTGCTTGTTTCCAAGATTTTAATGCTGCTTCAATTTGACTGATTTGAAATTGCTGGCGACCTTGCTGTAACAGTTCATCTGCTTGGGCTTTGCGTGGGTCTGGGGTTTGTGCTGAAGCGACTGAATTGAAGTTGAGAAGAAAATTTAGCTTG
This sequence comes from Nostoc cycadae WK-1, assembly GCF_002897135.1. Taxonomy (NCBI): domain Bacteria; kingdom Bacillati; phylum Cyanobacteriota; class Cyanophyceae; order Nostocales; family Nostocaceae; genus Nostoc; species Nostoc cycadae. The sequence continues at coordinate 201,595 of NZ_DF978427.1, read as the reverse complement.
GGTAAATCTAAGTTGATGCTGAGAGTTGTAGTCAGCAAGGCGATGAGGGCATATTTGCAGAGTTTGATGTGCATCGCGGTGAGTCGTGGCCAAGGTTAATGTTTATTTTAATACCATTACAGATTGCCAAAATTAGCCTGAGATTAAAATTCTATTTCCTAAATCCGGGATATGGCAAAGTGCTGAGTGAGTCTTTAAAAGGATGTTTTAAAAGTCCTATTGTTGGTAGCCAAACATTTTAGATCCCCCTAAATCCCCCTTAAAAAGGGGAGCCACTGCGTTGGGCGGGTTTCCCGACTTGAAGCAAGTGGCGTGGACTTTGAAGCATTTCCCCCCTTAAAAAGGGGGGTTAGGGGGGATCAAGAAGTGCTAATAATCACAACCAACCATTTTTCAAACACCCTCTAAGACTCATTCACGAGTATCAAAGACTCATTAATGGAGTTTCAAGACTCATTCACGAGTATCAAAGGCTCATTAATGAAGTTCCAAGACTCATTCACGAATATCAAAGGCTCATTAATGGAGTTTCAAGACTCATTCACAAATATCAAAAGCTCATTAATGGAGTTCCAAGACTCATTCACGAATATCAAAGACTCATTAATGAAGTTCTAATACTCATTCACAGGTATCAGAATGATTCGCATCATGGATAATTGTTTGTGCGATCGCAAATTTTGAGTAACCCCAGAAATACCCACACATCTTGCACTTATCGTATATGGCAGAAAACTAATTACTCCCATTCTTGAAATTCATTGCTGGTGTTGCGAAGTAAGCTATTAATTTGGGTGCGGTGAGTTTCAAAGTTGGCGGCGATATAAATGAGTAAAATACCCAGTAGTAGCCCAATGACCCATTTTAAAAACGGGTAATTTAAGCTAAAAATTACTAATTGATAAATGCTGGTAATTAAAAAAGTAGCTGTCCCAACATAGAGAAAAGCACGAATTCGCAAAGCTAATCCGGCAAAAATAGCAATGAGGCTGAAAATTCCGGGGATAAAAACTCTATTTTGATGAAAGAACAGCGCCCATCCACAAATGACACTCATACCTATAAGCCGTAAAATGTGCCGAGATGATTTATATTCAGGTAGTTTTAGCTGTGGATCAATTTGGGCAATGTACAACAGTGATAATCCACTGGCGGTGAAATACCATAAAGCATCAGTGAGATTTAATTGGTATAACCATTTAAATAATGCCCAATCAATTAAGGCGACGCTGATATATGTTACCCGGATATTCTCACTCACCTTGGCTAAGATGATGTAAAAAGCAGCTACTATGAGCAGCGTAATTGGGTAAATTGGTAGTCTGGTTTCCCATAAAATGATCAGTGGCAGAATGTATGCAGCAAGTTGCCAAGGTCTTTTTGACCAACCCCAATTCTCCCAGGGTAAGCTGTATAAGAAGTAAGCTATTAAACAAGCGATCGCCCCATTCCAAGGTACTAACGGCCCAGCTATCCACTGTCCCACGGCGGTTTCTCGCCAATAAACCCGCATACCCAATACTTGTAATAAGCCGAGGTAAACCCACATCTCTTGTGTAGTAATTCTGCCGAAAACACGCGGCGAATTGGTCGTACCTCGTCCTTGGAAGATGGCATACATAATTAATAATGCTCCTGTACCCAAGCCTACAAGGCGGTTACTGTGAATTGGCTGGGGAATGGCAAGGGTTAATAATACACTACTCCAAGCCCAGTGGAGATGGGCGATACCTTGGATTTCTTGGCGGCTGAGGCGTAAGTATTGGCTCAACCAAGGTGATAGTCGGCTGTAAACAAGCATGATGCTTGTACCTAATGTTGACATGGCAATTAAGCCATCACCTAATGCACCCCCTCTAGCTTGGGACATTTGATAGAACAATAGTTCATAAGCAGAAATTGATACGCCAATAATGCCGAAGTACAGCAGAGGTTTGAAATCTGGGTGTCGTCTACCTACACCAATGACAATTAATGCGACACCCAAGGTAAATAAACCTGTCCACTCAGTAAAAGTAGTTAAACGCAGTAAAACACTAAATGCGCCATAGACTAAAGGCAAAATATGTAAACTGCTGGGAAGTTTTTCTGGGTGATATTTTCGTCGCCACCATTCGCCAAAAAGTTGGGTGAATAAACCTAAAACGATATTAGCGATCGCCACTCTAATTGTCGAACGTTCCCCAAAGGCTAATACTTCGGCGATGAATAATTCCACACACCAACCAATAGCGTAAAATGCCCAATTTGTTGGTTCTCGCCAACTACGATCAGCAATGGCGACTAAAGTAATTGCACTGGCTACTAAATACCAAACTCCTGGGATGACGGTTGCTTGATAAACTAAGACTGAGTGTAGTGTCAGGGTTGATAGTACAGTACAACATAAAGCGATCGCCCATTTATCACTAGCTTCTGCATATATACCTGCTAATTCATGGTTGCGTTGTTGCAATACTTTCCGCATTAACCATAAACTCAAAGTGGCGATCGCACCAACGACTAACCAACCTGCAACAGCGAGACGGGGTAAGCCTGGTATACCTTCCCACAACAGCGCCGCCACAAAACTCAGTCCTAAACCGATGGTAAAGGCGGCAGATCCTTCATTTCTTAAATAGCGGGTATTGAGATACATTACACCCGTACCCACCGCCAAACCAATAAATCTAGTTTCTGGTAGAAGTATAGTTAAAAACTGCACTGCAAACACAGCCAACCCACTCAATAAAGCCCTGATGGTGCGGGGTTTGCCTGTGGTGCGACTCGCTAAAAAAGTCAAAGATAAGGGTGTAATTAACCAAATCACGCCCCAATATTGTTTATTAACAGTGGCATCAAAAAATAAACTAAAACTGACGATGGATAATACTAACCCGAAATGCCATGCACTACTTTGCCAGCCACCATTGCCGAGACTAAATCCCCATTCTGCTACCATCACAATGGATATAACAGTTGCCCAGAGATAATGGGGGAGAGTGGGGAAAAACCAGTCTATTACCGAGAAAAGTGCCAGTAACCCGATGAAGTGAGTTAGGTAGATTAAAGGCGTGGAAGATGGCGAACGGCGTTTGGTAACAACAATTAAGGTAATGGTAGAAAAAACTAGATTTAGCGATCGCAAAGTAGGATTAATTGTGGCGATGGTCGTTAAACTAGTGCCAAATAATAGTGCGAGTGCTTCGCCAAAATTCGCCAAATCTCGTTTCTCGGCGTGACGCAAGCGATCGCCCAACCATACCATAAAGATTAAATAAGGAAATAATGCCACACTCAGCAACGCCCAAGGTTCATTTTGCGCTTGCGTGAGATTTGTGGCAATTGCGATCGTCCATTGTCGCGTTCCTGGCGGTACTAATCGCCAACCCAGCCAAATTGACTGTAAGCCGATAAAGAAAAGTGCCGCTAAATCAACCTGAAGACTATATCTTTGCAAACGCTGACTGACATACCACAAAGCCAAACCACTCACAGCCAAAGCTTGCCCTGGATAATCTGCTACGGCGACAGCCCAACCGAAGAATAGTAAACTACCACCCAAGAGTTCCCAAAAAGTATTGAGTACTGAGTGCTGAGTATGAGGTACTTCCTCAGCCCCCTGCCCCCTGCCCCCTGCCTCCTGCCTCCTGCCTTCTGCCTCCTGCCTTCTGCCTCCTGCCTCCTGCACCAACCAAGTAATCAACCAACCGCAGACACCAATGGCTAAACCCAGTTGGGTGACATTTACCCCAGCAACAAAAACTGCTCGTGACAGCAGTACTATCAACGCATAAACAATAACAGTAGCAAATAAACCCAGTTGATTTTCGGTGTTGATGCGTTGTTGGCGACGAATGTGATAGACAGTCAGTAGAGTTGTGCCAATCATCGCTGTATATACAGCAATTAAAGGAAAAACGTTGATTTTCCAACCCCAATGTAAATAACTCAGCGCCAGAATATTGATGAGTGGTAATTTGCTGATGGGGGAGTTGGGAAAAACTGTACGATTTTTGCAGAGTAAAACTGTAATGAAAGTTAGGGTAGGCGCAGCGATCGCAACTGTCAACCAATTAAGAGGATTGTGCCACAACCCGAAGCTATCCATTGCCCAAAAATTTACAGGCACGAGAAATAAGGTGACAATCAACAATGTCTGAGTTGTTAATCTCAGATTTTCTTGTCTACCAGTCCAAAAGCTTAAACCCCAAAACGTTAAAGTATAGGCAAATAACACCCCATACTGTCCCGCAGCCGGAAACCTTTCCCACTGACTCGCAGCTAATACGCCAGAAGATAGTACGACTAAAAATACACCTAAAAATAGCAGCCAGCGAACACTCAATTCTTCCCCCAGAGATTGCAACATCTGAGTGAAAAAATTGGGTTGAGTCGCCTTGACTGGCTGTTGTGGCGAATAGGCGATTAATGGTTTTTCTTGTCTTGCAGTTACACCTGCTACCAATGGTTTAGGTTCGACTTGCGGCTGTAACACCACTGTACAGGAGAGATAATCTCGACACAGCTGCTTAACTTGGGCATCAGAAATCAAACCTAAGCGCAGCCATAAATCCAATCCCTCCAATAGCTGCGGATGGGAGGATGGTAGCGTAATATTAATTTTTAACGGGCGCTCTGGAGATGATGACATAAGCAGCAGCCGTGTAGGTATATACTTAAATCGTGGTTTGGGTAAAGTATATCTTGGCTCAACTTGTGCCAGTTAGTAGAGCGATCGCCAGAATGTTTTAAGGTGAGTTGGATGAACCTCTCCCCAAAGAGTCTCCGACGCAGAAAGGGGCAGAAGTATTACGCGTTTTCAAAGAAAAAATTTAAAGCTTCAAAGCCTCTCTCCCTGTGGGGGAGAGGTTTGGAGAGGGGTTTTTTCTAGCCAGCACCAAACTGCAAGTATTCAACCCTCCTGTTTCTGAAACTGGCACATTAACCAAGCACAAACTTCAGATTGACTGGTTTCACGGCTACGGCGTAAGGCTTCTTCTAAAATTGCAATTACCAACCCAGGCAAAACTTGCGATTCTTGAATACGTTTGCTTCCCTGATCTGCCATAGTATAAGCAATGATTTGAGCATTCTGCACATCTACCACCCAATATTCAGCAACACCTAATTCTTCGTAGAGACTTCGCTTTGTTCCCAAATCATCCAGCAGAGAAGTTTTCGCAATCTCAATCACTAAATCTGGTGCGGGATAGCGTTCAAGATTGACAATTCCGGTACCACTTGGGATACTTTGAGCGCGTTCCCTGAGATAATAAGCTACATCAGGCTGACATTCCCGTACACCAGTCTTACGAAAAGTCGTGGTGTCTAAACCTCTTGCCAAAATCTCTTTCAGTGTCGTAAATAAAGTCACCGTAAATATAATTATCACATGGTCTTGACCATGATCAAAACTCACTGGAGCCATTTCCAGCCTCATATATCCTTTGTAGTAATAACTTTTCGCTTTATCAATTTCTAGTTTAGTGAGTACCTGCAAATATTCTTGCCAAGAAGCAGGAATCCATGTATCTGTCGGTAACTGAGTTTGAGTTTCACTCATGTCTCACCCTTATGCCAGTAAGCTATATCTCTTGTAACTCACATTTCGAGTTTTTTGCTCGGTAGTTTGACATCGCAAAGCAAAACTTCGAGTTCGGAAGGTAAAGTTTCAAGTTCTGAAGTCGGAATTTCGAGTTCAGAAGTGTAACGTTGGTGTTCTGAAGGTGAACCTTAGAGTTCGGAAGGGGAAATTTTGAGCTTTTTGCTTGGATGTTTGTGTTCTGAGGTCGGAAGTTTGTGTTTTGAGGGTGAATAGTGGTGTTCAGAAAGCGATTGTTGGTAGTAATCAAATCTCCTAGCCAAGTCAGTTGGTAGTTTTTGCATTCTTCATCGTGGTCGCCACGTATTCAGGTACAATCTATTTCGCTGCACAAGAGTTTTAATAGAGTCATCAGTGAGGTTAAGTTCTGTAAGTAAACAAATTTGTAGAAGTACAGTTAGGGTATGAAAAAGCTGGAATAACTCCAGACCTTCTGCCGCCTGTTTTCGTTTTTCTTTATCATGATGCGTCAGCGCATTCCGAGTTTCAGAAGCTCTACGAGCAAACAATTCTCTATCTTCCATACTTCCTATAAAATTATTCGGCAGCAAGTATGAAATATTATTGAGTATTTCTTTTAGTCTTGTTTCTAAAGTAAACCGCGTTTGAAATTTAAGTTTTCCCTTTAAAGCATTCCTAAATTCATCGCTAATTCCCTTTTCTTTATCAGTAATTTCACTTGGAAAATTGTTTAAAATTTCTCGAAATAGCGTGTAAAGACCCTTCTCATAAATCTTTTGATCTTGGTATATGCCTTCATATTTGCTTGTATGATAAGCTTCCAATGCTTGAATTATATTTATAAACTTATAATGTAAGTAAAGGCTGGGAGTATATATAGTAGTCATTAACAAGTCAAAAACAAATTCATACGTTTCCTTTTTATTAATCCATGTTTCAAATACTGCCCCCAAATTTTTTTCTACATCACTAAAAGTAAATAGCATCTCATGGGGAGATAGCTCTATCTCAGAATTTTTTGCAGAACCCCATAAGCCAAACATTATAATGACTTGAGTTTCCCGTAACTCTTCTTCTATGGTGATACTTAGATTCTTTTGCTTTACAGGCTTTTGATAAATTACATTTACTATTCCAGTAATCTCTATTACTGAAGTTGGTTTTGTGATTGCAAAGCTCAGTAAATCACGAAAGCTTATCAATAGATTGATACACTCATCTAATGGTTGATTACAAGGATTTTGTATAGTCAAATAAGTTTTTTGTTCAATATTTGCCTTGTAATAGGTTGTACCAAAATATAAGTCAAATGGGTTAATATACATTTGGGAAAATGTAATATTTATATCCAAGCTACCAATCTTTGTTAAATGAATATTTGATGGAGGCTGATAACTCACACATATTTTATTTTCTTCTTGTGACGTGGCAACCTCTATTCCAGATTTACCAACCCATTTCTCTAAATGAGAATATTGAACAGAAATAGATTTAAATTTTATGTCTTGTTCCTTTTCAAAATGGATTTTCCTGAAAACATATTCAACATTAAATGAGAGATTTTCTCTATTTTTTCCAAATTCAAACTTTGTAATCTGTCCAGAACATCGATATAGGCTAATTTCCTCATTGTTATCAAGTAAGCCAAGGATAATGATTTCTTCGGGCTTAATAAATTTAAGTTCTATACCTGATACTAGATTTGAATCATCTTCATCTTCAACATTAAAAATATTAATTGGCAAAGAAATGTCTTTTACCTGATCTGTCTTTTCAAACGGTGAACTATAAAATGAACCAATTAATTCTAATTTTGCGCCACTTTCAGGTAAAAAACTTAGTTTTCCAGGAACTATTACTTCTGGGTTATGAGGAAGCCACCACTTCCCTAAGCTCACAAATTCTTCAAGCATCTGTGTTCAGTATATATTTAGCTTTCGACTATTTATATATTGAACAGCATCCTCTGCCTTAATTCACATAAGGCGGATTTTTGATAAAATCCCTAGTAAAAGCAGATTCTAAGAGGCCGTGGATATGGCTCCAACATCTAATGGAAAAGCGGCTATCATTCGGACAGAACGTGGATTAACGATCGCAGGCACACGCATCACACTTTACGATGTGATTGATTACTTAAAGGCTCAGTATCCACCAAAACTGATTCGTGAGAAGCTTGGTCTTAATGATGAGCAGATTAATTCAGCATTAGCATACATTGAAACTCATCATATAGAAGTTGAGGCAGAATACCAAGAATGTCTGCAAACAGCAGAGGAAATTCGCCAATATTGGGAAGAGCGAAATCGAGAACACTTTGCAAAAATTGCAGCAATGCCCCCTAAATCTGGTCAAGAAGCCCTGCGTGCAAAACTGCAAGCCTGGAAAGCACGCATTAAAGCCCAGTCATGAACTTTCTGATTGACTACAACTTAACTGGCGATGCTGTTTTATTCTGGGGAACACTCTCGGCTGAAGGATGGCTTGATTTGTTACCCATCCGCTTCTTTACGTTTCAGGAAGTTGGTTTGCCGATGGATAGTAGTGACCGAGTTGTTTGGCAATTTGCTCAAACCAACCAGATGATTTTGATTACAGCGAATCGAAATATGAAGGGAGATGATTCTCTGGAACAGACAATACGTGAGGAAAATACACCAACTTCTCTACCAATTTTGACAATCGGAAACCCTGATAGACTTGATGAAAGTAACTATCGGCAAAAGTGTGCCACTCGCCTGATTGAGATTGTGTTTGATATAGAAAACTATCTGGGAGTTGGTCGAGTTTTTATTCCGTAAAGCATAGTGATGAGCTTTTTTTAGATAAAATACTGGTGCGTAGGCGTAGCCCGCCGTAAGCATCGCCTTTTTAACTTCGCCTTTCAACATCCGAACACGAAACGTCGAGCTTTTTACTCGGAACTTCAACTTCAGAACACGAAACGTCGAGCAATTTACTCCAAAAATCAAGCTCAGAACACGAAACGTCGAGCTTTTCACTCCAAAAATCAAGCTCCGAACACGGAACGCCGAGCAAATTACTCCAACATCCGAGTTCTGAGCTTCAACATTGCACCTCAAAAGTGCAACTGTCGAGTTATTTTCTACAATGCTGCTGCTTGGGGCTTGGTCTTCCGAGATTTACGGGCGAATCTTTGCCCCATTTCCTCAACTACAGTATCTAATCCTGCGGTTTGTCCACTAGCTTTTGCATAATTATAAACTTGCAACGCGGCAGCATAAGCTTCACTACCCACCGCCAAAGAAGTATCATCGACCAATTCTTGCAACTGAGTCAGCGCCAGCAATAATGGATACAACGCTTCAAACAATTGCACATCCTTTCACATCTCGTCTAAATCAAAAGAACGTGGTAAAAACTCTGGGTTTTGTGTCGCCACCTCTAATGCTTTACTAACAAAGGCACGGCTTTTATCACCCATCTTGGGTAAAGCTTTTCGCTCCTCGTTACTCAAATCAATTAAAAATGGTAGCTTTTCTTTGATGGTAGTAATGGCTTGCAACAAAGCATCTCTATCTTTTTGGGCTAAAGTTGCACTAATTGAGCTTCTAGACATAGAAACTATTCTCCCGTATGCTTCTATAATCTAGAGTTCCCAAATATACCAGTCAATCTACAACATTGTTTATTTATATCAATGCAAAAATATGTAGAAGCTTACAGATGTTAGCCCCTACACAGCAATTTATAGTGTTCTATTGACGCTGAAATGTAATATATCGTGAGTTCGATAAACCTCTCCCCAATCCCTCTCCGACGCGGAAAGGGGCAGAAGTATTCCACATTTCAAAGCCTCTCCCCGTTTCGCGGAGAGGTTTGGAGAGGGGTTTTTAACATCCGTCGAACTCATTCCCTTTATCATCGAGACAATTTCACAAACACCTTCTCACCCTTCATCTGAACTGGATATGACTGTAAAGGGACATCAGCCGTCAAACATTCCCCAGTCTCTAGCTGATATTGAAACCCATGTGCTGGACAGGTGATAATGCCATTTTCCACCGTACCAGTGTCCAAGGGTAATGCGAGATGAGAACAAGCGTTGCGGTAACAGGTAATGCGATCGCCTTGCCGATATAAAATTAGTGTATGTCCCGCAACTTTTGTGGCAAATATACCTAAATCTGGAATTTGCTCCACAGTTGCTACCCGTACCCAAGCAGTTGTAATGCTGGGAGCAAAGGGACTAATTAAACCAGTATTAGTATTATCTACCGCAGGGCGATCGCTAACTGCAACTACTTGCTTAATTTCTGGACAATAATTTTTAATTGCCTGTTCTACTCCCTGAGATAACGTCAAATTAGAAGCTGGACAACTACTGCAAGTTCCTATTAACCTAACTTCTACAGTATCCGGTGGTTTAAAAGCGACTAATTCTATATCGCCATTGTGACTTTTTAGCCCTGGACGTACTTCTTCTAGGGCAGCTTGAATGCGTTGTAATATTGGTGGGAGTGGTGGTTTAACTAAGTCATGATACAGCAAAACTGCATACACAACTTCATCATCCGCAGCATGACGTAAAGCTGAAATAGATTCTTGTTTGAGGCTTTTAATCAACCGTGTCAATGCTTCTTTATGCAAAGCTTCAATCGCTCGTTTCAGACCGACAGCTACACACCTTTGACTTTCATCCCACTCAGATATAATTGCCTCAAAGCGGTTAATTTCTTCAACGAATTCTTCGAGGTTGGTCATTAACAAAAGTGTGAAGTATGAAGTATGAAATATGAAATTATTGTGGCTGTTAGCTACTTAATTATTTCATTTTGAAATCTTTAAGTAGAAAGGGCATTAAAATACCCGTAATTAAGCTAGACACAGTTATGGGAATACACAAGGGAATATCTGCTTGAGCAAGTGCTATTAGTGATAGCAAACCAACGCCAATTCCAATTGATGTTTGTTGCACAAAATGCAGAGGTTCGCGGATTAGCTTGCCTTTGAAGAATAACTTGGCAGAATACCAACCTAATTCAAACATTTTCTCTCCTAGAAAGTTTTCAACAAAGTTAATAAAGCAAATCCTAAAAGAATAGCTGGAATAGCACCAGCCGGGGCAAACATTGCTCCCAACATAGCCGAGAAAGAATAACCAATATCTTTACCAGCTAATATCATTCCACCAATTGCACCGCCAATCATCGAGATGATTGTTGCTATGATTAACCACACTAATGCAGTAACTATATTCAGGTCACTAGATACCATACTCGTGAGAAAATCACTCACACTAAAATTGCTCAATAATTCACTCATTTTTCTTCCTTCTCTGCGAGACGCTGCGCGAACGCGCTCTTTGTGTCCTTTACGGTTCGTTAATAAATCTGGTAAGCCTAGCTAATAGTCCTAATTTCTACTTCTACATCTTTTAATGCCTGCACCACTAATTCAGCTTGTTCCAACTGTTGATGCTCGGTGAAGATTGACCAAGCTTCTTGATAGTAACTACGGGCTTGTAAAAGATTTTTAGAATTACCTAATTCTGGTTTTTCAGGATAATCAGGTAAGTTGAATAAAGCATTAGCTTTGTTAGAAATTGTGTTAGCATATTCTAGAGGTGTATCTCTAGAATTACGCACCTTTAACGCCTCGTTGTATGCGGCGATCGCCTTTAAATTATTATCGACAGGATGAGAACTAACTAAATACTGCAAAGCATTACCTAAATTATTTTGCAGCATGGCATATTCTCTGGGATGGTCAATCAAATTAATATGCTTTAAGGCAACTTCAAATGATTGCACTGCTAACCCCTGACGTAAATATTCCCGTTCTGAAGCCATCGGCATCGACAGGTAGGCGATCGCAATATTGTTGTATAAAATCGCGTAATCCTGCGGATAATCTTCCCAAGTAAACACCCGCAAAGCTTCATGATAAGCCTGGATACTATCACTAATTCTGGCTAAGTTATACGGCGCTAGAGATTGCAACACCAAGCCAAAATTCATCTGCGCCTCCGCCACCTCTTCCGGCGTGGCTAACTCTTGTAAGATTGGTAATGCCTCTTCATAACCAGCCTTAGCTTGCAGCAGCAATTCCGTATCCGCGTGGGGAATTATCTGTAAAGTCCCAGCCATCCCCACCTGGGCTTTAGCCTTCAGCAAAGGATACTCCTCACCAGACATTTCATAAGCCCGATAATATAGCCCAACAGCATTCCGCAAATCTTGGGCAGTTTTTGGCTTCTTTTGAAAACCTTGTGCCATTTCGATTAGCATCTGGATTTTTTCTGCTGTCGTTGCTGACTCCGAAGCGATCGCTGCCACAGCTGCTTTCACCGCCGAATCTGTAATGCTAGGTGTCATAATTACCCTACTCTAGCTATTAAAAAAATTACTCGATTCATGCCCTCGAAATACACAAAAATTTCCTCACTACCAAAGGCTATTAAAGTGTGAAGTATGAAGTGTGAAATAAATACATCCATATAATTAGTTAGACAGCAACTAATTATGGGTAACTTATTGATGCTGTGGTTTGCAGTGACACATCAAAGTACAAATTTTATACTTCAGACTAGCCTGCGGCAAGCCGCTAAAAGCGTCTACAGACTTCAGACTTTATTCCCCAGTTTCCTTACTATAAAACACTCTATTTCCAAAATTCTAGAGGGTAATTAACAATATTATTATCAAATTACAACACAAAGTTCATAATAATTATTTTTTGTATCATTAGCAAACAAAATATATATTTAACAGATAAAAATACCTATTTTAATGCCTTATATATACCTCCGCTTATCTGCATGATATCTTCCGAATATCCGCAAATAATTATTTTTTATTTAAGAAAATAAAAATAATATAAAAATACATTATTGTAAAAGATAAACATCAAAAACAGGTGAGACTCTACAAGCGCCGTAGACGCAAAGCGGCTTGTCGCCAGACATCGCCTGCATCATATCTGAGAAAAAATAAACCAACACATAGCCAATGACTAACGTACTCTGGCTGCAAGGTGGTGCCTGTTCAGGCAACACCATGTCGTTTCTGAATGCCGAAGAACCGACAGTCTGTGACCTCATTGCTGACTTTGGCATAAAAGTGCTTTGGCATCCTTCCTTAGGATTGGAACTAGGCAACAACTTACAAACCCTATTATGGGACTGCATTTCCGGCAAAATCCCTTTAGATATTTTGGTATTTGAAGGCAGTGTAGTAAACGCCCCCAACGGCACAGGTGAATGGAATCGCTTCGCCGATCGCCCGATGAAAGATTGGCTAATCGACCTAGCCCAAGCTGCCAGCTTCATAGTTGCTGTCGGAGATTGTGCTACATGGGGCGGAATTCCCGCAATGTCTCCCAACCCTAGCGAATCCCAAGGCTTACAATTTCTCAAACGGCAAGAAGGTGGCTTTTTAGGTAAAGACTTCCGCGCCAAATCTGGTTTACCTGTAATCAATATTCCCGGATGTCCTGCACACCCTGATTGGATAACGCAGATATTAGTGGCGATCGCTACCGGACGCATCGCGGATATTGCTTTAGATGAACTCAATCGCCCCCAAACCTTCTTCAACACCTACACCCAAACAGGTTGTACCCGTAACGTCCACTTTGCCTACAAAGCCTCAACCGCCGAATTTGGTCAACGCAAAGGCTGTCTGTTCTACGACTTAGGCTGTCGTGGCCCCATGACTCATTCATCCTGCAACCGCATCTTGTGGAACCGCGTCTCCTCCAAAACCCGCGCCGGAATGCCGTGTTTAGGTTGTACAGAACCAGAATTTCCCTTCTTTGACCTCAAACCCGGAACCGTATTTAAAACCCAAACCGTTATGGGAGTTCCCAAAGAACTACCACCAGGAGTCAACAAAAAAGACTACGCCCTCCTCACAATGGTCGCCAAAGATGCAGCACCACCTTGGGCAGAGGAGGATTTTTTCACAGTTTAGTAATTAATTACAGTGCTTTGGTTGATGAGTTGAGGCGGTATATTGAAACTGTTGATTTCACTGCAAGATTCAATTAAGGTGTGATATTTTGTGGACACACTACGTATTAGTTGCAACTGTAGTGAAGCCACAAAGGAGTAAATATATGGGTGTAGAAAATCTTAACGATGACGAAGATTTATACCCTCATGCGGATCTTGACTGGATGACAATCAAAAGTTCAGATGTTAATGCTGTTGTGAATGCTTTAGAGTTAGAGAATATTCAACAAGGAAGCTTTGGTAATTTCGGGGATACAGCTAATACTTTCATGTTTCCTACTCACAATGATTGGATAATTATTATTCATCAGTGGGAACCAAGGGGAAGTTCCGCAGAATATCTGAATGCAATGCAGCAAATAGTAACTGAATTAAGCCAGGATTTTGGTGAGGCGCAGTCTTTTGCAGCTTACGAAGATGTCATCTTCTACACCCATTGGATACTCGCACGAAATGGCATTCTGATTAGATCATTTGCAAAAGCCAGTGAAACCGATCTATTTCGTAATTTTGGAGAAGTGACAGAAACAGAAAGTTTCATCGACTGGACAGATGCAGAACTCTTCCCACGAATGCCAGAAGTTATCCGACTATCTCAAACATGGAGTACAGAACCAATCTTTTCTAACTATCCAGGTGATGTAGTGGGTGTACTTGGATATAAGCATTTGCAACTTTAAGCATCAACGACATCTGAATTAATATCTACCGCAACTGCCTCAACTGTCATTACCGCATCACTAACTACATATCAATGAAAACAGGAGAGGAGAATGGGAAAACAAACATTAGACATATCACCCGTCGGGAGAGTCGAGGGTGATTTAGATGTCCGCGTGGAAATTGCCGACGGCTATGTAGTCAACGCCTGGACTCACGCCGAACTATTTCGCGGCTTTGAAATTATCCTCCGTGGCAAAGACCCCCAAGCCGGATTAATTGTCACACCTCGGATTTGCGGTATTTGCGGTGGTTCTCACCTCACCTCTGCATCTTGGGCGTTGGATACAGCCTGGGGTACAGAAGTGCCACGCAACGCCATCTTAGCCAGAAACCTCGGTCAAATTGTCGAAACTATCCAAAGTATTCCGCGTTACTTTTATGGATTGTTCGCCATTGACCTAACAAATAAAAACTACCGTAGTAGTCGCTTCTATGATGAAGCAGTCCGCCGCTTTTCTGCGTTCACCGGAAAATCTTACGAACTCGGTGTAACCATTTCCGCTAAACCTGTGGAGATTTACGCCCTCTTGGGTGGACAGTGGCCTCACTCTAGTTACATGGTTCCTGGTGGTGTGATGTGCGCCCCTACCCTCACCGATATTACCCGCGCCTGGGCAATTTTAGAATATTTCCGTACCAACTGGTTAGAACCAGTATGGTTAGGCTGTTCTTTAGAACGCTACGAAGAAATTCAAACTTACGATGACTTCATGAATTGGTTAGATGAAGACATCAAACATCGTGAGTCAGACTTAGGCTTTTATTGGCGCATGGGTTTAGATATTGGTTTAGATAGATATGGCGCAGGTGTTGGTAAATACGTCACTTGGGGATATTTAGCCCACGAGGATAAATACCAAAAGCCCACCATTGAAGGGCGCAATGCGGCGATGATTATGAAGAGTGGCGTGTATGATAGCTTTACCGACACGCACACCTTGATGGATCAATCCTTCGCCCGTGAGAATTTAACCCATTCTTGGTACGATGAAGGGACAGCAGATGTTTATCCAGGCGATCGCACTACAAAACCTACTGCCAATAATACAAAAGACTTCGACAACGCCTATTCTTGGGCAAGTGCAGTCTTACATAAAGACTTCGGACGCTTAGAAGCAGGCCCCTTAGCGCGTCAGTTAGTAGCAGGTGGTAATCACGGCGAATCTTGGCAACATCATGACGGGTTTATCTTAGATGTATTCAAGAAAATGGGCGGTGCTAACATTCACGTCCGTCAGTTAGCGAGGCTTCACGAACAAGTTAAACTATATCGCCAAGCCGAACATTGTCTACGTGAATTTGTATTAAACGACCCTTGGTATATCAAACCCACAGAAAAAGACGGTAAAGGCTGGGGTGGAACCGAAGCAGCACGGGGTGCTTTGTGCCACTGGGTAGAAATAGAGGGCGGTAAAATCAAGAACTACCAAGTAATTGCCCCTGGTACTTGGAACATCGGCCCCCGTGACGGTGAAGGTAAACGCGGCCCAATTGAAGAAGCTTTAGTAGGGACACCTATTAAAGATCCGACCGACCCTGTGGAAGTTGGACACGTCGCGCGTGCTTTTGATTCATGTTTGGTGTGTACAGTCCACGCCCACGATGCGAAGACAGGCGAGGAGTTGGCACGTTTTCGGACAGCGTAAGTTTAAACGCAGAGAGTTTGTTATGAGTGAGTATGGCTAATGGCTAGTTAATATTTATCTATTAAGTGCTAATAATCACAGCCAACTGCGCTTAAAACAACCTCTGCGATTTTCTTACCTAATATTGTGGCATTTCCACAACGGCGCTTGTTCCTTGAATACCATAACGAGTCACCGCAGAAATAGCGACATCTTCAACTTGGTTATTATTTAACAAAGTTGAATTCTGCCCAGTCGGTAAAATATTGGTATTCCATTCATTGCCTGTTTTGGTTTGCACAACCCATAACCAAACAGGCTGTTTACCTGTGGGTTGCCATCGCAGAACTGTTTTAGTGCCAGTGACATCTTTTTCTAAACTCACCTGGGGTTTTTCTGGGGGTGTATTATCTAACCAAGGTGATGAAGGGACTAAGGCCGAATGATGATAAACATCTTGTGGTAATAAATCGGCTATTCCGCCGCGATTTTGCAGCAGAGGTTTCATACTAAAGTGAATATTGCCATCTGAACCAGTACGTCCTTGAGTGGTTTTAATTTGATAGACAATTTCTTTAGCTGGCCAAGCTGTACTACTATTTTGACCGATACGGCTAGTAAAAATTCCTGGCCAAATATGCCGAGATTGAGTGTTTTGTTCTATCCACCAGTTCAACAATACAGGATAACTTTGTTGTGTCTGTTCAATTTTCCAATAAAGTTGGGGTGAGAGATAATCTAACCAGCCATTCATTAACCATTTGCGAGAATCTGCATATAGTTCTTGATAAGCATTAAAGGCTTTATCATTACCTATTTGTTTGGGAAATCCTGGTTGCCAAATACCAAAAGGACTAATACCAAATTTGACCCAAGGTTTAGTACTTTTAATGCTCTGGTAAAGCCGTTGAATTAATGTGTTGACATTTTCTCGCCGCCAATCATTGTGGTTTTCTGTACCTCCTGATTTTTGATATTTTTGCCAACTGATTTCATCAGGAAAATCAATAGTTTTATTTCTCCTATCTTTTTCAGGATAGGGATAAAAGTAATCATCAATGTGAACGCCATCGATATCATATCGATTCACAACATCCATAATTACTTGAACTGTGTAGTCTTGCACAGCTTGTTCTCCTGGGTCTAACCAGAGATATTTGCCGTAATGTTTGACTAATTCTGGATGGGTTTTGCTGATATGATTTGCTGCAACAATCGATTTTCCTTGGGGATGACGAGCGCGATAAGGATTAAACCAAGCGTGTAATTCTAGTCCACGTTTATGGGCTTCTGTTACTGCGAAAGCTAATGGATCATAATAAGGGGCGGGTGGTTTACCCATCTGTCCAGTTAAAAATTCCGACCAAGGCTCTAATGCAGATTGGTATAAGGCATCACAACCAGGACGGACTTGTAAAATGACGGCATTGAGTTTTAATTTGGCCGCGCGATCGAGTATTGTAATTAGCTCTGCTTGTTGTTGGCTGGTGGTTAAACTCGGTTGAGAAGGCCAGTCAATATTGGCGACACTAGCAACCCAAACACCCCGAAATTCTCTGCTGGGTGATGGGGGGACAATAGCGACTGGCTGAGTGGAAGAGTTAGCCATTTGGACTGGGAGAAGACATAACGCAACAGGTAGGAGAAAGTAGGCAAGAAACTTGATCTTTCTCAATTTAGGATGATTTTTCCGATGCTGCGCTAGATGTAAAAATCCACTAAGAAAAATGTCTTTGATGTTCACAAAAATTTTGGAGGAGCGTTTAACAGATTAAACTATAACCTTATGGAAAATTCCTCTACACCCTCTACGCGCCTTGCTTCCCTCGATGTGTTTCGGGGAATGGCGATCGCCTCTATGATTTTAGTGAATAATCCCGGTAGTTGGGATTATGTTTATCCGCCTCTCGACCATGCCGAATGGCACGGTTGCACACCGACAGACTTGGTTTTCCCGTTCTTTTTATTTATTGTCGGTGTCGCAATGCCGTTTTCTTTCGCCAAGTACACCCCAGAAAATCGCCCGACAGCTACTGTCTATCAGCGCATTCTCCGCCGGGGACTGATATTATTTGCCCTTGGCTTGTTCCTGGCGTTGTTTTCTTTAACCCTTGATTGGTTAATTAAAGGTATACCTCCCAATTTCAGCACCCTGCGAATTATGGGAGTCTTACAGCGCATCAGCCTCGCTTATGTATTCGCAGCAATAGCAGTTCTCAACCTTTCCCGCCGTTGGTTGTGGATACTAGCAGCCGTTGTCCTCATTGGGTACTGGTTAGCAATGCAATTTATCCCTGTTCCCGGTTTTGGCGCAGGGAATCTCACTCCTGAAGGTAATCTTGGCGGTTACATCGACCGGATAATTCTTGGCAAACATATTTATCGTAGTGGTTCTTTTGACCCTGAAGGTTTATTTAGTACTTTGCCAGCAGTTGTTACAGTCTTTTTAGGCTATTTTACAGGTGATTGGTTGCGAACTCAGCCAATTAAAAGCCGCACTAGTATCAATTTAGTAATTTTTGGTTTAATTGCTCTTGTGATTGGATTATTATGGGGATTTTTATTTCCCATTAATAAACAACTATGGACAAGTTCTTACGTTTTATTTACTGCGGGTTGGGCATTACTAACTTTAGCTTTGTGTTATGAACTCATAGAAGTCCGTCATTTTAGACGCTGGGGACTACCATTAGAAGTGATGGGACTAAATGCCATCTTTTTGTTTGTTGCTTCTGGCATATTTACCAGAATCTTACTTAAAACGAAGATTGGCAGCAGCACAACTTATACCTGGATTTATGAACACTTATTTCGCCCGTGGGCTGGGGCGTTTAATGGTTCGCTAATATTTGCCATAGTTATGGTTTTATTTTGGTGGACAATTCTTTATGGAATGTATCGTCGGCATTGGTTTTTCAAGATTTAGTAGGGGTAAATCGCTGTTCGCCCCACCATAAAAAATTCCTCATTTATCCGGAATTGAAAAATTGAGCTTTGTAGCTTTCCGTATCCACACAGCAATTATTTCAGTCATTAATCTGAAAATACGGAAATGGCAGTAAAGCAACTATCACAACTAAATTTAGCTTCTTATACCTCCAACAAAACATTTTATCCATCCCCTAATGCTTGGGAAGATCAGGTGTTTTATTTTATGATGCTCGACCGATTTTCTGATGGTAAGGAGAATGGATATAAAGATAATGCAGGAAATGTTGTTTCCAATGGTGTAACTCCCTTATTCGCAGGTGATCAAAATAATGCCACACGCACACCAGAAGGTGCAGAGCGTTGGCGAGAAGCAGGCGTAAAATACGTTGGTGGGAATCTTAAAGGACTAACTAGTAAAGTCGGTTATTTAAAGCGTTTAGGTGTTACCGCCATTTGGATTAGTCCGATTTTCAAACAGGTATCTTTTCAAGATACATATCATGGTTACGGTATTCAAGATTTCTTAGAAGTTAACCCTAAGTTCGGTAGCGGTGAGGACTTGCAAGAGTTAGTGCAAACTGCTCATGCCAATGGTATTTATGTAATTCTTGATATTATTCTCAACCATTCTGGTAATATCTTTAGCTACGAAGAAGGTAATGTAAATTACCGTGGCACACCTTATCCAGTCAAGGGTTTTAATGACGAAAAAGGTCAACCTAGTATTCCATTTCGCAAAACCGACCCCAATAATCCTGCAACTTGGCCTCAAGAAAATGACGCAATTTGGCCAGTAGAATTTCAAGATCCATCTATATATACCCAAAAAGGACGCATTAGAAATTGGGATGGCTATCCCGAATTTTTAGAAGGCGATTTTGAGGATTTAAAAGATATTCGTCATGGTTTTGGCGGACTAGATGATTATGTGCCATCTCCGGCTTTGAAATATCTGGCTCAGGCGTATAAATATTGGATAGCCTACGCCGATATTGATGGTTTCCGCATTGATACTGTCAAACACATGGATAAAGGTGCAACTCGAATTTTTGCTTCGATGATTCATGAGTTTGCTCAAAGTATTGGTAAGGAGAAATTCTTTTTAGTTGGTGAGATTACTGGCGGAAGACAAAGAGCATTTGAAACTTTAGAAGAAACAGGTTTAGATGCGGCTTTAGGTGTAGATGACATTCCTGACAAACTCGAATATTTAGTGAAAGGATATCGCAACCCTAAAGATTACTTTAGTTTATTCCGCAATTCTTTGCTGGTGCAGAAAGAATCTCACATTTGGTTTAGAGATAAGGTCGTGACGATGTTTGACGATCATGACCAAGTGCGTAAGGGACAAAACAAAGCCAGATTTTGTGCAGATAAAGATGCTGCAAAAGTAGTCCTAAATGCTTTAGCGCTGAATGCTTTAACCCTGGGAATCCCTTGTATTTATTATGGGACAGAACAAGCCTTTGATGGTCATGGAGATAGCGATCGCTATTTACGTGAGGCTATGTTCGGTGGGGAGTTCGGCGCATTTGGGACTAAAGGTGTTCACTTCTTCAATGAAGAAAATTACGTCTATCAAGAAATCTCCAAAATTCTCAAAATCAGAAGAGAGAAAAAAGCTTTAAGTCGTGGTCGCCAATATCTCCGCGCAATTTCTGGTGATGGTGTAAACTTCGGTTTACCGCAGATAATTGGTAATGAAATTCGTTCTGTTGTACCTTGGTCTCGTATTCTCAGTGATCAAGAAATAGTTGCGGCTATTAACACCGACTATAACCAAGCTCGTGAAGCTTGGGTAACTATTGATAACGAATTACACAATGAAGGTGATTTCTTCACTTGCATTTACTCCACCGATAAACAACAAGTAGGACAAAAGGTGAAAATTGAAGCTAGGAATGGTAAAGCCGTGAAAATTGCTGTTCCCGCCGCTGGGTTGGTAATTTACGCATAAATTTCTGTTAATTACTCGAATTTATTTCCTCTGAGAGCGCATATATGTATATGCGCTCTTTTTTTATTGGTATTGATGGAGCGATCGCAGTGTTCAAATTTTTGTCACTAAAATCTTTATCCAGGAAATATTCTATGCAAAAATATCAAATTTGAATACAAAAATTAATCCTACATCAATATGAAAATATATATAATTCCTAACCTAGGCGGTGAGCAAAGTAAGAGTGCTGACTTCATTTTCTAGGTAACTACAGGCTTAGATCACAGGCCTCAAACATAGCAGTTTTCAAGCACATCAAATACGCCACCCGCTTTGTCGCGCACCTTCACGCCACTTGCTACAACTTTGGGAATCAAAGTAACACCGTGGCTACCCTTAGCAAGGGGAGGTTTAGAGATGGGTAATTTTGTACCGCACCAGAGTTAGAAACGCTATCAACTTTTTTATAATCGCAGTATATCAAAAAAATAAATTTCAAAATGTTGAATTCAGACACAATTGATATCATTGACTGTACCCATGAGCCAATTCATATCCCTGGTTATATTCAGCCACATGGTTTACTTTTAGCTTTAGAAAAAACACAGCTAAAAATTATTCAAGTTAGTGAAAATACTGCTCAATTTTTTGGTATACCCGCAGCAGATTTAATTGGTCAAGATTTAAGTTACCTGTTTGCATTAGAACAGATCCAGTTAATTAATGATTATCTCCAACAAGAAATTTTAACATTTGTCCATCTGTTTGAATTAAAATCTCAACTGCATAACATTGGTGGAGAAAATTTTCCGAAAGTGTTTCTCGGAACTATGCAGCGATCGCACAATGTTTTAATGTTAGAATTAGAACCACATTCTTATCCAAAAAGTAGTCCATTCCTGGGATATTATCATCTTTTAGAAACAACAGTTTCTCAGATAGTTAGGGCTAAAAATTCTTCAGAACTATTTCAAATTATTGTCAAAGAAGTTAGAAGAATTACTCAATTTGATCGAGTCATGCTTTACAGATTAGAAGCAGACTACAGCGGAGTTGTGATTGCTGAAGATAAACAAAGCCATCTAGAAAGTTATTTAGAACTACACTATCCAGCATCTGATATTCCAGCCCAAGCTAGACAACTTTACTACGAGAAATGGTTGCGGCTAATTCCCGATATAAATTATCAACCAGTGCAATTAATTCCGCCCCACATATCCTTAGATCTGAGTGGAGCGACACTAAGAAGCGTCTCACCCTGGCATATAGAATACTTGCAGAATATGGGGGTTACAGCAACTATGTGTATCTCTCTAATCAATCAAAACAGGCTTTGGGGTTTAATTGCTTGTCATAATTACACACCTAAAAAAGTTGATTATGAAACACGCAAAATTTGTGAATTTATCGGACAGTTTGCCTCAGTTGAATTACTCAATCAGAAAGAACGAGCATTGAATTCCTATCGCCAACAAGTTAAAGTAATTCAAGAACAACTTAGGCAAGCATTATCTAATAAATTGGAATATATTGGCAATGTTTTCCAACGCAACGAGTCCAATTTATTAAATTTAGTCCAAGCTCAAGGGGTTGCCATATTATTAGAAGAACAACTAACACTAATTGGTCAAACTCCTGCCGAACCCGAAATGAGAAAGCTAATAAATTGGCTTTCTGAGCAAAAACCCCCAGAAATTTTTTCTACTGATTCTTTACCACAACTCTATCCACCAGCTAAAAAATTCAAAGATAAAGTTAGTGGCATTCTCGCAATTTCAATTTTCCTTAATCAAAGGTCTTACCATATTATTTGGTTACGACCTGAGCAAGTGCAAACAGTTAATTGGGCTGGTAATCCTCATACATCAATTTCTGTTACTTCAGATCAGACTTTACGTCTAACTCCACGTAAGTCATTTGAACGATGGAAACAAACAGTTCAAGATAAATCCTATCCCTGGCAAAACTTTGAAATTGAAGTTGCACAGGAAATGAAAAATAACCTGATGTTGGCAGCACTGGAATTTTCCCATGTAGCGCTTCAACAAGCAGCTGAACAAGCAGAAATTGCTAACCGTGCTAAAAGTCAATTTTTAGCGAAGATGAGTCATGAATTGCGTACTCCACTCAATGCTATTTTAGGTTTCACCCAAATTATGACCCGGAATAGTTCTTTATCTCAAGATGATAAAGAGCATTTAGATATTATTAGCCGTAGTGGTGAGCATTTATTAGCTTTAATTAATGATGTTTTAGAAATGTCGAAAATTGAAGCTGGTCAAATAACCCTAAATGAAAGTTGTTTTGATTTGTATCGTTTGATTTACTCAATTCAAGAAATGTTTGCCCTGAAAGCCTCAGATAAGGGATTAAATATCATTACTGAGTTAAGTTCAGAAGTAAATCAATATGTTTGTGGTGATGAAGGTAAGCTCAGGCAAATACTGATTAACCTGCTAGGCAATGCTATCAAATTTACAATTGTTGGTCATGTGGCACTGCGAGTATCTTATGCTGATCATGCTTCATTTCCCGAAGAATCAGACAAGATAACTGTAGAATTTGCTGTTGAAGATACTGGCCCAGGAATTGCCAATGAGGATTTAGAGTTAATCTTTGAAGCATTTGCAAAGGCTAAAGGTGGACGACAGTTTATGCAGGGTACTGGCTTAGGATTAGCCATTAGTCGTCAGTTTGCCAGATTAATGGGGGGTGATATTCGCACTCACAGTGTTTTAGGTCAAGGCTCAACCTTTACTTGCAGCGTGCAAATGACTGTTGTAGATAAAGTGGATGTTTTGCCTTCAACACAATTAACCAGGCGAGTCATTGGTTTAGAACCTGGTCAACCTAAATACCGTATTTTAATTGTTGAGGATGTTTTAGAAAATCGTCAGTTGATGGTAAAACTGCTGAAGTTTGTTGGCTTTGATGTGTGTGCAGCAGAGAATGGTTTAACAGCTGTTGATATCTGCAAAGCTTGGCAACCGCATCTCATTTGGATGGATATACAAATGCCTGTGATGAATGGTTACGAAGCAACTAAGCAAATTCGCGCTTATACTCAAAGTAAAGTTTTAGCAATTATCGCTTTAACGGCGAGTGCTTTTGAAGAAGACAGACAAGAAATTTTGCAAGTAGGCTGTGATGATTTTGTTGCCAAACCTTTTGAAGAAACGGTTCTATTTGACAAAATGGCGCAATATCTTGGTGTGCGTTACATTTATGCCGAAAATCAGCAACAAAATCCACCAGAATTAAAACACCAATCTCCAAAATTAACTGTATCTGATTTAGCAGATATGCCAGCAAATTGGATTGCTCAAGTTCATGAAGCGGCACTGATGATAGATGATGAAAAACTTTATCAACTTTTCCAAGAAATTCCGGCAAACAAGGCTCAACTTGCGGCTGCATTGAAAGATTTAGTAGATAACTTTCATTTAGAAACTGTTATTAACTTGACTAAAACAATCTTAGATTAATTTCTGATACTCTTCTCTTCATCAGGGTGCATCCACTTTCGGCAAATAGCACTACGCTAAGGCGCACGCTACGGCTATACAAACTAAACCCGCGCGGGCGGGTTTTGAGATAGTCCGAGTAGGCGGACTTAGTTTGTGTAGCCGCGATTTCCAATCGCCTGGTGTTTCTTCCAAAAGTGGATGCTCCCCTTCATCATGCAGTTACATCTGATTTTTTAAATATGGACTTATCTAACTCATCTTCTACACATTCTGCTTTAATTTTGCTGATTGATGATACCCCAGATAATCTACGTCTGTTAGCCAAGATACTTGAGTCTAAGGGATTTAAAGTAAAAAAAACTGTTAGCGGTAAAATGGCAATTCAGGCTGCACAAATAGAACCACCTGATTTGATTTTACTAGATATTAATATGCCCGAACTCAATGGGTATGAAGTTTGTCAACAATTAAAATTACAAGAAAAAACCGCTAACATTCCGATAATTTTTATTAGTGCATTAGATCAAACTATAGATAAAATTAAAGCCTTTGAGTTAGGAGGAGTAGACTATATTACTAAACCTTTTCAAGAGTTGGAAGTGTTGGCGCGGGTGCAAAATCAATTAATTATTTATCAGCAGCGGCAATTACTAATAGCGCAAACTCAACATTTACAGCAAGAAATTCAAGAGCGTCAACAAGCACAAGCAGCTTTGCAAGCACTCAATAAAAGTTTTGAGAAACAAATTATCGAACGTACTGAAGAATTACAAAAATCTCTAGAATTTGAGGCAAGATTAAAACGAATTACAGATACAGTTCGTGACAGTTTGGATGAAGGACAAATTTGGCAGGCAGCAGTGGCAGAGTTGGTAGTTGGCTTGGAACTAGATTGTTGCTATGCAACTATTTGTAATAATGATTTAAAAACTTGTGTTGTTGCTCATGAATATAGCAATAATAGTGATATTGGTTGGGGTATTAATTGTATTAAACAAGTAAAAAACTGGGTGGGATTTCCCACAAAATTGCGGACAGAACACTGCACTCAATTTTGCTGGTACTTCCTCAATAGTGATAATATATATGAGCGAAAATATGCTATTTTATTATGCCAAATTTTTGATGATCAAAAAATTTTAGGTAGTTTATGGTTGTTTAAATCAGTAACAAAAGCCTTTGATGAACTGGAAGTAAGGCTAGTCAAACAGTTAGCAAATCAATGTGCGATCGCACTGCGCCAAGCTCGACTTTATCAGGCTGCTCAAGCACAAGTTGAAGAGTTACAAAGACTAAATCAACTCAAAGATGATTTTCTCTGTTCTATCTCTCATGAATTACGCAACCCCATCGCTAATATTCAATCATTTATCCAGTTATTAGAAACAGAATTAACGAGTATAAAACAACATAATCACAAGGTATCCCAATACTTGACAATTTTATACGAAGAATCCGAAGGCGAACTTCAGCTAATTCAAGATTTACTGGATTTGCAATATTTAAATGCTGAGTTTTATCCCTTACAATTAACAACTATCAATTTGGCTGATTGGATTCCCTACACAATCGAAGTATTTATAATTCAATCTCAACAACAGCACAAAAATTTGCAAATTCAACTGGCTCCTGATTTACCATTACTAACTACCGATATATCTAGCTTGAGCCGCATTGTGCGTGAGTTAGTCAAAAATGCCTGTAAGTACACGCCTCCAGGCGAAAATATTACAGTCACTGCTCATCAACAAGATGAGCAGCTGCATCTTTGCGTGGTTAATTCTGGTGTAGAAATTCCTGAAATTGAACTATCTCGCATTTTTGACAAATTCTACCGCATCCCCAATATGGGACATTTAACTGCTGGAGGTACTGGTTTGGGGTTGGCTTTGGTGAAAAAACTAGTAGCACTTTTAAGTGGCTCTATTTTTGTTGAATCACGCACCAGAGAGATTTGCTTTACCGTGGTGTTACCACTGCTTCCTCATATTCATGAAGACACGGTAAAAGAACTTGACGACTAAATATTTTTTATAGTACAAATACACTAATTTAATTTGCTGATTGTGTAAATACATTACACTCCACCACTAAACAGCAGGAGAGCCAAGTTAATGAAGCTATCGAAGGTAGACTTGAGTAGTTTAGTAGCGATCGCTCATTCTGAAGGATACTTGCAGTTATTGCTTGATAGAGGTGATGAACTGGAATTTTTAGAAATTCCTGCACCGATAGAAGCTTACGAAGGTTTGCAACACTTGAATGAGATTGTGGCAGAAACCGCAACGTTTCCGATTGTGGAAGAACCAATTGCGATGCTACCAGTTAGCTCATCAATGGCGATCGCGGTGGGATATAGTGAGAGCGATCGCATTTTACAAGTAGAGTTTCAAAGTGGCGCAGTATACCAGTATGCTGAGGTAGAGCCAGAAACTTGGGAAGATTTACATGAGGCTGACTCTGTTGGTGAGTTTTTCAATGAAGAAATTAAAGGCAGATATCTGTCGGAACGCATAGATAAGTTAGTTTGAACCGGATTTGCACAATAATACAGATTAGTTCTTGCAACAATTGATATTTAAACAGGAAAAATTAAACATGATTCATGCTTATGCAGCCAAAACAATAGGTGCAGCACTAGAACAATTTGAATACGATCCAGGTGTGCTGAAAGACCAAGAAGTGGAAATTAATGTTGAATATTGCGGACTTTGCCATAGCGACCTAAGTATGCTCAAAAATGACTGGGGCATCAGTCGATATCCCTTTGTGCCTGGCCATGAAGTTGTGGGAACGATCGCAGCTGTTGGCGATCGCGTTACCACGCTCAAAGTCGGTCAGCGTGTCGGATTGGGGTGGTCTTCCCATTCTTGTATGCACTGCGAATATTGTATGTCCGGCGATCACAACTTATGCCTAACCCTAGAGCAAACGATTATCGGTCGTTATGGCGGATTTGCTGATAAGGTACGCGCCCATGAAGAATGGGTGATTCCTCTGCCAGAAGCAGTTGATCCTGCTAAGGTAGGGCCGCTGTTCTGTGGAGGTGTTACCGTGTTCAACCCCATTGTTCAATTCGATGTCAAGCCAACCGATAGAGTTGGTGTAATTGGGATTGGGGGGCTTGGACACATGGCGCTACGATTTCTAAAAGCTTGGGGATGTGATGTCACGGCATTTTCAACCAATCCAAATAAAGAATCTGAAGCCCGTGAGTTAGGCGCTAATCATTTTGTTAACTCTCGTGATGGCAAAGCGATCGAGTCTGTTACCAACTCGTTTGATTTGATTCTCTCAACAGTAAATGCAGATTTAGATTGGGCAACGTACATTAATGCACTGCGTCCCAAAGGACGGTTACATTTTGTGGGAGTCGTACCAAACCCAATTCAAGCTTATGCGTTTCCTTTAATTGCTGGTCAAAAATCCATATCGGGTAGCCCTACAGGTAGCCCGATAACAATCGCAAAAATGCTCGACTTTGCTGCGCGTCATGGCATTGAACCTGTGACAGAAACTTTTGATTTTAGCCAAGTAAATGAAGCGATCGCTCATTTAGAAGCAGGCAAGGCTCGTTATCGAATTGTTTTAAAGCATTAGAAATTAAGCATTGATCAATTGTGGGGGTATTGCCAATACCGTTTTATCTACAGACGAAGCTGTAGCCCTAACTTGATACTCCCCACGGCTTTTAGCCGTGGGATTCTTAAAGAGTTCAAGGGACGATAAGGGAGTTAAAGAGCTTACTGTATAAGCGTGCGACTGAAACCGACCAGTTCCTCGACCCATACTTGACACTCATACAAAGCAACTATCTAATTAAGGGACTTCCAGAGAAGAAAATATACATTAGTTGTGTTAAATTATATACAAAAAACTTATACAAGTATAATTCTAGTTCAAGAAGGGTTATTGTATAGTTTAGTTTATTTTTATCAGTAGTCTTTAAGTATAAACTATGATAGAGTTTGCTGTCATTACTTCAGTAATTAAGAAATATGCGCCTCAAGCTAGTCAAATAATTATTAAACAAGCTCAAAAAAACGAAGCTGTTATTAAAGTTTTACAAGAATTAAAACTCAATCCTACCCAAATTATTGATGACGTTGATACTGTTTATGCTTACACACTGGTAAAGTATGGAGTATTTAAACCAGAAGCAATTTTAAACTTGTTGAGAGAGAAAGTAATTAAAGATTTTTTTTGGGATGCTTATAGTAATAATGCTGGTTTTGGGTTTGTGGAAAATACCAAAAAATTTCTGAATCAAAATAGCGAACTCAAAACACAGATTATTCATAGTAAAGTTAATTTTTCGGCGGAATTAGAGGAATTTGGCGAAACTTTTATTGCAGTTGCCAAACAAACTAAATCCTCTAAATATCAGCCTTATCCAGATTGGAATTTAGATGTTTATCCCAAAGAGTTTAAAGCTTTAATTTTTGAAAAAACGCGCCTATTCTGTGGGCGTGATTTTGTCTTCAAAGCTATTAATAAATTTTTCGCCACTCAACCCAAAGGTTATTTTACTGTGATTGGGGATGCAGGGATGGGAAAAAGTGCGATCGCGGCTAAATATATTTCGATGATCAAATGTCCTTGTTATTTTAATGTATTCGCAGAAGGACGCAATAAACCAGAACAGTTTTTAGCTAATATCCGTCAACAATTGATTAAGCGGTATGCTTTGCAAAATGCAGAAAATGCTGATTTAAGAACCTTACTGCAAAAAGCTAGTGAAGAACTCAAAGGACAAAAACTTGTGATTGTTGTTGATGCACTAGATGAAGTAGAACAAGCAGGAAATAGTAATCTTTTAGATTTACCTCAAAATCTACCTGATGGGGTTTATTTTTTACTGACTAGACGACCTTATAATCAAGAAACTAAACGTTTAACGTTATCTCCTGATACACCTGTGGATGAATTAGATTTAACAAAAAGTGATTATATAGCTGCGAGTCAAGAAGATATCAAAGAGTATATTCAACTTTTTTTACAGAATGATCCTCAACTAAAAACTTGGATTAGCGATCGCCATATTTTAGAAGAGACTTTTATTCAGGAAATAGCTGTTAAGAGTGAAAATAATTTCATATATTTACGCTATCTATTACCCGGAATTTCTGAAGGTAAATATAACGATTTAACTTTAAAAGGATTACCCCAAGGTCTGCAAGATTATTATACAACTCATTGGCAGCGGATAGGGATGGATAATGAATCTAATGAACAAAAAGTGAAAATACTTTATATCTTAGTAGAAAGAGGTGAAGCAATATCTCTCAGCATGATTGCAGAAATTCTTGATGAAGATGAATATAATGTGAAATCGGTGTTAAATGATTGGGTTGAATATGTAACACCGACAGTCAACGTAGAAGAAGGAAAAACTTACTATAGTATTTATCATCGGAGTTTCCTAGAGTTTCTCAAAGGACAAGATAAATTAGGTAAAGGTCGAAAACTGTTTAGAGAAGTTAATAAAAGTATGGCTGAGTATATGCTCAAAGAGATGGCATAAATGGGTAACATTTCTACTAAATTAGCCGCAAAATCACCAGAATTTAAAAACTTGTTTATGGGTCAATTTCCTGAAAAACAATTAAAAGCAGGAAACTCGGAAATATATTATCAAACTCTCACAGATTTTGATTTTATTGCTCTCAAAATTCAAGATCCGAACTTTGGAGTAGAAGCCCTGATTAGGGATTATGATTTGATTGATGATCCAGAGATATTAGACAACTTAACAGCAGACGAAAAACTAGATCCAGATAAAATCAAAACTCTGAAGTTAATTAAACGTGCTTTGCAGTTATCCGCCCATATTTTGAATCAAGATCAAACTCAACTAGTAGGACAATTATGGGGAAGATTACAAGCTTTCCCACAGCCAGAAATCCAGACAATACTAGCAGATGCAGTCCGAAGTAAAAGTCAAATTCCGCGATTCCGTCCACTTACAGCCAGCTTAACGACTCCAGACGGAAAACTACTGCGTACCCTCACAGGACATAATCACTCGGTAAGTGCAGTAGCAATTACACCAGATGGTCAAAAAGCCATTTCTGCATCTGATGACAGTACCCTAAAACTGTGGGATTTAGAGACAGGAAAAGAAATTTTTACTTTCACTGGTCATTACAGCTATGTAAATACAGTAGCAATTACACCAGATGGCAAAACCGCCATTTCTGGTTCCGATGACCATACCCTAAAACTCTGGAATTTAGAGACAGGAAAAGAAATCTCCACCCTGACTGGTCATTATGGCTGCGTCAATGCAGTAGCAATTACACCAGATAGTCAAACAGCCGTTTCTGGTTCCGATGACCATACCCTGAAACTCTGGGATTTGGAAACTGGTCAGGAAATTTTGACTCTCATTGGTCATGACAATTGGGTAAATGCAGTAGCAATTACACCAGATGGACAAACAGCCGTTTCCGGTTCTGATGACCACAACCTGAAACTCTGGGATTTGGAAACTGGCTTAGAAATCTTTACTCTGAGAGGCCATAACAATTGGGTAAAAACAGTAGCAATTACCCCAGATGGCAAAAAAGCCGTTTCTGGTTCTGATGATAAAACCCTCAAAATCTGGGATTTAGACACAAGTCAAGAAATATTTACTTTAACTGGTCATCACAACTGGGTAAGAACAGTAGCAATTACCCCAGATGGTAAAAAAGCCGTTTCTGGTTCTTATGATAAAACCCTCAAAATCTGGGATTTAGAAATAGGAAAAGAAATTTCTACTCTTCCTGGCAAACGTTATAATAACGAGGCTACAAATATATTAGACATTACCCCAGATGGCAAAAAAGCTGTAAAAATTTGGGATTTAGCAATAGGAAAGTCCATCTCTATCCTCACTGGTTATAACGAATGGGTAAATGCAGTAGCCATTACCCCAGATGGCAAAAAAGCCCTTTCTGGTTTAGATGATAAAACTCTGAAACTGTGGGATTTAGAAACAGACCAGGAAATCTCTACCCAAACAGGCCATAACGACTGGGTAAATGCAGTAGCTATTACTCCAAACGGTAAAAAAGCTGTTTCTGGTTCTGATGATAAAACTTTGAAACTCTGGGATTTACCAACAGGAAAGGAAATCTTTACTCTTCCTTTAGAAGCTTATGCAAATACAGGTCATAAAGGGTGGGTAACAGCAGTAGCGATTACCCCAGATAGCAAAAAAGCCCTTTCTAGTGCATCTGATAACACCTTAAAATTGTGGAATTTAGAAACAGGTCAGGAAATTTTCACCCTCACTGGTCATCAAGGTTCAATATGGGCAGTAGCTATTACTGCAAACGGTAAAAAAGCCCTTTCTGGTTCAGAAGATAATACCTTAAAATTGTGGGATTTAGAGACAGGAAAAGAACTCTCTACCCTTAGAGGTCATAGAGGTGCAATCTGGTCGGTAGCTATTACTCCTGATGGAAACAAAGCTATCTCTGGTTCTTGGGATAACACCCTGAAATTGTGGAATTTAGAAACAAGTCAGGAAATTTTTACTCTCACTGGTCATACTTACCGAGTCAAAACAGTAGCAATTACTCCAGATGGCAAAAAAGCCCTTTCTGGTTCTGATGACAAGACAATAAAATTATGGGATTTAGAGACAGGAAAGGAAATTTCTACTTTGACTGGTCATCAAAACTGGGTCAGATCAGTAGCTATCATCACCGATAGCAAAAAAGCCATTTCAAGTTCTGATGATAAGACGATAAAATTGTGGAATTTAGAGATAGGAAAAGAAATTTCTACTTTTATTGGTGACACATCTATTGTGTGTTGTGCTGTTTCCCCAGATGGCTTGACAATTGTAGCAGGAGAACAATCAGGACGTGTTCATTTTCTGGTGTTAGAAGGTGATTAAAAAATGAATAATATCACCCAAAATACAAGTAATATTCCCAGATATCCCCCAGAATTTCAACAAATTATTAACACCAAAAATCACAACTTTGTCGGACGTGAATTTGTCTTTACTGCTATTAACAACTTTATCAACCAATATGACCGGGGCTATTTTACTATTATTGGTGAACCGGGAATTGGTAAGAGTGCGATTCTTGCCCGTTATGTCAGCCAAAATCCCGGAACTGTCTATTATAATGTCGAAATTTTGGGTAAAAGTCGCGCTGAAGAATTCCTGGCGATGGTTTGCAATCAATTAATAGAAATTGCTCAAAATCAAGGGATTAAAAATATACCTGCTGATTTGATTGAATCTACCACAAAAGATAGTAGTTTTTTATCGTTGTTACTGCAAAAAATCAGCGACAAATTAAATTTTCAACAAAGATTAATTATTACAATTGATGGCTGCGATAGAATTGATATCAACAATCAACCACGCGGCTCAAATATTTTCTATTTACCCCGCTACTTACCAGAAAAAGTTTATTTTATCCTCACTCGTCGTCCTTTTCTCACAGATAAATCAGGTTTATTAATTGAAACCCCATCCCAATCTTTAGATTTATCAGTGTACTTAGAAAAAAATCGTGCTGATATCCAAGAATATATTAAAACTTATTTAAATGAATTGTGCCATTCTGATCATAGTCTGAGTGCAGATAAGAATTTTGAAGATATTTTACTTAACAATGATGAAACAAATTTTATGTATGTTAGCGAAATCTTAGTAGCAACTAATAAAGATGTTTATCCCCCAAACTTGCACCTCTATTATCAAAATCATTTAGAAAAGATGAATTTAGCAACTCGTAACCAACAAACAATGGCTTTACAGGTGTTAAATATCTTAGTTCAAGAGCAATCAATACCAACAGAAATTATATCAGCAAGATTAGATGCAGATGAATATGAAATTAAGGTGATTTTAGATCAGTGGCGCGAGTTTCTACATTTAAAATCAATAGCTAGAGAAATTTATTACAGTCTTTATCATGTTAGTTTTTGTAATTGGTTGCGGCAACAAATTTATTCTAACTAGCTAGTGATTAACTGCTGAAATCTTTCATTATTGGCAATTTCATCAAAATCAATATCATCGGCTGCATCTTCTTTACATCTGGGATTAATTTCAATTGCTTGTTGCAGACATTCAATTGCTAATTCGGCTTGTTTTTGCAGTGCATAACAAGCTGCTTTGTTGTAATAAGCGATCGCATAATCTGGTTTAATCTCTATGGCTTGATTAAATGCCGCGATCGCATCATCATCCAGCCCTAATCTTACCAGGGTATAACCGCGTTTATCCCACAGTTTCGGAGATTCTGGTTGAAATGTTAATGCTTGCTCAAATGAAGCTAATGCTTCTTCATATTCATCCAATTCTATGAGGGATAGACCGCGATTTAACCAAGCAGTTGCATCATCGGGTTTAATTTTGGTTGCTTTATTAAAACAAGCAAAGGCTTGCTTGTGCTGGCGGAGATTACCGAAAGCTACGCCGCGATCGCACCACGCTTGATGGTAATCTGGTTGCAGCTTGATAGCTTGATCATAAGAGGCGATCGCATCTTTGTAGCGCTTTAATCTGGCGAAAGTTAGACCACGTTTAAACCAAGCAGTTGCATTCTCCGGCTGGATTTTGACTGCTTGATTGTAGCAGGCGATCGCTTCTTCATATTGCTTTTGGGCAAATAAATCATCACCCTGT
Organism: Nostoc cycadae WK-1; assembly: GCF_002897135.1. Taxonomy (NCBI): domain Bacteria; kingdom Bacillati; phylum Cyanobacteriota; class Cyanophyceae; order Nostocales; family Nostocaceae; genus Nostoc; species Nostoc cycadae. The sequence goes on along the minus strand of NZ_DF978427.1, from coordinate 167,750 downwards.
TGCAAATCAGCCTCTACGGATACTTGCGGTTGTGGCTGGGTTTCCTGAATTTGTGCTGTTTTTGATTCTGTAATTTCTTGCAGAATTAACTCTTTACGTTGTTGAGCATCTAACTGTAACTCCGAAAGTTGAGCTACAAATTCTGTTTCTAATTTTTCTAGTTTTTCCAGGATAAATAACTTTTGTTTTTGAGCATTTACCTGTAATTCAGAAAATTGTTCAGCAAACTCTAAACCGGATTTTTCTAAATTTTCGATAATTAAATCTTTACGGTTTTGGATATCTAATTGTGCTTCTGCTTGTAATTTTTCTAGATTTTCCCATAAACCCTGTTTTTGTTGCTCATACTCCGATGGCAAAATAGAAAGTTGAGATTTCAGACTATTTGCTAATTCTCTAATATTATTCAGAGTTTTATCTTTTTGTTGTTCAGCATCTACCCTAATTCCCGCCAACTCGGAAATAAACTCTGTTTGAGTTTTGACCAATTCTTCAATTAAGTTATCTTGGCGCTGCTGACTTTGAGAACGTAATCCTGATATATGTAAATTAAAGCTTTGTTCTAATTCGGAAATATTGTTTTTAGTTTTATCTCTTTGTTGTTCAGCATCTACCCTAATTCCTGCCAACTCTGAGATAAATTCTGCTTGAGATTTTAACAAACCTTCCATTAAGGCATCTTTTTGCTGTTGAATATCCGATTGTAAATTTGTAATTTTAGCGCTCAAATCATTTTTAGATTTTTCTAAATAGTCCGATATTAAATGCTTATGTTTTTCAGTGCCTAATTTGATTTCGGAAATGTGCGAAGCAAAATCAGATTCTAAATTCCCTATATTCTCTAAACTTGTATCGCGTTTTTGTGCAGCAGCTAACTGCAAATCTTGTAATTGAGTACTAAATTCAGATTCTATATTTTCTATATACTTTTGCAGGTGCTTGATTTCTGTGTCTAAGGTGGATAAAATACTATTTTTTGATTGCATTAAATCAGCAGAAAAAGTAGATAAATTATCTTGTTCTTGTTGTATATTCTGCTGCAAATTTGCCGATTCATTTTCTAATTCTCGATTGATTTTTTTGACTTCTTGAATCAAATTTTCGGCTTCTTGCTTAACAATAGTTATCTGATTTTGTAAATTTTCTATGCCTTGTAGCTGTCCCATTGCTCTGTCAACAATTTCCCGAATTGCGACTCGTCGTAACAACCAAAATAAAGCAATTACAGCGACAGGAAATAGACTGAGTATAACTAACCAGACATTGAGCAAAATATTTGTCTGATTCAAATTAGATGGAACTTGCTTCCGCAGTTGGTTTAATTCTTCCCGTTCTGGAGTTGAGAGTACCTGCGCTACAGTTTGTGCTTTGGCGATGGGTGGTAGAGTTTGTCCACTAGCCAAACCAGCAGACAGCAGCAAGGGTGAAAATGCGATCGCGCTTTTCAAGACTAATGCTAAAACAAATTGATTCTTGCTGTACATCACAACCATCTCGATGAGTTTGTGCCTTTTTCCAATCTATAACAGAATTTCGTTATCGGTTGTTGATGCTGTAGGGTGAGCAAATTTTTGCCCAACCTCTGCACAACTATCTACAGTGACTTGTGGTGAACATTTCGGAAATGGTACCGTCTACAAGTTGGCACAGGAGTTGAAAGAGTTCTCAAATCATGAAGCGCAGACGCATAGTAGCTGGTTTTCAAGCAACACTCTTCAGTCTTAGCTTAGTCTCAACATATTTTTTACCTAACTCTACTATTGTTGCTGCACCGCCGAGAACCCCAGATAAAACAGTAAATTGCGAGATGTTAGTAGTCGGTGGTGGACTTTCTGGGGTAGCCACAGCTTACGAGGGATTACTAGCAGGCCGAACAGTGTGTTTAACAGAAATTACTGATTGGTTGGGGGGACAAATTTCTTCTCAGGGGACATCTGCGTTAGATGAACGACCAACCCAACGCGATCGCCAATTCTATTCTCGTGGGTATACTGAATTACGCAACCGGATTCAACGCTATTACGGCAAACTTAACCCTGGTGAGTGTTGGGTAAGTGACTCTTGTTTTTTACCCCGCGATGCCCACACAATTCTGATACAGATGCTCAAGGATGCAGAAAAAAAGGGCAAAGGGAAATTGGAATGGTTTCCTAATACTGTAATTAAGGAAGTAAATATTAATTCTAGTGGGAAAATCATTGATGGTGCGATCGCTATTCAACATCAAGCAGCTAAAGGCGCACCACCCCTCAACACGTTTACCCTAGCGCAAACAATTAAAGATGCTTATACCTACCAAAACTCATCACGGTTAAGCAAAAGTATTATCCGCTTTGTTCCCAAGGTTGGTAAAAAATCCACCACCAGCAATTCTCCTCAGTGGTATGTTGTTGACGCAAGCGAAACTGGCGAAATTATTGCCCTAGCAGATGTTCCCTATCGTTTGGGTATTGATGGGCGTTCTTTCCTCGAACCCTCTGCTTCCAGCGCTAGTAATGATCCTTACTGTACTCAAGGTTTTACCTATACCTTTGCAATGGAGGCTACCAGGGAACCACAACCCCAAACAATGCCCCCATTTTATTTACAGTATTCACCATATTTCAGCTATGAATTAAAAAGATTAGCTAACTTTGGTTTAGTTTTTACCTACCGCCGCATCTGGAACCCCACACCCGGACAACCCACACAATTTAACGGCGTGAAATTTACTGCACCCAAGCCAGGAGATATCTCTATGCAAAACTGGACTTGGGGGAACGACTACCGTCCAGGTACTGCTAAAGATAACTTAGTTTATACTCGCCAACAATTGCAAGCGGCTGGACAGTTAAAACCAGGCGGTTGGATGGGTGGACTCAGGACAGAAACCCTCCGCAAAGGTGAAGAAAACGCCCTGGCATATTATTACTGGCTAGTCGCCGGAACTACAGATTCTCAATTAGGTAAGGGTGTAAAAGAACCGCAAACGCGAAATCGATTGCTGACAGGCTTAAATTCACCAATGGGAACGGTACACGGCTTATCAAAATATCCCTATATGCGAGAAGCTAGGCGGATAATTGGTCGCCCTAGTTGGGGACAGCCCCAAGGCTTTACTATTTGGGAAGTTGATATTTCTCGCCGCAACTACAACGATGAGTACTACCGCAAAACTTTAACTGCGGATACTTATCGTCAGTTAAAAGCGACACTGGCAGGTTTAGAAGCCGCATCAGTAATTACTGGGCAAGTCTCACCAGATAAAGCATTACGCCGCAGCCGTTCGACAATTTACCCAGATGCAGTAGGTATTGGTCATTACGCCATAGACTTTCATCCCTGTATGGTGCAAAGTCCACCAGAAACCCCAGGTAACAAAGAACGTCCCGGTGAAAGACGCGGCGCGGGACAAGCTTATCCATTCCAAATTGCGCTACGGGCAATGATTCCCCAAAAAATTGATAATTTAATCGTTGGTGGTAAAAGTATCGCTACTAGTCATATTGCTTCAGCAGCTTATCGGGTACATTCCTTTGAATGGTCTTCTGGTGCAGCGGCGGGAACTGTAGTAGCTTTCGCCTTAAAAAATAATATTGCACCCTACCAAATAGTGGATGACTTACCAAAACCAGAACCACAACTGCAAGCATTGAAACGCTTGTTAGAGCAAAATGGCAATCCTACCGCCTTCCCTGACACTTCAATATTTAATCAAAACTGGGAAGATTGGCGATAGTTACTTGAGGATTGGAAATGAGAAAGATGTTTCTTTAATTTCCAGTCCTTATTTTAAGATAAGTGCGATCGCGCCATATCATATCCGGCAGATTACTTATGATATGTCATTACGAGTGCAACGCATTGGAACGACGCGATCGCAATGACTCTCGGCTATGAGACTCGGAATTTATTTCCAAGCGGGACAGATACGCTCAACCAAGATTTGTGTACACTCAGCACTCTTAAGTTTATAGGCTTAAGCGTGTAGTAAAATTTGCCTAAGTGCGTAAAACTACATAATGGCTTTAGACTTCTCCGGTCAAAATCTCCGAGGACGCAACTTCAAAGGACAAAACCTTGCAGGTGCAAACTTTAGCTATGCCGATATTCGAGGCGCAAATTTTAGCGGTGCTAACTTGACAGGGGCAAACTTCAGTCACGCCAAAGCTGGACTGCAATGCCGTTGGGTAATTGGTTTAGTTCTTATCTCATTATTATTGTCAGCACTATCAGGATTTTTCTGGGCTTTTAATGGTGTCATGATGTCGCTGATGTTTAGCGGTTCTGGTATAGAAAACAAGATTCAAGGTTGGGTTAGTTTAATCGTCTTGATTGCCTTCTACTTCATCACAATTCGTAAAGGATTAACAGATGGTTCAGAAACCTTCGCCATCACCTTCGCCTTCGCTATCGCCTTCGCCCTTCCCTTAGCCTTTGCCATCGCCGGAGCAGGAGCAGGAGCCAT
>NZ_DF978427.1:0-162313 GCF_002897135.1 Nostoc cycadae WK-1 | reverse complement strand
CATCGCCGGAGCAGGAGCAGGAGCCATCGCCATCGCCTTCGCCTTCGCCATCGCTGGAGCCATCACCTTCGCCATCACCTTCGCCATCACCGGAGCAGGAGCAATCGCTGGAGCCATCGCCATCGCCTTCGCCAAAGCAGGAGCAGGAGCCGTCGCCTTCGCTATCGCCTTCGCCATCGCCTTCACCGGAACGCTACTGAGCCTTTATATCGCTTGCCAAGCGATGAAAGGAAACGAAAAATATTCCCTTATTCGTAATATTGCTATTGCATTCGCCGCTACAGGTGGTACAAGCTTTCGACACACTAACTTAACCAATGCTGACTTCTCCCAAGCCACGCTCAAAAGCACAGATTTCCGCAACGCCATTCTCACCCTTACTTGTTATCATCAAGCCAAAATGCTTGACCGTGTTCGTCCTGGTAAAACTTATCTGCAAAACCCACAAGTCCGCCAACTCCTAGTTACCGGACAAGGACAAGACAAAAACTTCGATCGCCAAAACTTGCGGGGTATAAACTTACAATCAGCTAACCTAGCAGATGCCAGCTTTATTGGTGCTGACCTCAGTGAAGCTAATTTACAAGATGCTGATTTATCCAGAGCCAAACTCAAACAAACCCAACTCGACGCAACTGATTTAACAGGCGCAATTCTCACAGGTGCATTCATTGAAGATTGGGGTATTACCAGAGAAACTAAACTGTATGGAGTGAGGTGTGAATATATCTTCATGCGCTTACCCACAAAAGAAAATCCCGACCCCCTCCGCAAACCAGATAATCACCAAGAAGTCTTTCAAGACGGTGACTTTGCCGAATTTATTCAACCAATTTTTGACACCCTCGACCTTTATCACAATCAAGGCGTTGACCCCCGCGCCATTGCTATTGCGTTTAAAAAATTAGCAGAAAAACACCCCGAAGCTGAGTTAGAAATCGTCGCAATGGAGAAACGCGGCGATAATAAATTATTACTCCGCGCCAAAACTGCGGTAGACGTTAATAAATCGCAACTGAGTGCCGAATATTTTGCAGATTATAATCAACTCAAAGCTTTGTCTCAAAGTCAACAATCATTACTTATAGAAAAAGACGATCGCATTCGTAGTTTAGAAACTATGCTGACAACTGCTCTCAAGCAGCCCAAATATTATATAGAAGGAGATAATAAAGTGTCTGATATTAGCGGCATTAGTATTCAAGGTAGCAGTAATGTTAGTGGCATTGCGGGAGGTGGTTCTGTTGCCAACTTAGGAACAATTAGCGGCAATGTAAATATTGCTATTAATGAATTACCTGATTCCCCCAATAGTGAGCAACCAGGAATTAAAGAATTACTCACACAATTACAAGCGGCAATTTCCCAATCCTCAGAATTATCTGATGAAGACAAAGCCGATGCTTTAGAACAAGTCAAAACTTTAGCTGAAGCAGGTCAAAATCCCCAAGAATCCACTAAGCAAAAAACTGCTAAGACAGCCATCACCATGTTAAAAGGTTTATTTTCTGGCTTACCCGCCGTCGCCACATTGGTAGAAGCAGCAAATAATTTATTACCTGTAATTTCTAAACTATTCGGGTTGGGATAATTATTAAAATAATGTCTGAAAAGTTGTTGGTGTTAGATACAAGATTTGTAGATCCCCCTAAATCCCCCTTAAAAAGGGGAGCCACTGCGTTGGGCGGGTTTCCCGACTTGAAGCAAGTGGCGTGGACTTTAAGAATTATTCCCCCATTTTTAAGGGGGCTAGGGGGGATCAAACAAAATATCTAATACTTTTCAACTATCAAACTGATAACAAATTGAATAAATTATTACCTGTAATTTATCAACTATTTGGTTTGGGATAATGGGACAGCATACAACAATAGATCCGAACTTTTTCTTAGTTTGTGGACTGGGCAGTTTAGGGCAATATTGCGTATCTGTGCTGAAAGAGTTTGGTGTTAAAGTCAATGCAATTGAAGAGATAAACACTCAAACTTGGGAAATTCCTGAATTACCAGATTGTATAGATAAATTAGTCACTGGTGATTGTCGCCAACCAAAAATATTAGAACAAGCAGGAATTAAACAATGTCGGGCCATTTTGATTGTAACAAGTGATGAGTGCGTGAATATAGCCGCAGCATTTGCCGCGCGATCGCTTAATCCTCAAATTCGTTTAGTTATCCGTTCCGCCCAAGATAATCTCAATGAGTTACTACAACAAAGTTTGGGTAATTTTATCGCCTTTGAAGCGACTCAGTTACCAGCTAATAGTTTTGCTTTAGCAGCATTAGGCTGTGAAACCAGAGGATTTTTTAATTTAGATAATCGTTTACTGCAAGTTTTCGGAGTACACATCAATGGTTCCCATCGTTGGAGTCATTGTTGTCTTTCCGAAGTTAATACCAGCCATCGCCGTGTACTTGTCCACGCCAGAGCCGGAAAACCTCTAGCCAAAGGTTTCTATCAATGGAAACCAGATGCTAAACTCCTTCCCGGAGACTCTATTTTCTATGTAGAAGCAACTGAAAATTTCACTACTCATTCCCCAAAACAGATGAACACCTTTGGACAATCCTGGAATGAGATTGTCACTGAGATAAAATGGCAAAATTTGCACCACAAATTGACCCAGTTTTGGGAAGAAAGTACTCAAACTCGTCGAGTTGCTTTTATTGGCGCATTATTTTTGGTGATTTTGTTCTTGTTAGGAACACTGCTTTACAAATCGCAGTATCCCGAAATATCTTGGCAAGATGCGCTGAATGTGGCTTTGGTATTGAGTCTCGGCGGCTATGGTGATTTATTTGGTCAGCAAACAATACCTTTTGTAATTACATGGTGGCTGCATTTATTCAGTATTACCATGAGCGTTACTGGTACACTATTTGTCGGCATTCTCTATGCTTTAATGACCGAACGTGTCTTATCTGCAAGATTTCAGTTTTCTAAACGTCGTCCCCGCATCCCCAAAACAGACCATGTAGTCATAGTTGGGATGGGGAGAGTTGGTCGAAGAGTCGCCGAGTTGTTGCAAGAACTCAAACAACCCTTGGTAGGCGTAAATACCAAAGACCTCGAACCGGGAATGTTACCCCAAATGCCTTTAGTTTTGGGAAACATCAACAGTGCTTTAACTAAAGTCCATATTCAAACTGCCAAAAGTGTCATTGTCGTCACCGATGATGAGGTGACAAATTTGGAAATTGCCTTAAAAGCACGCACCGTCAACCCAAAAGCCAACTTAGTCATTCGTACCTTTGACCCACGTTTTAGTGAAAATGTAGCAAACCTGCTACCTTATGCCAGAGTTTTGGGAGTATATGAATTAGCCGCCGAGGCTTTTGTAGGTGCAGCATTTGGCGAAAATATTTTAAATTTATTTCGTTTAGATAACCAAACAACTCTTGTTACCGAATATCAAATTGAAGCTGATGACACCCTCAATGGCAAATTAATTGCTGATATTGCTTATGGTTACGGACTAGTACCAATTTTTCATCTGAGAGCGAACCAGTATACACCCAAGTTTATGCCCTCTGATGATATGAGATTAATTGTAGGCGATCGCTTAATAGTTTTAGCCACCATTGAAGGACTACAAGCAGTCGAACGCGGAACCATCAAAACAGGTAAATGCTGGGTGCGAGTCGAAAAAACCATTTCCCCAGAAGCCGCCTTTGAAGGCGCAACAGTAATTTCACGCGTCACTGGTTGTGATATGCAGCTGGCGAGAACTTTAATGAATCAAATACCCGCCACTCTGCAACATCCCCTCTATCTGCACCAAGCACATCGTTTAGTACATGAATTGAATAAATCCCAAGTTTCAGCCTATATTGAATAGTGCTGAGTGCTGAGTAATATATTTTTTCCCTACACCCCTAATACCCATAATTAAAGTTCTCTTTTCGGAATCTCCTCACGAAATTCAATCACTAATTGCATTGTTTCTACAGTTAAATCACGTAAATCTCGATTGAGAAAAACTGCGCCTTGCGGCCCAAACCAACGGTCAAAAATAGCGACATATTGACTCTCGCCGTTGACAAAGCCTTGCATAAACTTGACTAGCGAGTAATTTACAGCGTCCAGAAACTTAGAATTATCCTCTGGAACCATACAGGCGATACCTTCTCGTGAAAAAGGTCTATCAGGTGCGATCGCAAAATTATCAGGATTTTTGGCCTTTTGCAACCATCCCTCCAACAAAATACTATCGGATGCAAAAGCATCTATTTTGCCTTGTTCCAAAGCCGCATATCCTTCTGCACGGCTTTTCAAATACACCAATTTAGCTTGGGGTTGCGCCTGTCTAATTGCTAATTCATTTGTAGTTTGCGCCAAAACACCAATTCGTTTACCAACCAACGACTCAGCCGAACCAAGATTACTTCCTGATTTCACTAATAATTGCGTCCCAGTCACACCATAACTCACCGAAAAATCAACTTGTTTATCTCGTTCCCAAGTAAAACTACTAGCATCACAAACAATATCAACTTCGCCCTTAACTATTTTGGGAATTCGCTGTGCAGGAGTCACGCCAACTAGTTTTAATTGAATTTTTTTGCCTAATTGTTTTTCTAATTGTTGTTTAATCAAATTCAACATATCTACAGAATAACCAGTCAACTTACCTTGGTTATCTGTGTAAGCAAAAGGCAGTGCATCTTTACTGGTACCCGCAGTCAGTACCCCTGTACGCGTAACTTTTTGCATCACAGTCTCGGCTGTAGCAACATTAGGCATAATTGCCGCCAACGCGAGACTAATCACAGGGATAGCTATTTTAGTGTATTTAGTTATATTTATGAATCCAGATAAGCACTTTAAATCAAAACTTTTATTCACAGCACCCTCACATTTAACCTTTAAGTTAGCAACAATCTGTTGTGATAGACAAAATACAGTAAATCCCTGTTAAATGCAAATTAATTGAATTCATTAATGATTCTTTACCTTTAGAAATTTATCAAATAATCAATAGCAAATATCAGCAATAAAAAACAGGACTTACAGAGATTGCAGTCCTGTTAAACTGATTTTTAGCTAGATTTAAATTTTGTTTGGCACTAGCACTTTTGCTTCTACTTTTACACTCTTCACACCTTGGACTTCTTTAACTAATTTTTCTGCTTTCTGTAATTCTGTACTAGAAGCAGCAGTACCTTTAATTACAATGTCGCCTGCTTTAGCTTCCACCTCTAATTGATTGTTTGGTAAGTCTGCTTTCAGCTTTTTGGTAACTTCCTTTTTTAATTCACTCTCAGATTTTGTAGTTACAGGAGTATTTTTTGTTTCTGCTGTTTTTTCAGTTGTAGTTTTAGGTGCTTTATCTGTAGTTTGAGTAGTCTGTGAAGCAGGTTTTACTGATGCTGGGGAAGATTCATTATTAGTGTTAGGGGTTTTAGCAGCATCTTTAGGAGTTTCTTGACAACCAAAAGCACCAACTAACAGAATGCTACTGATGATAAACGGAACTAACTTTTTCATTTCTGTCTCCAAATTGAATACTTGTAGCGGTCAATAGAGATAGATGCTTTTCTGAAGAAAAAAATTCAAACACAATCAATTAGGCTATAGCAAAACGGCTGAAGTCAGCAGCCGTAAATTAATATGCAAGTTGCCAGCTAATAACAAACTGTAGATGCCAAGATAATTTTACAGGGTATATCCTGTGCCATCTAATAACGGTTTTATGATGTTATCAAATTAATTATCTACTTGCCTATAATTCGTCAAAAATTTATATAAAATATAATTTTGCTTTAGTTAGTTTTGATACATTATGTACAAAAATACTCTTGTGAATGACTGGCTTACTCTATGTAGAAAAAACCATAATTCTGATGTTCGGTTAATCTGAATTTCTAGATTTAGAATAATTGATAAATTCAATATAGTGAAGCGCAACAGAAAATAATCCTATGAGTAATATTTCCCATCATCAGCCAGATAATTTTATGCCAGCAGATGCTAATAAAAATCAGTTTTGGCAATATGTTCAATCTCTAAATCGAGATACCGTTGTCCAACTATCTAAACCAGACTCGGCAGAAGTATTACAATTAATTCAACAGGCTATTGTGGCTATGTTGGGCAATTTACCTCATGACAGATTTAATACTGTTATTACTACTAACCGTGAAGAATTAGGTAAATTATTAGGTTCGGCGATGGTTGATGGCTATTTTCTCCGTAACGCCGAACAAAGATTTCAAATAGAAAGAAATCTTCAGATAACAGATGACAAAGCTACAAATCCAGAGTAATTTCAAACATCCAAAATTTGATACATAATTAGACTTCTCTGCGTTGTGGAATTTGTATTTAGTAACCCTCCTGAGATTTGGGAGGGTTATTTTTATAACTTTACTTACAACCTAAAGACTCGCGTGTATCTGCACTAGTTTTAGAATTGACACCACTAGCTTTAGCACAGAGTTTTTTAATTTCCGTTTTATCTAACACTGCATTAGTGAAATCTGCACCTGTAACCTCTACATTATCAAAAGTCGATCGCAGCATCATTGCATCTGTCAAAACTGCATCACTTAAATCAGCGTTTTTGAACCTGGCTAGATAAGCTATGCCATTGCTAAAATCTACACCGTGCAGATTCACCCCTTCCAGAACAGTACCGTTAAACACGCCGCCACGTAAGTCAGCATTGCTAAAATTAGCATTCTCTAAATCAATGTTGGTAAACTCACTCCCAATTAAACTTTGACCAGAAAAATCTTTTCCCTTAACTTCATCCCCCGCAGAACGGGTAATACTCGAAGAACTAGCAGCCTCCGCCGACAAGGGAAATAAAAATAGAACCATAGCCAAAACAAAACTAGCTAGTATGCGGAAATATTTCATAATGTATTCTTAACAAATCTCAACACTTCTATAAATAACATTACTAGGTTGAAGTCTGAAGGGTGAAGTCTGAAGTATAAAATTTCTGCCTTGACTTAGGATATATAGATGTTGAAGAGCATAACTACCTGTGGCTAATCAAGAAAACATCGCCGCATCCTTGGCGCGAACTCCTTTATATCAACTGGGTGTAGAACTCAAAGCCCGCCTGACCAGCTTTGGTGGTTGGGAAATGCCTGTACAATACAGCGGTATCACCAGCGAGCATGAAGCAGTGAGAAATGCTGCTGGGATGTTTGATATTTCCCACATGGGCAAATTTACCCTGGAAGGGAAAAAAGTCATTGACCAACTCCAGGGTTTAGTACCTTCAGACTTGAGTCGCTTACAACCTGGTCAAGCCCAATATACAGTATTGCTCAATCCCCAAGGCGGAATTATTGACGATATTATTGTTTATTATCAAGGTGAAGAGAAAGTGGCGATCGTTGTCAATGCAGCGACCACAACCAAAGATAAAACCTGGCTATTACAAAACCTCAATTTAGATGAAATTCAATTTCAAGACCTCTCACCCGAAAAAGTTTTAATTGCCCTGCAAGGGCCACAAGCTGTTAAATTTCTCCAGCCATTTGTTGCAGAAGACTTACAACCAGTCAAAGCATTTGGTCATTTACAAACAACCATCCTTGGTAAACCAGCCTTTATCGCCCGTACAGGTTACACCGGGGAAGATGGTTTTGAAATCATGGTAGACCCAGAAGTAGGCATAGAATTATGGCGTAGTCTCTACGCTGCTGGTGTCGTTCCCTGTGGACTAGGTGCAAGAGATACCCTGCGCCTCGAAGCCGCAATGGCACTTTACGGCCAAGACATCGACGATAACACCACACCCCTAGAAGCAGGTTTAGGGTGGTTAATTCACCTCGATAGTAAAGGTGACTTTATTGGTCGGTCGGTGTTAGAACAGCAAAAAGCCAATGGAGTGCAACGCCGACTCGTCGGTTTACAAATGCAAGGACGTAACATCGCCCGTCACGGCTATCAAGTTTTATCAGCAGGTCAAGTCATCGGCGAAATTACTAGTGGTACTATCTCTCTAACACTTGGTTATCCCATTGCTTTAGCTTACGTTCCTACTAAACTAGCAAGTGTCGGCCAGCAGATAGAAGTAGAAATTCGCGGGAAAACTTACCCAGCAGTTGTAGTCAAACGCCCCTTTTATCGCTCAAAAACTAAAAAATGAAGTATGAATTTTAAACTTCACACTTCATACTTCACACTTCATACTTTCTGCTTCATGCTTTGCAGTTTTTAAGGAATAATGTGTTGTGAACTACTCAATCGACAGTAAAGCTCATAATCAAAGATGACCTGCATTACTGTTGGGCAATGATTTTTTTGATATTGGAGAGTAAGTGATATGTCTAAATATCCTGTTGATTTGAAATACCTAGATAGTCATGAATACGTACGCCTAGATGGTGAAACTGCTACTATCGGTATTACTGAATATGCCGTAAACCAATTAGGTAGTGTTGTCTTTGTAGAATTGCCAGAAATTGGCACTACTGTTGAGAAAGGTGAAGAATTTGGCACAGTTGAATCAGTGAAAGCTGTTGAAACACTATATTCACCAGTCAGCGGTACAGTCGTAGAACGTAATGATATTGTAATGGATGATCCTGAAGTCCTATCAGATGACCCCTATGGTGAGGGGTGGTTTTTGAAAGTGCGCGTTAATGACCCCAGTGAACTTGAAGATACTTTGACTGCTGATAATTACAGCGCCCTGGTAGAAGGTATGTAATAAGTGTGAAGTGTGAAGTATGAAATTCATACTTCGTACTTTTCCTTAAATGCCAACTTGTTAAAAGAATTTTTTATTGCAAAATATTAAATAGTAGCGTCCGGAGTTCGATTTGTGGTATCTCATGCACCTCAAACCAAGTCTACCATCCCAGCAAATTCACCGTCCTCTAGTTTTGTTCAGCGACACATAGGCCCTAACACCGATGAAATTCAGCAAATGCTGAAATTTTTGGGTTTTGCCAGCCTAGACGATCTAATCGATCGCACATTACCACAAGCCATCCGATCGCAGCAAACGCTACAATTACCCGACGCACAAAGTGAGTACGCAGCCTTAGCAAAATTAAAAAATATTGCTGCTAAAAATCAAGTGTGTCGTTCATATATTGGTATGGGATATTACGGCTGCATTACACCGCCTGTAATTGGTCGTAATATCTTAGAAAATCCCGGTTGGTATACTGCTTACACTCCCTATCAGCCAGAAATTGCCCAAGGACGGCTGGAAGCATTGCTGAATTTTCAAACTATGATTATTGACTTAACAGGTTTGGAAATTGCCAACGCTTCCTTATTAGATGAAGCCACCGCCGCCGCCGAAGCAATGAGTATGAGTTATGGTGTCAGCAAAAATAAAGCCCATAGCTACTTTGTTTCCCGTGACTGTCATCCCCAAACCATTGATGTGCTACAAACACGGGCGAAACCTCTGGGAATTAACATCATAGTCGGCGACCATCAAACCTTTGATTTTGCACAACCGATTTTTGGTGCAGTATTACAATATCCTGCCACCGATGGCACGATTTACGACTATCGCGCCTTTATCGACAAAGCCCATGAAGTAGGCGCATTAGTTACCGTCGCCGCTGATCCTCTCAGCTTAACTTTACTCACACCACCAGGTGAATTTGGCGCTGATATTGCCGTGGGTAGTACACAACGCTTTGGTATTCCCTTGGGGTTTGGGGGGCCTCATGCGGCGTACTTTGCTACTAAAGAAGAGTATAAACGCCAAGTTCCAGGGCGCATTGTTGGGTTATCCAAAGATGTCAACGGTAAGCCAGCATTACGTTTAGCGCTACAAACCCGCGAACAGCACATTCGTCGAGAAAAAGCCACTAGTAATATTTGTACCGCCCAGGTATTACTAGCTGTAATGGCGGGTATGTACGCCGTGTATCACGGGCCAGAGGGATTGAAGAATATTGCTGAGAATATCCACAAGCTAACTTTAACCTTAGCAGCAGGATTAAAGCTTCTAGGTTACAAAATTAGTTCAAAAGATATCTTTGATACGCTGCGGATAGAGTTAGGAAAACAAAGCCTCGAAGCTATTCTGGAAGGTTGCCAAGCTAGAAATATTAACTTACGGATTTTTGATGAGACAGCTATTGGTATCTCTTTAGATGAAACAACTACACCAGAAGATTTAATCGACCTGTGGCAGATTTTTGCAGGTAAAGATGAATTACCCTTCTCTATAGAAGCAGTAACTAACTCAACTTCGGATATTCTTCAACTTCGTCAAAGCAGCTACCTCACCCATCCAGTATTTAATCGCTACCACTCCGAAACAGATTTGTTGCGTTATCTGCACAAACTAGAAACTAAGGATTTATCGCTAACTACATCGATGATTCCTCTAGGTTCCTGCACAATGAAGCTGAATGCAACCGCCGAAATGATTCCGGTGAGTTGGGAAGAATTTGGCAAGATACATCCCTTTGCACCGCCATCACAAACACGGGGTTATCAAATTCTCTTTCAGCAACTTGAGGCGTGGTTAGCAGAAATTACTGGGTTTGCCGGTATTTCCCTGCAACCAAATGCTGGTTCTCAAGGTGAATATGCTGGACTTTTAGTAATTCATGAATATCATGCCAGTCGCGGCGAAGCCCACCGCAACGTCTGTTTAATTCCCACCTCAGCACATGGAACAAACCCCGCTAGTGCAGTCATGTGTGGTATGAAGGTGGTAGCCGTTGCCTGTGACTCTGATGGCAATATTGATGTAGATGACCTCAAAGCCAAAGCAGAAAAGCACAGTCATGAACTCGCTGCGTTGATGGTGACATATCCCTCAACTCATGGTGTGTTTGAGGAAGGTATTCAAGAAATTTGTGCGGTTGTGCATCGCCACGGTGGACAAGTATATATGGATGGGGCGAACATGAACGCCCAGGTCGGGTTGTGTCGTCCTGGCGATATTGGTGCAGATGTTTGTCACTTGAATTTGCACAAAACCTTCTGTATTCCTCACGGTGGCGGTGGCCCAGGTATGGGGCCAATTGGTGTCGCCTCCCATCTCCTACCTTTTTTACCTGGACACGCCGTAGTTCCTCTCAATAAATCCACTCAGCACTCAACAGGCGCAGTCGCCGCCGCACCTTGGGGTAGTGCCAGCATTTTGGTAATTTCTTGGATGTATATCGCTATGATGGGGGCGGCTGGTTTAACCGAAGCTACGAAAGTGGCAATTCTGAATGCTAACTATATTGCCAAGAGGCTTGAAAGCTACTACCCAGTGTTATACAAAGGCAAAAATGGCCTGGTTGCCCATGAATGTATTTTAGATTTGCGATCGCTCAAAAAATCCGCCAACATCGATATCGATGATGTTGCTAAACGGTTAATGGACTATGGTTTTCATGCCCCGACTGTCTCTTGGCCTGTGGCAGGTACTATCATGGTGGAACCCACAGAAAGCGAATCTCAAGCAGAATTAGACCGTTTTTGTGATGCCCTCATTGCTATTCGCCAAGAAATCGCCGACATCGAATCAGGCAAAATGGATGTTGAGGATAATCTTTTGAAGAACGCACCTCATACAACCGAAAGTCTCATCGTTGGGGACTGGACTCATCCCTATTCCCGCGAACAAGCCGCTTACCCCGCACCTTGGACACGGGAATCTAAATTCTGGCCTAGTGTTGGTCGTATTGACGCAGCTTTTGGTGACAGGAATTTTGTTTGTTCTTGTTTGCCTATGGAGGCATATTCAAATTAAATCAAGAGTCAGCATACAGAATTCAGAATTCTCTAGGTATCTAGGAGTTGTCGGTATGGGAAAAGATGTTGCCCTAATTTCCTTCTGACTCCTGAGTTCTTTTCTCATAAAGAGCGCTGTGCTGGCATACTAACAACAGCATTCTTTTTGACACCTCAACCAAGGTGCCACTCTACCATGATTGACAGTCTGATTCATGCCTATACTCCTTTTCTCATTTGGGTTGGGATAGGATTACTAGGCTCTCGGCTAATTCCAGATAGTTTCCTTAAGTGGCTTGGTAATGGGTTGTATTGGGTGGGAGTGCCATTACAAATTTTAGTTTTGGCGCGTCACACTGATTTATCTCATGGTCTCGTCATACCCGGAGTGGCAGTTGGAGTATTATTGCTGAGTCTGGTTTTAGCGTTGTTGATTTGGCAAGCTTTACAATGGTTCAGAAATCGAAAACAACAGCCAGATTTGCCAAACTCGGACTTGGCAGTAGATATGTCTTTGATGCAAGCCAGTTTGGGCAGTTTTATTCTAGCTGCCATTCTAGGTAATACAGGTTTCGTCGGACTCACACTTACTCAAGTACTAACTAGTCCAAGAAACAATGACTGGGCAGTATTATTCAGTGTTACCAACAATGTTATCGGTACTTATGGAGTTGCTGTATTAATTGCCAGCTATTTTGGCAAGAGCAAAATCAACAACAACTGGTGGACTCAGTTACGGGATTTAGTCACAGTTCCCAGCTTGTGGACATTTTTTCTCGGCTTGAGTACTCAATTTATTGAATTACCAGCAGTAGTTGAGACAGGATTAGAACAAGCTGTTTGGGTAGTTATTGCCTTAGCTTTGTTACTTGTTGGTCTGCGACTCGGTACAATCACGGGCTGGAAAAGTTTGAAAATTGCTTCAATTGCCAGTGTTCTAAAAGTATTTGTTGTACCTGTATTAGTAGGATTAGGCGCGACCTTTTTAGGTGTTACTGGTGAAGAACGGCTAGTGCTGGTGTTAATGTCTGGAACACCCACAGGGCTTTCTGTACTAATTTTGGCAGAAGTGTATGACTTGGATCGAAACTTATTAGCCAGTAGTATTGCCTTGACGTTTATCGGATTATTTCTGGCGCTACCTTTGTGGCTTATCTGGTTCAGCTGATGGGCTACAACAACTTTGATAATTTTTGATACAACTTTTAGTTAGACTTTCAATGTTAGGACACTATAATGTATCGGAATCAGCGAGGGTTTGAGCAAAAAATCTCTCAAACCTTTCAGACAGCCTAATGTTTGCTTAACCAGATATATTATTTAATTTAAATGAGTGATGATCATTGGCGATCGCATCCAAGATGCTTATAGCTTATTCTTTTAGAATCTTTATTGACATAATATTATGGGGTTCAAAAATCTCTATGGTGCTTAGGAAGCCCTAGCGCTGATCATCTAGTCCGTGTGTTTACCAAAGTAAGGGATCATATTATATTTTTATGTCTATCGAGAATCGCGCTAGAAATTCTCAAAATTGGCCAGTAAGTCGCCATCCTAAAAATCTTTTCTATGGGATATTTGCATCTTTACCCCTAGCCTTGGCATTACCAGCAGCTGCTTTGCAAGTGCAGTTATCTCCTAGTAATCCGCAGTTGGGAGATACCCTGTCTGTCATGATTGATGTCAATCAACAAGATAATCAGCAACCAAAAGTAGTAGTAGGCGAGAAAACCTATCCAGCTTTTGCCGTTTCCCCCAATAAATATCGCGCTTTAATTCCTACAACTCCACTGGAAGCAGCTGGAAACAGAACATTGAAAGTCGCGGGAGATGGCCAAGTACAGAACTTAACAGTCAAATTGCGATCGCGCAAATTCCCTGTACAACGCATTACTCTATCACCAGGCAAATCTGCTGATGGAGCCACAGAGTACGAACTCAAGCGTGTAGCAGCTTTCAAAGCGTTGCAAACACCAGAAAAATATTGGAACGGTAAATTTATCGCCCCCAGTAAAGCCCGGATTAGTTCAATCTATGGCGTACGTCGTTACTATAATGGTAAATTTGCAAAGGATTATTATCATCGGGGTGTTGACTACGCCGGAGCCGCAGGTTCACCTGTAACTGCGCCAGCATCTGGGCGAGTTGCTTTAGTTGGTACAGTATCTCAAGGCTTCCGAGTTCATGGCAATGTAGTTGGCATTGATCACGGTCAAGGAGTGACCAGCATATTTTTGCACTTAAGTCGCATTAACGTTAAGGAAGGCGATTTTGTCAAAGCTGGTCAATTAATTGGCGCAGTCGGTTCAACAGGTGCTGCTACAGGGCCACATTTGCACTGGGGTTTATATGTCAATGGCCAATCTGTTGACCCAGTACCCTGGCGAACACAAGTTTTTGAATAAAAAATGTGAATTAAATAGTGCGTGTGCATAATTTGTAGATTATGCACCGATAATTGGGCAAGATAAATTGGATTTGTACCGTCCTTACCTTACTTGGGTGGCTTAAATAAGATGAGCGTTATGAGTATTGAGAAAATTGTAGAACAAGCTCTCCAGGATGGTTATCTCACACCCACAATGGAAGCAGAAGTTGGGCGAATTTGTGATAACGCATCGGAACTATCAATAGAAGAGTATATGGCTCTGGATCGATTAATGGGAGCCTTATTAACTGGTGAGGTAGTGGCGGTACCTCGCAAACAATTTATCAACGTTATGGAAGAATTGGTCTTGACTGAAGCGATCGCCCGTGTCGCCGAAATTGAAGCTACCAGCGAAAGTTCTCTAGATGTGGGTGATATCGCCGCTTATGCTCTTAACCGCTTACCACCTTTATATGCAACCACAGAAGAAGGTGCTAACTACCAACGGATACGTGCCAAAGCCGATCTACAAGAGTTGATTTCTCAACAAGTAACTGAAGCAATCGGTCGTAACCTTGACCAACCAAACGATAACAAAACACCAGTTTTAGCTAAAAACACTGGTAATGAAGTTCTCCGCCAAGTTAGTACCTTACTCCAAGTTTACGCCCCCAGTTTTGAGCAAAAATGAATCTTGGTCAATAGTCAATAGTCAATGGTCAGGATGTTTTGAAGATGAACGTTTGACTATGGACTCTTGACTCTCGATTAATCACGCACTGTTACCAATGTGCCTACTTTAACTTGGTCATATAACAAACGCACATCAGAGTTACGCATCCTCAAGCAACCGTGAGAAATAGCAGTCCCTAGCAAGTGAATATCTGGTGTACCGTGAAAGCCAATCTCGTTGCGTCCATCTGTCCAAAAACCAATCCAACGTTCACCTAAAGGACTATCAGTTCCTGGCGGAAATACCTTACCAGTGATGGGGTGTCGCCAAATCGGGTCATGCTGCATATTCATCACTTCAAAAGAACCCGTAGGCGTTTCCCAACCTTTTTTACCTATAGCGATTGGGTAACTGGCTATAACTAAATCTCCTTGATAAACATAAGTGCGGCGATCGCTTAAATCAACTACCACTTGTGTTTTTATTCCCAGTTTATTAGAAGTTTTTTGTTGATTGGAAAACTGGGTAAAAAAGGATGTTGGTTGAGCATCATTATTGATATTTTCTGTTTGTTCTGGTTCCAACCCGACTAATCGTTTGTTATTGGGTATATCAGTGTCTCTAGCTACATTTTTGATTACTGTACCCGACTTATGATGAGGCTGAATGTCAGAAGATTTAAATTGATAATTCCTCTGCGAATTTTGCCCAGGAAGAGATTCATCAGCATTTGTAGACGCACCAAAAGCTGTTTCCCCATATATACTCCCAGGAAATTTTCTATTAGTGGCTGAATTATCCAACTGTTGTTGCGTTGTGGTCACT
Source organism: Nostoc cycadae WK-1 (assembly GCF_002897135.1). Taxonomy (NCBI): domain Bacteria; kingdom Bacillati; phylum Cyanobacteriota; class Cyanophyceae; order Nostocales; family Nostocaceae; genus Nostoc; species Nostoc cycadae. The sequence goes on along the minus strand of NZ_DF978427.1, from coordinate 146,783 downwards.
CGCCAATGAACAGCTAACGATAAGATGGCTGTGCCGAAACAGAGAAACATTGCTATACGCGTTACAGATTCATTTCTTACCATTGCGATCGCCTATTATTTATCCCTGACAGATCCATCTCTTGGAATAATTGAATGCGCTCATCATTCAATTATCAATAATTTATAAATACTTATCTGTTTCCTTATAAATTTGCCAATCTTTCTGGGCAAACTAAGTCTAAGCGGATGTCCCAGCAAATAAGACTTCTGGTGAGAAACCTTAATTCCTGTAAAGACCGAGCGAAGGTTTTTTCCGTTCAGGCTTTTTTCTAGAACTCTCCAAGTGCAGGAATCAATCATTAATGGTGTGGGTGGGAGAAAATCCATGTTTGAAAAACTATTGCTTGCAATCACAATCACATTTTCCATTAATTTCTTTCTTCAAGTTCGGATACCAAATCCAGCTAATACTGGTGCTATTTATCAGGAATATCCAGAAAAAAACACAATTCTGGTAACTAGACCGGAAAAATAACATTCTTTTTACAGGATGCCAGCAGAAATTCATAAATTCTGACTCATAATTAATAATTATGAATTTTTGCGAGCTTCATAAATTTCTGGCAACAATCACCAAAAACACGATTCTACTCTACCCTTAGTGAAGTTACCACGATCTCTAAAACAGTCTAACGACTTCTCTAACTTCAATTCAGTATTCAAAGTAGAAGCTCAGAAATTTAACTATTTGTCTGTCAGCAGATCTAGATTTTTCCCCCGCAGTAGGACGCAAAATCAACGGTTTAGATGGATGTAGAGATATAGGGGTGTAAGTGAGGAAAAAGCTATAATCTGCCTTTGACTAGATAACTACACTTAAATTATTGGATTTACATAAACAGTAAATTTTGTCAAGCGTAAATAGTCAGTTGCTATCAGCAGCACAATTATACGTAAAACTTCTATGAGTAGAAATGTGCCACTATCCTACTAAAAATTGCCCCGTTTCCATGAAAAACCAGATTTGCTGACTATTGACGTAACTAGGAATCTCACCCCTATTCTCTGCTTTGATGTTCCAGTCATTAATCCGGCACTTAATTCAGGAACATCCAGTCAGTTCATAGGTCTAATAGTAAGGGATGATTTAAAGCCAATACGATCTATGAGTCAATCGATTGCTGTATCCTGGTCAACGGTTGATGCGAAATGTACAGAAGCATCGGTGCAAGTTGACAAACTCTCAAATCACGATCTAATTTTGCGCTGTCAAGTAGGATTGCGTCCAGATCGTGCTGCGTTTGCAGAACTCCTGCGCCGCTATCAAACCCAAGTTGATCGAGTTTTATACCACCTCGCTCCAGATTGGCCTGATAGAGCCGATTTAGCTCAAGAAGTGTGGATTCGAGTGTATCGGAATATCAACCGATTGCAAGAACCTGCTAAGTTTCGGGGCTGGTTAAGCCGGATTGCCACTAACTTGTTTTACGATGAATTGCGTAAACGCAAGCGGGTTGTCAGTCCCTTGTCTCTAGATGCTCCCCGCACCCTAGATGATGGCGAAATGGATTGGGAAATTGCTGGTGACACTCCAGGCCCCGAAGAGGAGTTGACCACTAGAGAATTTTATGAGCAATTGCGAGAAGCGATCGCCGATTTACCAGAAGTGTTTCGGACTACAATTGTCTTACGAGAAATCGAAGGCATGGCTTATGAAGAAATTGCCGAAATTACAGGGGTTTCCTTGGGAACGGTAAAATCAAGAATAGCCAGAGCAAGATCCAGATTGCAAGCTCAGTTGCAAAATTATCTAGATGCCTAAATTACAGTCTCTTTTCTTTGTTTAATGCCAGAATTTAAACATTGATTAAGAATTGTCAGGAATCAATCGGCGTACTTCTGCCGTCAATGATCAACAAATCAGAAATTTCTCAAGGAATTTCCGAGAATTGCTGGCTAATTTACCCGTGTATGAATTAGTAATAATGTTAAGATGGCTACTGATTCTCAGTTTAACGACCGTTCCCATTTGCAACTTCCTAGAGATTTGTCAGAAGGGATTGATCAACATACCAATGAATCAACGGGTACTATGAATATGGTGAAGCGCGATCGCTTCGAGTTATTAAGTGCATACCTCGATGGCGAGGTAACAGCTACAGAACGCAGGCAAGTAGAAGAATGGTTGGCAAACGATGCCTCCGTTCAGTGTTTGTATGCCAGATTATTAAAACTGCGGCAAGGTTTACGGACTCTACCAGTACCAGATACCGCACAATCACCAGAAGTCACAGCCCAACAAGTCTTCTCTCGGTTGCGGCGGCGTTCGCGTTTAGCCTGGACATTTGGCGGTGCGGCGGTTGCTGCTTGTGTGATTAGCGTAGTTTCAGGTTTGCTACCTGGAAGTGAATTTAGAACACCACAGCTGGCTCAAAAACCACAAGTAGAAGTAGAAGAATCTACACCAGTGGCAAAAACATCTCCTACTCCTGCTGCACCATTGATGGTGGCATTAAATAATCCTGTGATTGAAATCCCGAAAGCAGCAGTTACTTCTCCAGAAAAGACTATTCAACTCCAACAGCCTGGACTAAAACAAATTGAGCCAGACTTGAATTAGTCTCAAGTGAGGGTTAAACCGCAGCCACTCCACCAACCATCGGTGAGAAGAGTGCCATTTAATTGGTTAACAAGCTCTAAATTCATTACATAAACCCAAGCCCAACCCAGAACGTCGCCTTGTGGTGTGTAAACTTCAACTTGTAGGCGATTGTAAAGGTTTTGTGTGATTGGTCTATTGGGTTGGTAATCTTCTAGATGATCTAAAGCTTGTAAAATTTTTAGTTCACAGAAAGAAAGCAAATAACCGTGGACTTGATTCTGTCCTGATGTTATTGCTGGGTAGCCCATAGGCAAAGCAAACAGTTTGCCTAATATTACTGCCCTTTGAGCATTTACCACCTTACCTGCACAGTATTTTTGATAATTAGCTTCACCGGGTTTGAGTGTACCGTAAACAAAAACCCACAATTCTTCGGCAAATTTTGTCATTTGTGTAAGTTAGTTTATCAGCTGTCACCGTTTAAAAATTAGATTTAGTTCTCGTCAATTCAATACTAATTTTGCCGCCAAAATCAGGAATAGGTGCTGCGGGTTTGGTGACAACTACTTGGACTTGCGTAACGCGATCGCTCTGGTGCAAAATAGTGTCGGCAATTGTGCCTGCTAACTTTTCGAGTAAAGCGAACTGGGATGTTTTGACTAAGTTTTGAATGGTGCTAATCACACTGCGATAATCGAGAGTATCTGTGATCGCATCAGTTTTGGCAGCTTGGGAAAGATCTAACCATAACTTGACATCCACCTCAAACCATTGCCCTAAAACTTGTTCCTCTGGTAAATATCCTGTGTAGCCATAGCAGCGAATTCCCGTTAAATAAATACAGTCCATAGTGTTTGAGATAAATTTGCTATACAAAATTTAACAAACAACGTTGGGAAAACCTATAAATTCACTGAAAGTCAGTCTGGGAGAATGTCACAATTGAATATTGTCTGATAGCTATCTGGGATTTGATGCTGGTCGCCTATAGGAATGTTAATCAACTTTGGGCTTTTGTCTTGACGGAGACATTAAAGCGTCTAGGTTTAACTTGTGCTGTAATTTGTCCTGGTTCTCGTTCTACACCCCTAACAGTTGCCTTTGCTCAACAAGTACCAGATATTGAAGCTATATCTATTCTCGATGAACGCTCCGCTGCTTTTTTTGCCTTGGGAGTAGCTAAAGCCACCGGACGACCAGTCGCACTAGTTTGTACTTCTGGGACAGCAGGCGCAAACTTTTATCCCGCAGTGATTGAAGCTAAAGAAAGTCGTGTACCACTGCTAGTACTAACTACCGATAGACCACCAGAACTGCGAGATTGTCACTCTGGTCAAACCATCGACCAAGTGAAGTTATATGGTAGTTATCCCAACTGGCAAACTGAGTTAGCTTTACCTGCTGCAAATATGGAAATGCTGGCTTATTTGCGACAAACGGTAATTTATGCCTGGGAAAGAACACAAACACCAACAAAAGGCTCAGTACATTTAAACATTCCCTTCCGTGACCCCCTTGCGCCAGTTCCCGATGGTACTGACTTTCAGCTTGACCCAGAAGTATTCTTTACAGCCGCCACAAATACTATTTCCCTTACCCACTCCCCATTCCCCATTCCCGAAGCATGGCAAAATTGCGATCGCGGGATAATTATTGCTGGAGTGGCTCAACCTCAAAATCCTCAAGAATATTGTAGAGCGATCGCTACACTTTCCCAAACTCTGCAATGGCCTGTTCTCGCTGAGGGACTCTCACCACTGAGAAATTATACTGACCTCAACCCTTATTTAATTTCCACCTATGACCTGATTTTACGTAATCAGCAATTAGCAAAGCAGTTAGCACCAGAAATGGTAATTCAGGTGGGTGATATGCCCACCAGTAAAGAATTGCGGACTTGGTTAAGTGCGACACAACCCCAACGCTGGGTAATTGACCCTAGCGACCAAAATCTTGACCCTCTCCACGGTCAGACAATACATTTACGAATGAGTGTAGATGAGTTGGGGATAAAAGAATGCGATAAGAACAATTCCCCGTCGGAATATCTGCAAAGTTGGTGTATTGCGGAAGCGAAAGTCAGAACAGATGTTGACCAGACTATGGCGAAAATGAAGGATTTATTTGAAGGAAAAGCCGCCTGGTTATTATCTCAAACATTACCACCAGGAACACCGCTGTTTATTGCCAATAGTATGCCTGTGCGGGATGTGGAGTATTTTTGGCAACCGAATAATTTAGGAGTGAGAGCATATTTTAACCGAGGTGCTAATGGGATTGATGGCACATTATCCACCGCATTAGGAATTGCTCATCGTCAACAAAGTAGTGTCATTTTGACAGGAGATTTAGCGTTATTACATGACACCAATGGTTTTTTAATCCGCAATAAATTTGTCGGTCATCTCACAATTGTTTTAATTAATAATAATGGCGGGGGAATTTTTGAAATGTTACCCATCGCCAAATTCGACCCACCTTTTGAAGAATTTTTTGGCACTCCCCAGGATATTGATTTTGCTCAGTTGTGTGCTACATACGCTGTGCAGCATGAATTAATAACTTCTTGGGAAGAGTTACGGCAAAAACTAAACCCGTTACCAATTAAGGGAATAAGAGTTTTAGAGTTGCAGACAAATCGTAAAGTTGATGCTAAATGGCGACAGGAAAATTTAAGGAAGTTTGTCGTAGATAGTTATATTTGATTTTTAACGCAAAGTAGCGCGGAGTTTTATATGCTGTTTCTTCTCTGCGTCTGGGCGTGAGAGTTATTCTCTTTGTTAAGTTTGTAACCAAGCTTCTAAATCCGCGATCGCTGCAAAATCCAACAAGGCTTCACCCAATGCTTCTACCTGTTCTAAAGACAACGCCTGAATCTGGCGCTGAAGTTCATCGTCAATTGTACCTACTCGTCGGTTTAACTGTCGGAGAATGAGCGATCGCGCTTCTTGTTCTCGTGCTTCTCGAATAGCCCGTGGTTCTTCTGAAATCAGTCCCAACATTGCTTCAATCTCCTCTCGACTTAGGGTAGAAAACTTGTAGAGTATAATCGTCGTCACTAAATTTATTATCGCTTGTTCCGATTATTGCTGTGCTTGTTGTAGCAGATACCGCGCTGCTTCCACTGCTTCGGTTTCCGGCGTTGTCGTCAGCAACATCAAAGCCAATCCTAAAGGTTGTTGTCGTAAATCGCCTAATTCATCCAAATACACTCGCCGGACTTGATTGCTTTGTAACAATGCTTGGTGAATCTGGGGATTGGAAGGTTCCAAATTGCGAGAAGGAAAAATCATCACTCCAAACCAGTCATCATAACGAATCGAGTGGCGGTAGAGAAACAAAAACAATTCGCTAAAAAAGCGATGGTACAAGTCTTCGTCTTTTTGAAACTGCACTTCAGCAAAGAAGACAACTTGAGATGCTGCATTAGCTGGAGGTAGAAACACTCCGTCAATTCGGAATGCTGTTTCTTTAATTTCCACCGATTCAAATAGATAATTCTCTGCTTCTGATGGTGGTTGATCTACTAATTCAAACAGCAAACCGGGAAATTGCTGGAATAATTTGTAGAAAATAGAGTCGCGGCGCATTTGGATTGTGAGTCAATTACCAGCCCTGATTTTACTGGAGAGAGGAAATTTTAGCGATCGCTTCTCAGTCCGCGATAAAATTCTCAAGCACAATAGCGCAATTCTTTCTCATGCAAGTCAACTGGCAATCTGTCAAAACCTACGAAGATATCCTTTATCACAAAACTGATGGTATTGCAAAAATCACCATCAACCGCCCGCATAAACGTAATGCTTTCCGTCCTAAAACTGTCTTTGAACTCTATGATGCCTTTTGTGATGCCCGTGAAGATACAAATATTGGCGTAGTTCTATTTACTGGTGCTGGCCCCCATACTGATGGCAAATATGCTTTTTGTTCTGGTGGTGATCAAAGTGTGCGGGGAGAGGCGGGTTATGTAGATGATGCTGGGATTCCCCGATTGAATGTGTTGGATTTGCAGCGTTTGATACGTTCGATGCCGAAAGTTGTGATTGCTTTAGTTGCGGGATATGCGATCGGTGGTGGACATGTTTTACATTTGATTTGCGACCTCACCATTGCTGCTGATAATGCTATTTTTGGACAAACTGGCCCCAAAGTTGGCAGTTTTGATGGTGGTTTTGGTGCTAGTTATCTCGCCCGCAGTGTTGGGCAAAAAAAGGCACGAGAAATTTGGTTTCTCTGCCGTCAATATAATGCTAAAGAGGCGCTAGATATGGGTTTAATTAACTGTATTGTGCCGATAGAACAATTAGAAAATGAAGGTGTTCAATGGGCGCAAGAAATTTTACAAAAAAGTCCCATCGCCATTCGCTGTCTCAAAGCTGCATTCAACGCTGATTGTGATGGACAAGCTGGTTTGCAAGAACTCGCGGGGAATGCAACTTTACTGTATTACATGACAGAAGAGGGTGCTGAAGGCAAACAGGCATTTTTAGAAAAGCGATCGCCAAATTTTCGTTCCTTCCCTTGGCTACCTTAATATGGCAAAAATCGCACCTTTGAAGCATACCAATTTGAGCTTAGGTAGTTTAGCGTTGTCTAGAAAAGCTTTTTGACAAAGTTTTCAATTCACAAGCCAAAATTGGTATTAGGTGCGATTTTTTGAGATGTCAACGTTTACAGCACTAGCAATTTTCAAGAGAAATATTTTTTTAATGTCTATAAACTGAGTCTAACAAGAAATAGTGGCTAAATTAGCACTCACCGTTTTAGCCTCAGTCTCTTCAGTAATTAAATTAGCTATTTCTTCAATAGGCACAACTGTTATATTGTCGGCAACAGAAACTAGAGAATGGCCACCATTTAATACTGGTGTACCATCTGGCAAACTCCAAGAATCTTCTAAAGTTTCCCAAGAAGGCGCAAAAGGTGGAAGCGCTAAAGAGCAAGCTTTCCAACTGGCTTGCACCGTCGCTCCCAACTGTTGACACATTCCGCCACGGCGACCTTCTGGTTTGTAATGACGACAATATCTACAGGCAGATGTCAAAAAGTTTATCGGTTTCATTTGAGTTCATCTTTAGTGCTGTTCAGGGCTGTCTTGCATATTTATATTCTGCGCCTAGATATAAATACGTAATATTGGCAGCAAATTATTATTTACACTAGGTTCTAGCGATCCCAACAGAAAAATAAACTTCATGATGTTTTTAGAATCTTGTTATATTTTTAAATGATTGTTAAAGTACTTACCTACTAATTTTTGGCTGAAAATAGCTAGGGATCAAGGCTAAAACTCAAAGTTTAGATTTAACTTATGTTTAGCTTTAATGTTTCAAACAAGCTTATATATAGCTAGTTAACGATAGATTTGTGTATCTAATTTAGCAATCAAGGATGAAATTTACATAATTCTTACTGAGACATCATCTGTGAAATTTTATTGGCTGAGACATCCTTTTTACTAAATCAAGTACTCAGTCATTTTGAAAATTCAACATTGTATGTGTCGATCAGTACTAAGAAATTAGAGAACAACAGGAAAATAATTTAGTGGCATTTTAGACAATTTGCCTAAATAAATTACTTAAAATCCTGGCAATAACAAAAAAATAGATGGCTTTAGTTAAGCCAAAAAATCTATATGAGGACTGTCAAGGTCTTTTAACATCTCAGGCAGAAATATTAGACCTTAGTTTTAGACTTATTTTTGTTAAACCAATTAGCCGAATCCTGAGTTTTTGGGATAAATATCAACTTGAAATCTCAGTTATTAATTTCTAACTATTTGTTAAAAGGCTAGAAATTAACCTATATTTCTTAAGTATTTCTCAGAGGGTGACGGTAAAATATGAACTTTACCAAAACTTTTCGAGTTTTTTTGTAAAAATATCAACTTTATTAAATTTTAGTTGAAAAATATTAAGTGTTTGACTGTTCTTAAACCGACGTATTGACAGCAAAAATCAACAGTGTGGGTACAAGTAAACCCTTATCCTCTAAGCCTTACACCCAATCTCAATCAATAACTTATGCTCAAAACTGCTTAGAGGCACAAACAGCACAAACTTGCCAGCGCTGGAGTTCCCCTGGAGGCGTAGGAGATTGGCAATGGGGACAAAGAGGTAAACCATGCGATCGCACTTGCATTTTTTTAGCCCATAGTCCAAAGGCAGTCTGAGGATTTTCCAAGGCCTGCGAATCATCACGCTGCACATCACTCACATTTCCCAGATAACTAGGATGTTCTTGCGGCGAATCTGTGAGTTGTTGCTGTGGCTTTGCTGAAGGATTCTGCCACCCAGCTGTAGAAAAGCGGATATCAACCAACGGGTTAGGCAAATTTTCATTTAACTTTAACAGGATGATTTGGCGTTTAAAAGCCAGATTTTGCGCCCAAGCAGCACTTGAAGTCGCCACTCGCAAAACATCACGCTGAATCACTAACGGTTGGGTATGTTTAGCGGCTGCTGCACCTACCACTTCTGCCCAAAAATGAAGCACTTTTTGAAATGGCTGCTCTTGCCATCTGGCTTGTTGTTCTAAAAAGCCTAAAATATCATTGACTGATTTCCAAGACATTCTTACTTCAAAGTGCTGAGTGCTGAAATTCAAGATAGTTCCAGAAAGTCTATAGTGATGCGAAATTTTTCGCTAGTATTAGCACAAATTAGCTCTATTCCATTCCATAGTCTAGGTTTGAGGCAGACAGGTAATGAGTCAAAACTCGCCAATAGATTCCGGTATTCAATCATCTAAACCACCTGAGTTGAAGCCACCACTAGCCGCAGCCCTGGCCAGTTTGGAAGTGCAACTAGATCAAGAGTTGGCTAGATACCGTCGTTCACGCATAGCATCAAAAACAGCTTATCAATCCCGTACAGGCAATAACATTAACACTCAAACCCAGGACACAACAGAAATAACAGCACTAGGGGGCAAAATTCAGCTACCTGTAACTGAAGTTAAAACGAGTATACAGCCTGCATCTGTAACTGAAGTATCTCTAGAGAAACCAGTAGCAACAGCTAAGGCGGAAACGACAGAACAGCCCCAACAGAAATTTTCTAGCAGTTCCAGCCAAACTCAAATTCCCCTACCATCACCAAATTCTACTAGCAGTAGCAGTATAGTGCCTGCCACGGCTCAAGTTACTCCCAGTGAAAATCTGATGCAGGCAAAGGAAACTCCAACTCAGCCAGACGATTATTTGGAATCGAGTGAAGCATTGCTGCGGAGTTTAAATGATGAACAACAACAACAAACAAAGCCCCCCAGTAATTCTAACGATACCCTGCTATCACCTTTAGGTATCGGCTCGATGTTGTTGCTGTTGATGGCTAGTTTGACATTGGGTTACATAGTGTTTAATCCAAAAAGCTTGCCACAGTTGAGTTTCGATAAAATATTTAATAGTAATTCCGCTGCTAATACCGATAAAACTCAGACCCAGGAAACAGCCAGCCAGCCCCAGTCTCCAGCCCAAACGGAACTTACACCCATACCGAAATATCCCAATTTGGCGACGAAAGAGTTTCCTGAGCTGAAAGACCCCAACGATATAGTTGGTTTACAACCAAAAACTCCTCCAAGAGCGATCGCACCTGTAAATCCACCTGTGGTAATTTCTACTCCAGTTGCACCACCAGTGGTTAACCCCTTACCGGATGTGCAGCCAGTACAGCCGTTGAATCTACCGCCTATCGCCACAGCACAACCTGTACCGCAGCCGACCGTGACTCCCCCACAGGTAAATGCCGAAATCCAACCAGCAGCAGATGGGTTTTATCATATCGTTATGGATAATGAAGGCGATCGCACGGTTACTTCTGTACGGCAAGTAGTTCCCGATGCTTATTTATCGCGCGACCAAAAGCTGATTTATCTCGGTGCGTTAAAAACTAAAGAGCAAGTGCAGAAAAGATTACAAGAACTACAAGCCAAAGGCATTAAAGCACGGGTGCAGTAGCCATAAGTGATAAAAATCTACGATAGGATGAGGAAAACATCGACAAAATGCTCTGCCTGTTGACTGACAACAAGCGAAAAATGTGGTCTTGGGGTCTCCCCAAGAAAAGCAATTTTTCAAGAGAGTGAATGGAGAGCCGATATGGAATTAATCAAACGTATCCTGCGGGTAATTCGCGCTAACCTCAATAGTCTGATAGGCAGTGCAGAAGATCCAGAAAAAATTTTGGAACAAGCCGTCGCCGAAATGCAAGAAAATTTAGTGCGCTTGCGACAGGGGTTAGCACAAGCCATCGCTACCCAAAAACGCACTGAACGCCAAGCAATAGCCGCCCAATCCACGGCAGAAACATGGTATCGCAATGCCCAAATTGCCATAGAAAAAGGCAATGAACCTCTAGCCAGAGAAGCTCTAACCAAGCGTCGCGCCTATCAAGAAACGGCCACTTCCCTCTCCCATCAAATCGGTCAACAAACCGAAATTATCGAGCGACTGAAGAAAGATATGCGATCGCTCGAAGTCAAGATTTCGGAAGCCAAAACCAAAAAAGATATGTATATTGCCCGCGCCCGTTCAGCGGAAGCATCCTATCGACTTCAAGAAATGCTCAGTGGAGCTTCGGCTACTAGTAGTCTCAATGCGTTTGAACGTATGGAAGAGAAGGTTTTTCAGATTGAAGCGAAATCAGCAGCTATCGCCCAACTAGACGGTGATGATTTGCAAAAACAATTTGCTTCTCTAGAATCTGCTAAAAGTATTGATGCAGAATTGGCAACAATGAAACAACAGGCACTGCATGAATCAGAAAATACACCTCAACAGCAATTGCCTCCAGATTCAGAGCCATAAAAAGTAGTCAATCGCTATAGTCAGGGTATATCTTAACAATTAAGAGGTATCAGGAGGTACCGAACCAAGCCGGAAAGATTACATTTAAATAAGAAACTATTAAATAGTAAAAACCTTAACTGTTCATCCAAGTACCGAAACTGCAAAAGGAAAAGAAATTATGGGATTATTCGATCGCATTAAGCGAGTAGTCAGTGCAAATATCAATGATTTGGTAAATAAAGCTGAAGACCCAGAAAAAATGCTAGAGCAAGCCATCCTGGAAATGCAGGAAGACTTGGTGCAGTTGCGTCAGGGTGTGGCTCAAGCGATCGCCGCCCAAAAACGCACTGAAAAACAGTACAATGATGCCCAAAATGAAATCAACAAATGGCAGCGTAATGCTCAACTCGCACTACAAAAAGGCGATGAAAATCTCGCACGCCAAGCTCTAGAACGGAAAAAGACGTTCACTGAAACCGGCACAGCACTCAAAACTAGTTTAGATCAGCAAAGTACTCAAGTTGAAACACTGAAGCGCAATTTAATCCAGCTAGAAAGTAAAATTTCCGAAGCCAAGACCAAAAAAGAAATGCTCAAGGCGCGGATTACTACCGCCAAAGCCCAAGAGCAACTTGAAGGTATGGTGCGCGGTATGAATAGCAGCAGTGCAATGGCGGCTTTCGAGCGGATGGAAGAAAAAGTCCTGATGCAAGAAGCCCGCGCCCAATCAGCCGCAGAGTTGGCTGGCTCGGATTTAGAAAGTCAATTTGCCAAGCTAGAAGCTGGTAGCGATGTGGATGATGAATTGGCTGCTTTAAAAGCATCTCTACTACCACCCGCAACTCCAGCTAATCAGAACTTACTACCACCAGAGCAAACTACTCCTTCCCAAACAACCCCTCCCAAATCGAATGAAGTAGTTGATGCTGAGTTAGAATCTTTACGCAAGCAACTAGATCAAATGTAAAATTTTGTTAGATACTGATTTGAGCCAGTCCCACACCTGTTGGTTGTGGGATTTTGCGTCGGTGGTCAAAAGTCAATGGTTGAGAATTCTTGTAGTGAACAATAAACTATAGACTTTGGACTATTGACAACTTTGGGATAAAGTATTTTTTGTGCCAAGTAATTGATGTCAACTAATGGAGACTGCCATGAGTAAGGGTGTAATCACCATCACTGATGCTGAGTTTGAAACCGAAGTGTTGAAATCTGAGCAGCCTGTATTAGTTTACTTTTGGGCTTCTTGGTGTGGCCCATGTCAGTTGATGTCACCACTGATTAATCTAGCTGCCAACAAATTTAGCGATCGCCTAAAAGTTGTCAAAATGGAAATTGACCCCAATCCAGTTTCTGTGAAGCAGTACGGGGTAGAAGGCGTACCAGCCTTAAGACTCATTCAAGGGGAAAAATTATTAGAAGCAACCGAGGGCGTTATTGGTAAAGAAAAATTACTGAGTCTACTAGATACGCATTTAAATCAAAATTAGTCAATAGTCAATAGTCAATACTATGGACTATTGACCATTGACCATTGACCCTTGACCCTTGACTAATATGCAATTTGCACAGCGTTTACAACCTCTACAATTTAACGTGTTTGCTGAGATGGACAGAGCCAAAGCTGCGGCTTTGTCAGTCGGACAACAGTTAATTGATTTGTCACTGGGGTCTTCTGATTTACCTACAGAGGCGCACGTTCTGGAAGCGATCGCCCAATCTCTCGATGACCAGAGTACTCACGGTTATTTGTTATTTAACGGCACGCAAGCATTTCGTCAAGCTGCGGCTGACTGGTATGAGCAAAAATTTGGCATCAAGGTTGATCCAGAAACAGAGGTGCTACCTTTAATTGGTTCCCAAGAAGGTACGGCTCACTTACCTCTGGCATTATTAAATCCTGGTGATTTTGCCTTATTGCTCGACCCTGGTTATCCATCCCATGCAGGCGGAGTCTATTTAGCCAGTGGACAAATTTATCCTATGCCTCTACTGGCAGAAAATGGTTTTTTACCAGTATTAGCAGATATTCCCGCCCCTGTTGTGGCGCAGTCGAAGATGATGGTGTTGAGCTATCCCCATAATCCCACAGCGGCGATCGCACCTTTGGCATTTTTCCAAGAAGCAGTGGCTTTTTGTCAACAACACAATATTGTTTTAGTTCACGATTTCCCTTATGTAGATTTAGTATTTGCAGAAACTGCGGGAATAGGCGAGGGTTTTCCTCAGTCTTTAGTTCCTTCAATTCTGCAAGCTGATCCAGAAAAAAGCGTCTCAATTGAATTTTTCACGCTTTCTAAGTCTTACAACATGGGCGGTTTCCGCATTGGGTACGCTATTGGCAATGCTGAGTTAATCAAAGCTTTACGTCAAATCAAAGCCGCAGTTGATTTTAATCAGTATAGAGGGATTTTAAATGGGGCGATCGCTGCCCTGTCTGGGCCGCAAGCCGGAGTAACAACTACCGTCGCTACCTTCCGTCAACGACGTGATGCTTTCGTGAATGCCTTACATCGCATTGGTTGGCAAGTTCCTAGCCCTCAAGCCACTATGTATATTTGGGCTAAGTTATCTTCTCCTTGGCAAAACAATTCTGTCGAATTTTGTACCCAGTTAGTTAAACAAACTGGCGTAGCCGCTTCTCCTGGCGCTGGTTTTGGTAAATCTGGCGAAGGATATGTCCGTTTTGCTTTGGTACACGAACCACCTTTGTTAGAAACTGCTGTGGAAAGAATTGCGAAGTTTCTTTAAGTACGTCGATGCTAAGTGGATTTATCAACTCTTGATGTTAAACTTGCCAGAATTTTATTAATACCCACCTACGCTGGGTTTGTTTAAGATAAACTACAGAGAAATTACTGAAATGTCATCGAGATATTACAATCTATCGACGACAGCAAATTACAAGTAATTAACACAGGTGCATGGCAAGTAGTGTGGTAAAAATTAGCGTTTGTGCTTTGTCTTTTGCAGTGATTGGTACTTTAGGACAGCAACCTCTTTGGGCATTCAGCAATACTTCAATAGCAGAAAATGTAGAAGAGATGAATTTTCAGTCTGAAGCCACTGAGGATGGGAAGAATATTGACAGCACACATCATTACTACACACCAAGTTTAATTCCTCAACAGCCTAGTACTACTAGTGCGGCTCCGCTATCAACTTACATTCAGCCATATAGCAATAGCTGGACAAACCTCAAGAGTGCATCTCCTCGCCCACGCAAAGTGCCAGAATCTTCAGCAGTATTAGGCTTGATGGCGATCTCAGGCTGGTTTGGCATACAACACAAACGGAAAAAAGCTCAGTAAAAAAGCCCCTTTTACAATCAGTGCAACATTAATGACATTTGTTAAATCAGTAATTATGTATAATTGCTGAAATCAATAACAAAATATTAGTCATCTTTTTATTCATAATCTACAACAGCTTTACCCAATTAAGTCTCCCAGTTTCTTAAACTGGTTTGGTGTGCGTAACTACTAAACATGGCTGAAAAGCTGGTGATTTTTTTAACCAGCCGCATTCTTAAAAAGCCAAAGCCTGTAGTCAGGCTAATCCAATTCTAGAAACAAAGACAGTATATAAAATTACCCCAAAACTGGTGGAGACAGTAAATGAAAAGAACTTTCCAAACACTTGTAATTGGTGCCTCATTGGCTGTTGGCGTGAGTGCGATCGCCTCTAACCCAGCACAAGCTACAACTTTTTCTTTTAATAACACCAACGAAATCAATACCTACACAGGTGGCTCAAACGGCCAGTTCATCAAGTCAGACACTACTGCTGCTGTTAAGGCTTTAACAGATAAAGATGCCAGTTCCAACGTTGAACTTTGGTACAGCAGTGAAAATCCTACTGCTAACGTTGGCTTTACTGCAACAAAAGGACAATACAGCGCCACTGTTAGCAGCGTCACTGCTGACGACTGGAATAGCTTTGGTTCACAATGGCTAGGTGATTTGTTGAGTACTTACACTCCATTTCAATCAGTTTGGAACAATTTTTCTGCCGACAGCAAGTCGCTAGTAACTAGTTATTTTCCTTCTTTGGGAATGGGAGACCCTAACATTGGTGGTTTCCAATTCGGTAAAAATGGTGGTGTAGAAATACAGTTAGTTGGTCACTTGGATGTAAAAAATAAACTTGCAACCACTATTTCGCTCAAAGTTAATGACACTTGGAATTCAATTAAATCACAGTTTCCTCAACAAACAACTCTTCCAACTCTTTCACAAGTTGGAAGTTTAATTCCACAATTGCAAGCGCAACTGGATGCTATTCCTGGACAAATCACCACAGCGCAAACTAACCTGAACACTGTTAATGGAAACATCACCACAGCGCAAACTAACCTGAACGCTGTTAACGCACAAATTGCTACACTAGAAGCTCAACGAAGTGCAACTAGCAATACAACACTAAAACAAACATTAACAACTCAAATCAATGGACTGAATAGTACCAAAACTCAACTAACAACCACACTCAACACTCTCAATAACACCAAAACTCAACTAACAACCGCAATCAACACCCTCAATACCGCCAAAACTCAACTACCAGGTCAAATCTCTAAACTCACATCATTTAAGGATGTACTTAGCCTGGAAGCTGCATTAAATGCGTATCAAGGTCAAATCGGTGCTAGTGAAATTGCCAAAGTAGTTACTGGTGGTAAGACTTACTACGCTTACAGCTTTAACTCTACTGCATCCGGTATTACCGCTTCTGATGACGGTGTATCTTACAGTGCTATTTATAATTGGCAAACACCAGGATATGTTTCTTCGACTTCTGTACCAGAACCTTCGGTAGTACTTGGTATGTTAGGTATAGCTGGAATCGTTGCTAAACAACGTAAATTAAAAAAAGTATCAGGTTGAGACTCCGGTTTCCATCTTAAATAATCAGCCAAGGAGCAAGTTCTGCTCCTTTTTTTTATAAAAAATTAATCTGTTTTAAGTAAAATTACTGTTGTTTATATCACTATGTTAAGTAATTTATGTAAGTATATTTACATTAATAGGGATGCTAAAAAAATTAAGTTTTGTTAAAAAAATCAAATAAATATAGGATAAAAATTAAGTTTTTATGAAGATTTTTCAATAAAGAGCAATCATGCTATTTATTGAATATTAGAAAAAAATTAATTTTTATTTACTATTGTTTGAAACAGCAAAATATCTTCAAAGTAGAAAAACTTAATTCAACAACACCATAGATTCTTTGTTATTCCATTTATCAGCTTAATAAGTATTTTTTGGAATATTAGTCTTAAATTATATTTCCTAATGACAGCACATTTACTTACCATAAATCAGCAAGTGCATCTACATCAATTAAAAAGGATTTTACTCATTGAAGATAATGATGTAAATAGAATGTTGCTGAGTGATTATCTAGGTTACTGTGGATATCATGTCAAAAGTCTATCAAATGGCGCAGCTTTGTTCTCAACAATAGAAAACTTTCAGCCAGATTTAATGTTACTAGACTTAAAATTACCAGATGTTGATGGTTATTGGCTGCTAGAACAAATCCAACAACATTCATATTTACCAAAAATACCTATTATTGTGGTTTCAGCCTTTGCTTTTAAAGCAGATCAAGAGCGAGCTATAAGTTTAGGCGCTCGTCGTTATCTTGTCAAACCTATAAACTTGAGTGCTTTGATGATGACGATTCAAGAAGAGTTGGCTTGTCACTGCATCTAAAATTTTGAATTTTGACGATTTTTATATTTAAAATTCACATTTTGATTACTTCAAAATATCTAGATTTTTCGTAATTTTACGGAAATTGATTTTTCAATTAGACAAAATCATACATTTTTACGCTACTTTCTGAATATAAATAATACTGTCAAGAACAATATACCCTATAAAAGCTGTTCAGCGTTTTAGCCGAGCATATACGTCAATAATTTTAGATATTGATTATCATAGAATTATTAACCTTTAGATTGAGTTAACAATTCAAGTAATCGCTGAAGTTAGCAAATTGGTGATTTTGACATATTATCACATAAAATCCTAGTTGCTGAGGATAATAATTTCCTCTTGCTTAAACCCCAAAAAAGTTTACAGGAGTTAGGATGTAAGGTTTTAGATATGGCTGATGTTGGAGAGTAAGCTGTAAACCATCTGAGAGATTTTCCTAAAGTTAGTATTATTTAATATCACATTAATTGAGAAAAGCTGTGGTAGATGAGCTAATATGTTTCTGCCAAATAAGTCTATCTGTAGAAGACAGGGAACAGAAACAACAAGCTTATCTTAACTGGATTGCTAGATAATCATCTCAATATTATCTCTAAAAATTTTTACATATTCGTATTATATAGCGGTTTCCCATTATATAAATTCTCACTTATCTAACCACTGTTCTCAGTAAATTATACCTCACTAAAACGAGAAACGCTATATTTAAATAGGTATTTGGTATATATGAAATTACATCAGAAAAAACCAAGTGATTCTAGAAAAGATGTTGTAAAATCTTTGGCAGAAACAGAATTGCATATTACTGCCAAAATGGCTATTGATCAGCACAAAATTAACAAACAAATGCAAGAAGAACAGCAACCAATGGTGGCAATTATTAACAGTATGCAACATGCTGTAATTGTCACAGATACTCATGGTTGCATTCAATTTATGAATTTAATGGCTGAAGCACTCACAGGTTGGCACTCAAAAGAGGCTTGTGGGAAAAGTTTGGCAGAAGTTATGCAATTAATTGACAAAGATATAGAAGAAACCATTGAAAACTTAGCGACACTAACAATAGTAACAGGAGCAATTTTACATTTACCAGATAACTGTGTGTTAGTTGCTAAAAACGGTAGAGAAATACTAGTAGGAGATTATGCTGTACCTGTTCGTGATAGTAATAACAATATTACTAGTGTAGTAATAGTTCTTCAAGAAGTTACCCAACGCAAACTCATAGAGTCACAATTACTCCAAAATGCCTTTTATGATGGACTGACAGCATTACCAAATCGAGCTTTATTTTTAGATCGATTGAAGCAAGCGGTAGAAAGAAGTAAACGCCGAATAGATTACCGTTTTGGAATTTTATTTTTAGATTTAGATGGCTTTCAAGAAATTAACGATCGCTTTGGCCATGCAATGGGCGATGATTTACTAGTAGCGATCGCTCGCAGGCTCGAATCGTGTCTCCGTAGTGGTGATACCGTTGGACGGTTTAGTGGTGATGAGTTTGCGGTGCTGCTAGAAGATATTAAAGATATTAATGATGCTATTAACGTTGCCAAACGAATTCAAGATACTTTAGGCTTACCCTTGACCTTAAATGGAAATCTGATTTCTACCACAGCCAGTATAGGTATTACCATCAATCAAGGTGGTGGAGACCAACCGGAAAAATTACTGCAAAATGCGGATGCAGCTATGTATCATGCTAAACAGCAGGGAAAAGCCCGTTATGCTGTATTTGATGTAATTGTTAAGCATGATAGTCAGGAATAGGCTGGAAAGTCCTTTGGTGTTTGTGTATAAAAAGTTGCTATAGCATGATTGGAGATGGAATTGCTGTTACCCTCACAAACCTTCAGATGAAATGGATAAAAATTATAGCAGAAGGCAGAAGGAAGTCTTACTATTCCTGGCATTTACGCTTTCAAGTTGTAATAACATAATATGACTACCGCTATAAAAATATAAAAAAGGGTGGTAATTGCCCACCCTAATTGCAAAGTTGAATTGTGAATTTCACACAACAGATTTAAACCACAGCCGATACTTCCTTCTGAAAATAAGCCTGCATAACTCTTTCAGCAATTTGACGACTAGTTAAACCTAATTCTGCCTTAGATTCTTCTGGGGTAGCGTGTTCAACTAACGTGTCTGGGATACCAATACGCTTCACGGGGACAACAATATCAGCATCAAGTAAAGCTTCAGCCACAGCAGAACCAAAGCCACCCATCACACAACCTTCTTCCAGAGTGACAACGCGACCAATTTTCTTAGCCAATGGTAAAATCAACTCTGTATCTAAAGGCTTGACAAAACGCGCATTAATCACTGTTGCTTCAATGCCGTGTTCGCTGAGAATCTCCGCCACCTGCATACTGGGGTAAACCATTGTGCCGTAGCCAATGATTAATACATCATCACCATTGCGGAGAATTTCACCCTTACCAATTTCCAAAGGTTCCCAACCTTCTTCCATTAAGGGTACACCGTGACCATTACCACGAGGGAAGCGCATAGCGATCGGGCTACTGGTATGATTAATCCCAGTGACCATCATCTGTTGCAATTCTGCTTCATCCTTCGGTGCCATTAACACGATGTTAGGAATGCAGCGCAAATAAGCAATATCATACATTCCTTGATGGGTGGGGCCATCAGCGCCAACAATTCCCGCCCTGTCTAGACAGAAGAAGACGGGCAAGTTTTGAATACAAACATCGTGAATAATTTGGTCGTAAGCCCGTTGTAGAAAGGTTGAGTAGATAGCAGCCACAGGACGCATCCCTTCTGATGCTAAACCCGCAGCTAAAGTTACAGCGTGTTGTTCGGCGATGCCAACATCTATATATTGATTAGGTAGTTTAGCTTGTAGCTTGTCTAAACCTGTACCAGTTGCCATTGCTGCTGTAATACCAATGATTTTCGGGTTTTGTTCAGCAAGTTTGACTAAGGTATGGGCAAAGACTTTGGCATAAGCGGGGGGTTTGGGTTTGCTGGAAGGAATAGCTTTGCCAGTTGTTAAATTAAAAGGCGTTTGGGCATGGTAGCCTACTTGGTCTTGTTCAGCAATTTCATAGCCTTTACCTTTGATTGTGGCTACGTGTACCAAAACTGGCCCTTGTATTTGATGCGCCTGTTGGAAAGTTGCAATCAATTCTTCTAAGTTGTGTCCATCAACTGGCCCCATGTAGGTAAAGCCAAGTTCTTCAAATACCGCCCCCACTTTGGGAACCGCCAAGCGCTTCATTCCCTCTTTAATGCGTCCCAATTCGGGAGACAGAGATTCACCAACGAAAGGAATTTGTTTGAATTGTTCTTCAAAGTTATCTTTGATGAATTGTACTGGCGGGCTAAGGCGCATTTTGTTGAGATAGCGAGGAATCGCACCCACATTGGGAGAAATCGACATCTCGTTATCGTTGAGAACCACTAGCAAGTTAGTTTTAGGCATGTGTCCAGCATGGTTGATGGCTTCCAATGCCATACCACCGGTTAAAGCACCATCACCAATGACAGCCACAGATTTAAATTTTTCGCCTTTGGCATCTCTGGCTAATGCCATACCCAAGGCGGCGGAGATACTTGTAGAAGCATGGCCAGCCCCAAAGTGGTCGAATTTGCTTTCGCCGCGCTTGAGATAACCAGCAATTCCGTCTTTTTGTCTGAGGGTATGAAAGTTAGCGTAACGTCCTGTAATCAGTTTGTGGGGATAAGCTTGGTGTCCTACATCCCAAATAACTTTATCCCGATCTAAATCTAATGTTTGGTAAAGCCCTAGAGTTAACTCTACAACACCCAAACCCGGCCCTAGATGACCCCCTGTTGCGGCTACTGTTTGGAGGTGTTTATCGCGGATTTGACGCGCAATCTGTTGCAGTTGCCGGATAGATAAACCGTGCAACTGATTAGGATGGGTGATTTCACTCAGATGCATATTATAGGGTTTTCCTCTCTAATTTCTACTTCTGGTATTCTGATTTTCCCACGGTCGGGTTGTCCCCACGATTATGAGGAGTTGCAATTCTGTTACATAACCCATTAAGAATTAGAACTTACGTAATCAAACTCTCTCAGAATTTACTTACAAAGATTGTCTGTGGAAATTGGGTGTAAGAGTTTTGCATACCCATAAGCCCCGGTAAAATTGGCAAAACCATTAATTTTTCGTTGAATTGCGTAAATTTTGGGAATATGGGTAAGTTACCTCGGTTACTAAGGGGAAACTGTATTATCAGGCACACTCGGCACTTCTGGTGTATCTGGTAGTTGTCTTTGGCGTTGCAAATATTTACTCAATACGTAAGCCATATCCCCACGAGTCATAGGTTGTAATGGAGAAATATTACCTTGGCTATCTGTGTTGACAAATCCTTCTGAGACTACAGTCGCGATCGCTTTTCTCGCCCAGGTGGGAATTGATGTAGCATCAGGATGAGAGGAGAGAATGTCATTGACAGTATTATCATCAAATTGAAATACACCATAAGCTTGGGCAAATATGGCTAAAGCTTCTGCCCTGGTTACTCTTTGGTTGGGAAAAAATAAATTCCCCCGATAGCCTTTCATAATGTCTGTTTTTAAGACTATCTGAATATCGTTAAATGCCCGATTAGAGGCTGGGACATCGGCAATTACAACGTTTTCTTGACTAACAGCTTGTCGTTTATCTAGTCGAAAGACTTTCACCATAATTGAGGCTAATTCTGCCCGACTCAGCAATCTTTCAGGATAAAAATTGCCATCGGCAGAATTTGTCATCCATTGGGCTTTAATTACCTGTTGAATGGGATCTGAGCTTGTCTGAGAAGGAGTTTCTGTTGATTGTGCCTGAACACTTAGAGGAAAACTTTGGAGTAGCACAACTAAAGAAATAGCACTAAAGTACTGGCTGATATTTCTCATTATTTTCAGATACTCATTTATAAATACAACAAACTGTCAAACAATTTTAGATTTTGGATTTTAGATTTTACCCATCTGATGATGACGCAGAATAATTAAGAAATGTTGCGAAGCTGAGTTGAAGATTACAGTTACCAGTTACCAGTTACCAGTTACCAGTTACCAGTTACCAGTTACCAGCAAACTGTAGCTCACAATAATTTTTGTAGTAAAGCGATATCTGATAAACAAAACAAAAATCATCTAAAAAGGAGTTTGAGAATGCAGCAACACACATTTAAGCAACATCCGAGGCTAGGTACGGAAGTATTACAAGGTGGCAATTTAAGGGAACTCACAAACCAACAAAGACAGGAATTTAAACAATCGCTTTGGGAGAATGGGGTAATTGTCGTCAGAAATCAAAACATGACGGCATCACAATTGCAGGAATTTACCAACCATACTTTTGGCGAGTCAGGCTTTAAGTATCTGCCGAAATCTCTAGATCCAGATATTCACCCAGATTTGCAAAGTCCTGGTGTATCTATTTTAGGAAATCCCAAAGAAAGCTCTCCAGAAATCATCGGACAATTTGCTTGGCAATGGCATCATGATAAAGACCATCTGCCCAGAACAGACGGTCTAGATATGAATTCTTTGTATGTGGTGATGTTGTACGGGGTGGAAATACCAGTACAAGGACTGGATGGCAAACCCCACACTACCGAATTTATTGACATGGTAGAAGCTTATCAAAATCTTGAACCTGGATATCGGCGGCAATTAGAGCAAATGTCTATGTATCATCTGCCGCCCAGAACTTATAAGCTAGGGTCTGATGTGCCAATGAAAAAGCATCCTATCGTCTCAACTCATAAAGTAACTGGACACAAAGGATTATATCTAGGTTCAGACACATCAATAGCTGTAGGCATGGAAGATGACCTGAGTTTGGCGAAACAGTTTTGGCAGGAACTATTTCAAAGAATTTTAGAATGTACGCCAGTTTACGCTCATGTTTGGCAGCCTGGAGATTTAGTTGTTTGGGATAACTCACAAGTTATGCACGCAGGTATTCCTTATGATGGCAGTAAGTATAAGCGTGTGGCATTACGTGTTGCCGCCGTGGATAAGACCCAAATTGTCTAAAGCTGAAAGCATTTGTGCGAATTGTGTTGATATTTTCTACGTGCCTCTGTAAGTTAAATGAATTATATTTGGCTTACAGAGGCGCATGAATTAAAGGGTTAAGCGCTAATTTTACCAGGGGCCCCAAATCGCAAAAGTGATTCCTGGGGTTTGTATATTTGCAAACATAGTTTGTCCATCAGGTGAGAAACAAACTCCAGCAAATTCATTGCTATTCAAGCGATTACGAGCAAATTTATAGAGGGAGCCGGTTGGCGTGATACCCACGATGAAATCAGTACCATCACCATCTTCACAAAGAAAGATGTCTCGATTGGGAAAAACGACAATATTGTCTGGATTGTCTAGCACACCAGAATTGTTAGGTTCAATATATAGCTCAACGGTATTGTTAGTGGGTGAATAACGCCAGATTTGCCCATCTCCAGTACTACCCCCACTCTTACAAGTGAAGTAGACATAACCACTGCCATAAAATATGCCTTCCCCACCAGAAAACCTCGCAGCACCGCTGTTATACCCTGCTGTTCTGACAGTATCAGAGGTGGGATCAGGATTAGTAATCTGTACCCAGTTCACCGACCTAGGTGTATTTTTGGGGAAACCTGTAGCGGTGTTGATTCCAGACGACCCTACAATCCTTAAGGCGTATAACGTGCCACCAGCACTCAGATTGTTAATGTTATTGGGAACGAAGCGGTAGAACAGTCCATTTGGCTGGTCTTCCGTCATGTAGATATACCCTGTGTTGGGGTCTACAGCAGCAGCTTCGTGATTAAAACGCCCCATAGCGGTTAGAGGAACTGGAGTAACAAAAGTATTGGCGCTGCTAGGAACTTCAAACACATAACCATGCTTTTTGCCGTTATTGGTTTCAAAGGTTTCTTCGCAACTTAACCAAGACCCTGAAGGTGTAGGGCCACCAGCACAATTGCGAATAGTTCCCGCTAGGACTCCCCGATGTTCTACCAAGTTGCGAGAAGAATTAACGACCAATTTCGTACAACCACCTCTTGCGCTGGTGTTGTACTTGCTACCAGTAGGAGCATTCAAACCATTGCTCGAAGTGGGCGTGAGTTCGTGGTTCCGAATCAGAATTGTATTACCATTGGCTCCAGCAAAGGCGGCCATACCATCATGTCCCCCAGGAACTGTATAGCCGTCGGTCATGGTTTGCCCTGTTTCTGATAATCTCCTGTAAGAGAATCCCGCGGGTAAATCTAAGACACCTAGAGGGTCAGTTTGCAAAGCACCGTAAGGCCCGGCCGCTAAAGTGCGTTGGGCATAAAAAGCTTGTAATGGCGATAAGAGAACTGCACCAGCTGTTCCGGTTCCAGCTAGAGTAAAAAATTTCCGCCTTGATAAAGTCACTATGTTCTCCTGAATTTGGGTACAATTTGCTGACGACTTAATTGCTAGTCGCTACTCAGGAGTTTTAAGTGATGAATGTTAAGAGACAGCTAAGATAACCTTATAAAAGCTAGGTAATACCCAGTTAAAAACTATCATCCCGCCTGTTATCAGATGACAGTTTTTGAGATTTAGACGGTGACGAAATAGCTGGCGCTCAGGCTGAGGCTGGTTGAGCCTTGAATGATAGCCACTAGTTCCAGACTACTTTCATTCAGGAATAGGGCTGTACCTGTAGGTAAACCAGTCGGTACAGATCCCAAGCTATAGCTAGATATAGCACCAAATAATTGAATTGTGTCTTCTAAGGTATTGAAATCAGTAATTAGGGCATAGTCGCCTAGTCCAGAAGTGCTGGTATTCCCATCGCTGTAGAAGACACCTGTGGTAGTACCAACGACAAAGCGATCGCTCCCAAGACTCCCAGTCAAGCGGTCAATTTCACCGAAACCTCTACCAGATGCTGCATCTGCACCTGTGAGTACGTCGTTACCATCATCACCAAATAAGCGATCGCTCCCAGTCCCACCAAAGACAGAATCATTACCGCGTCCACCATTGAGGCGATCGCTCCCACTATCGCCATACAATAAATCATTGCCGTCGCCACCTGTAATCCGGTCATTGCCGGCATTACCCCGGATGGTATCATTAGCGGCACCACCCGACAGAACATCATTACCAGTTGTACCTAAAAGATTGAGGGCAACAATTACTTTATTATTGCTCGTGCTGTTATAGTTCTCACCCAGAAACCCACCATTGAGGACTGTATTTAAATTCAAGAGAGTGCCGTTAGACTGAGTAAAGCTATTACCTTGAAGTAACTGTGTATACAAAGTATGGGCATAGCTATGATTACCCACAAAACTAATTTGTCCTGGTTGGAAAAGGTCATTCCAGTTAATATAGAGGTCTAAGGTAGCCAATCGCGCATCATAACCGAGAGTTTCACTGGTATGTATGGCTGTCACGCGAGTCGCATCTGTGGGATCTAAGCGATCGCCTGTTGCTGCGCCTTCAAATTCTGGCCCGGCTGGATCTAGTCCGACAATTTGTCCTATCGAACGCCCTGTAGAAGCACGATAAGCAGAGCCAGCAAACCCCCCTACGTGCGCCCCTAAACTGTGACCGATGAGATTAATATCAGTTGCATCTACGCCGCTATTTCTTAAGTAAGTAGCTAACTGATTACCTACATCCCGCGTGTTGGCAGCAGCAGTTGGATAATATAAGGAACTAGCCCCTGCTTCCCAATCTACCAAAATGATGTTTGCATTCGACTCGCGCTGTCGAATGGTTTGGGCAATGTTTACTACCCAATCTGCGGGTGTATAGTTATTACCAGCGTTCCCAGCAGTGCTTTGATAGCCGTGAATAATCGTGTATGTCGGTGCATCGGTATTAATCCGCCCTGAACGGTTAATCGCACCGTTACCCCAAATATTAAAACTGACTTGAACCATAAGAAAAATGTTTGTTTTTTGGGCATAAATTTTTTCACAGCAAAAATTCACTTATTTGATTGCGGAGATATCTGCAATCAAATAAATGTCAGAATTAAAAATTATTTGGCGCTGCTGAATTTATTGATAAAAATGATTTTACTTATGATGAAAATCTTTGTATAGACGTGATTGCGCAACGTCTCTACACGGATTTATATCTCAATTCAGCAATATTCAGAAATTTAAATAATTGAAAAACTGATTTTGCTATAGACAAATTAAACTGATTACTTAATTTTTTAGTAAAAATTAGTATAAGTTTAATTTAAAAATAAATAAAATTTTATTTATGCTTGTACTAATTTGAACAATAATTACGATGGATGGATTTCTGAAAAACTTAATCCATCAACCTTGCAAAATCCAAAATAATATTACAGGTGCGATCGCCTGTTGAATATGCAAAATCGCCCAAAAAATTTATACCTACAATTTTATCTATGCAGGCTCACAATCACAGCAGAGACACAAATTTAAAATCTCCTAGTGTGAGATTTACCAACTTTGTTCCAGTTGTCTATGGGGCGAAACCTGTTGAGGCTTTTCGTGAGAAATCGCTTTGAGTTTGGAGGTGAATGACTCGGAGCGATCGCTTGTTTGGGGCGTAAAGCGGTCAATTGGGGGATGATTGACTGTAGATGTCAGCAGTTTTGGCTGTTTGTCAGGGTTTGATGATGGAAGACGGCTGGGAAGCATTGGTTGTGAATTCAGCCTGGGTTTAACCTCGGTGGCTGGAAGGCTCAATGTTGAAGATGCCAAAATGTTTTTGACTCGTTGACTATCTACTCGGCTCGATAATGTTTCTGTTCGTTTGTAGCTTTGCTGATATTTATCATCAACAGCAGACGATGAGTGTGTTGTTGCCAAATTGGCAACATTCGCTACATTTTCTGAGCTAATATCTTCTTGAGCAGGTGGTAAGGCTGGTGTAGTCAGCGCCGTTAATATTTCTGGGAATTTGCTACAAATCAGGCGTTCAAATTCCATATTGAAATGATATATAGGCTGCTGTCGGCGTTGCCAAAATGCCATAATTTGCTGTACAGAAATGGCTTTATAGCGACCTTGATAAAGCGCTTCAATGACTGCTAGGTGCAGCCAATCTAGAGGATATTGATTTTGCCAACGGTTAACTAGCTCAGTGGCACTATAGCCGCTGAGGTCGAAACTGTAATGAATAAGTAGAGCAGCTGCCAATTCGGCAGAAGTTTCTGGCGTTTTGGTAAACATGGGACTATTGGCTTGCGGCAACAGGTATAAATTTTCGACCCATCGCCTATAGCCTAGCGTGTTTTTAGCTATAGGGTTGGTAAACAAGAGTTTCCAAGTGGATAAGCAGTGTTTTTCATTTTACTTGGTCAACTCTTGGCTGTCGAAACAATATAGGGGGAATTAATATTTGGTGTGCGGTTAATAGCTACTAAGGCTTGATAAACCATTGCAGCTACTTCCGCCCTTGTGGCTTCTCGCGTGGGGGCGAGTAAATTAGGCTGGGGATAGTTGACAACAATTCTTTGTTGTGTAGCAGTTGCCACCGCTTTTTGGGCATAGTCAGGAATAGTATTACTGTCAGTGTAAGGAAGTAACATATTGCTTTGGGCTGCGGGTAAGCCGAGACCGTTGACCAGAGAAACAATCACTTGTAATCTTTGCACATTTTGATCGGGGCGGAAGGTGCGATCGCTAAATCCACTCACAAAGCCCCCACTTGCCGCAATTTGTAAAGCTTTGTATGCCCAAAAATTCTGGGGGACATCAATAAATTCAATGGCTGGGCGTTTGGGAGTGGGGTTAAAAGCCGCCGCCACTAAAGCTGCATATTGGGCGCGAGTCATGGGTTTATCTGGCTGGTAACTACCATCAGCGAAACCGTGGGTTAAATTCAGGCTGGCTAAGGCGCGAATAAATGGTTCCGCCCAGTGTCGGTTTAAGTCGGCAAAGGTAGGAACTTCGGCATCGGGACTGACAATATAAGGTGAGGCGATCGCTTTTTCTTTGCTGTTGGCGACTAATGCCTGATATATTAATGCGGCCATTTCACCGCGGGTAATTTCTCGCAGTGGTTCTAATCGGTCAGATTGGGGATAGTTAACGATGATGAGTTTTTGTGTAGCGGCGGCGACTGCATTAGTAGCATAACTGGGAATTTGGGCGCGATCGCGGTATACACTTAATACATTCGGAGTGCCACCGCCAAATTTTAAACCATTAACAATAGATACAATTGCCTGTACTCTAGTGAGATTATTGCCTGGGCGAAATGTCCCATCAGGAAACCCGCTAATAAATCCAGCATCCGCAGCACTAGAAATAGCTGAAGCTGCCCAAAAATCAGGTTTCACATCGGGAAATTTGCTAGATTTGCTGCTGGGTAACTGAAAGGTTTTCGCCAGCACAGCCGCATATTGGGCGCGAGTAATTGGGGCGTTTGGGCCAAAAGTGCCATCAGGAAAACCACTAATTGCGCCTCGACTGACTAAGGCTTGCACAAACACTGCCGCCCAGTGTCCCACTAAATCAGGAAAACTGCTACTCCCGGTAACTATTCTCGGACTATCTTCGGTAGCGGCGATGAAATTTACCTGTCCTTTGACTAAAGTCGGATTTAACTGATTACCTGCGGAAATGAGGGGTTGGGCGGCAGCATTTTGTAAATCAAACTCGCCATTATCTTGAAAGATATTCGCGCCAGCATCTTGGCTATTACCTAAATCTGGCATAGCATTCGCATTGACTAACAAACCACCTTGGGCATTTTTGATAATTAAATTTTGCCGTAATACCGGACGAGCATCACGAGACAGTGCGATCGCAGTACGATTTTCTGATAATTTATTATTGGCAATTAATGGGGCGGCTGAGTCGGTAACTGCTATCCCCAAAGGATTTTTTTGAAACGTGTTGCGTAAAATTTCCCCTTTACTATTACGCGCCATAAACAATCCACTGGCAGCATTTTGGACAAACACATTATCTAAAATGGCTGCTTTGGCATTACCTGTCGTAAATATTCCTTCCCGTCCACAATTCAGCAATGTATTGTTAGCCATGTAGGGAATTGATGATTCTATCCATACCCCAGTGCCTTTAGGAATAGGATTAGTCACACTCACACCCATCAAACTGGCATCACCCAGCAGCAATAACGTAATATTCTGCACACTAAAACTTGGGCTTTGATATTCCCCACCCCCAGAAATGATAATTCCTGCGCCTTTATTAACTTCATTACCAATAACTGTTACTCCCGCAGTCAACACCAAGGGAAACTGTTCACCATTGGCGGCGCTATAATTGCCAGGTGCCAACTGAATAATTATCGGTGTTGTGGTTCTTAACGCACGGGTGAGGGTTTTAAACGGACTCAACCGTGAACCATCATTTGTATCTTTGCCTGTTACAGGGTTGACATAGAGTGTGGCCACGAGGGTGGAGTTTACCATTGGTTGTTGAGCTGCGAGTGTTTAAATGTCACGGCATGAATAATAACTTATCGCAGGCGGCAGAATAATTTGAGATTTTAAATTTTAGATTTGGAATTGGTTGATGAAAAATCCCAAATCGGACTGACGCAAAAAACTTTGTCATCTTCTGGCTGAAACAAAATTTGTTTTCTGTAAAAATTCTATAATTGCCGCATTGATAACTTTTGCTGAACCTGTTGAAGCATCATGATAGCAATCAGACAGAATTTGAAACTGGGAATTGGCAATACATCTATGTAGTTTTTCTCCATGACTAGCAGGAAACCAACTATCTTTATCACCCCATAAAATTAGCGTGGGACACTCAATATTAGATAGCTTATTTTGAATTCTACTCAGCATATTCGGTTTATTACTTTGCAAGTTTTCAATTTCTCGCGCAGCTAGTTGTAAATCTTCGGCAACTTTTACCAAAGTACCGGGAATTTCTGTAAAAGGATAAGTTATCCAATGCACATCTTCTTGGGACAAAATTGATGGATCAAATAGCACTCTACGCCGTTCGATCGCCATGATTTCTCTCACTAGGGGCGCGAATAAATAAGCTAAACGTAATGAATCTATTGTTTGCAATACTTCTATTGGAGTCTGAGCCAAAATTGACATTGCCCAATGGGGTAAGCGGTCAGCGAAAATCGGTACATTAACTACGACTAACCGTGCTACTAATTCTGGCTTTTCTTGCGCTAGGGCTAAAGCAACTAAACCTCCTAAAGACTCTGCCACAAGCACAACAGGTTCATCACATAATGCTTGAATAATACGTTCTAATTCAATCACTTGATGCCCATCATGTTCTCGACGTAGGCAAGGTTTTTCAGAAAATCCAAAGCCTTTAGCATCAAAACAAATTACTCGAAAATATTTTGATAGTGGTTCAACACTATAACGCCAGTTATAGCTCCAGCTACCCATACCGTGCATTAAAATTAAGGACTTACCT
The DNA here is from genome assembly GCF_002897135.1 of Nostoc cycadae WK-1. Lineage (NCBI taxonomy): Bacteria > Bacillati > Cyanobacteriota > Cyanophyceae > Nostocales > Nostocaceae > Nostoc > Nostoc cycadae. The sequence continues at coordinate 116,301 of NZ_DF978427.1, read as the reverse complement.
GTACCTTTTTCTCCATAAGCAATTTGTACAGGATATCCTTGAGCATCAGTAATAATTAAACTTTGTCGCCCTTGCGGAAAAGTTGCTTGCCACCAATCTTTCATTCTTTTACTAATTTAATATCTAACCACCAGTTATTACTCGCCACAGAGTGCTAATCAATAGCACTGGGATTGTAATTAAAACAATGCCTAGTAATAATAAGCCTAATAAAACTACTAACACAAACCAAGTGTCTGCTTTGTGTGTACTGCGAGGAACTTTTAAATGTTCTTCTAACAGTTTGAGATTATATTCGTTGGATTTCCAAGCAAAATCAAACAAGTCTCCGGCTACAGGTAAACTACCTACCAAGCTATCAATGATGATATTCAAGATCATTCGACCTAAAGTAGCTTTAGTAGCGCCTAATCGTGCGGCTTCTAAGATGATGTAGCTCGAAAATACCAATCCTATAACATCACCACCCACCGGTAGCAGCCCCAACAGTGGATCTAAACCTACACTAATTTCTGTGCCGGGAATAGTGATGGCTTTATCCATAACGCGACTTAACTGGCGCAGCCGCCTCAAGGAAGGTGCTTGAGCGTCAGGATCAATTTGAGGAAACCGTGAGGAAGAATCAGGCATTCAAGCGATCGCTTCTTTGATGTTGAACCGTTCAATATTTTACTGCTGCTGGGCAATTTGACAAGAGTTTGTCCTAATACTTAATTTACAAGTGCTGAGTCAACGGTCATTTGTTCTTTTCCCCGGCTTCGTCGCTTCCTACTTTCTGGTAGTGCATATCTTCGCCAACAATCACGTTTAATTGATTGCCTATGAGTAAAACAGCAGCACTCATCCATAGCCACAACATTAAAACGATGACAGTCCCAACTGCACCATAAACTTTATTGTAGTTGCCAAAATTGGCTACATAAAGCCGAAACAGTGATGAGAGTATTGCCCAAAAAATCGCGGCTAAACTTGCTCCTGGCATAATGGGTGTACCGGAATTCCACACACTAGGCCCATAGCGATAAATAAAACTAAAGGCGCTGGCAACAATACTTAAACTCACAGGCCAGCGTAACAACTGCCAAAGGTGCTGCAAGAAAAGTAAAGAATGATGCTCATGCACTACTATGGTCAACACTAAGTCACTGACAAAGACTAAAAATGAAGCCAACATCAACAGTACAATAGTACCAAATGTTAAACCTAACGAGATCAGTTTAGCTTGCCAAAAAGGGCGGCTATTTTGTGATGGAGTTTGATGGATTTGATCAAATGCAGTCATCGCCGTACTGACTGCACCAGAAGCAGTCCAAATAGCGATCGCAAAACTCAGAGAAAATAAACTACTATTCTTAGAATGGGCAATTTCTCTACTGGCAAAGTCCCGAATCAAAATCATTGCTTCTTCTGGTGCAACTTGACTCAACAAAGTTGCCATTTGCCTAAAGGTATCTTGTAAAGATTCTGCCAATAAGCCGATAGCCGTGAGTACTGCCAAAATAGCCGGAAATAAAGATAACATGGCATTGAAGGCAATTTCAGCCGCCAGTCCTAATAGTCGTCGTTCGATTGTCCGGGCAAAGGTTTTTTTGAGGGTGCGCCAATTCAGATGGCGAAAAAAACGGACAAAACGCGGCTTTGGCATAACTAGCTATTAAGTCTTCACAAGCACAATGTCACAATAACTTATAGCAGGTGATAGGTTACAGGTTACAGAGTTAAAAGTTTACTGGTGTCTAAGTTTTATCATCTATCGACGTAGATATGAAAGAGGCGGGGAAATTTAGAATTTCCCCGCACCGATGTTATCTAATGATTTCTAGTTCAGAAGATAGCTAGACAGCTACAGGTGTAGCGAATTTAGCATAACGCTCTATGTAAAATTCCTTTGAATTGGCGATCGCTTTTACCGATTCTCGTTCTTTGAGTGCATGTTTCCACTGTTTCAGACGGGCAAACTCCGCAGGTAGGGGAAAATCACGGTATTTTTTCAGTGCAGCCCAGCGCTCAAACCAAGGGAAAAAGGTGAAGTCTACCAAACTTACAGATTCACCAAACCAATAGGGGCCGTCTTTCGACAACTTCCCGAATGCTTCGTTTTCGATGAATTCTAGATGTTTGTAGAGTTCTTTTTTCGCTTCTTCTTGTTTTTGCAGATCTGGACTCCGCAAGAGGCTAGAAAAAGCTGGTACAAATCTAGTATTTGCAAAATCAATCCAGATGCGGGCTTGGGCTTTACCTATAGCATTGTTGGGTAAAAGCGATGGGTTGGGAAACACCTCATCCAGATATTCATTAATGACAGCAGATTCCCAAACGCGGCGATCGCCATGTACCAGTGCTGGTACTTTTCCATAAGGGGAAATATCTGTAAATCCTGCTGGCTTGTTCTGCAAATCAATTTCAATCAAATCAAAGTCGATACCCTTTTCTTGCAGTACCAGACGAGAACGGTGAGCAAAAGGACAAACGACGGCACTATATATTTTGACTTCAGCCATGTTGATTTTCCTTTGTGAATAGGAATTTTTAGTCGGCTTTGAGATAGATTCATCCCAAATCTGTTAGTTGGACAGAGACAGAAAACCTTTCTTATCTCCTGCCCTTTGCTTCCCTACAGCCAAGGCACTTCTTCAGGTGCGTAACGGAAGGCGCGAAAAACTGAATTCTGCTCTCCACGAGCTACTAACGACTTCTCTCCAGGGACGTTACGAGCTGCAAAATGTGGGTTGACGTATTCCCAAACTAGTTCCCCTTCTCCAGTCACCTCAAATATGCGTCCATAAGCGCCTTCGGTTATCAACGTGTTGTCATTCGGAAGGCGTTGCGCTCCTGATATATATGAACTAAAGAAGTTGTGAGGCGGGCTATCGGTATACTCCCAAACTATTTCTTGAGTTTGACGGTTTACCTCAATCACACGAGAGAAATTTAGCGCTGTATGACGACGATGTGCGCCGTTATCAAAAATCAAGATATTGCCGTTAGGTAATTCGTTAGGAAAATGCTGTTGTGCTAGTACATCATCACCCAATGTCCAGATGATATTTCCCGTTTGGCGATCGATAATGGCGACTGTGGATATATTACGGAAGCTGACGATAATATTGCCGTCCGCCAGTTCCCCGACAGTGTTCCCGTGAGTCCATTCATGGCGTTGGTCTTGGGGAGTAATGACAAACTTTTCGGGGTCGAGGTGTTCGTAGGCGTGCCAAGTCCAGACAATTTCGCCTGCGGGAGTCACTTCGTAAAGTACATCAGCATAGATATCACCATCTGCTTCTGTTCCCGCTACACCGCCTTTGATGCGCGGAACCAGAGATTGGGGAATCTTTTCAATGGCTAATAAAATTACATTCCCATTGCGGAGTTTGCGTCCATCGTGATGATGGTCTGGATGCTGATATTCCCAGATGATATTGCCTTTGGGGTCTACTTCTAAGACTACGCCACCTTTAAAGGCTGACCATAAAGGGAAACGTGGGGGAATTTCTGGTGTCTTACCGTTATAGAAAAGATTGCCATTCGGTAAGAGATAACCATATAAACCTGGAGGATAAGGTAGGTTCCATTGATGTACTACTTCTCCTTGCAAGTTCAAAAGATAGACTTCTCCATCACCTGTTAGTGGTGTAAAGAGTGTATATCCTTTGAAGGCTTTCTCAGGATTGTAAGCTTTTAAGCCAGTACCCCGACGGCGGATAGTATTTTGTTCAACAAATGTTTTGGCGATCGTCATATTCTACCTGGGAAATTGCTCATGTTTAAATTCAAATCACAGAATTCAAAACTTTTAAGGTGCTGGGTTGGGATGTTGAGTGTTAATTGCATCCAACTCTGCCAAAATCTCTTTACTGAGAACTAAGTTCACACTTTCTAGATTTTCTTGGAGTTGTTCTAAGGTTGTTGCACCAATAATTGTGCTAGTCACAAACCAGCGACTCCGCACGAATGCTAAAGCTAGTTGTGTGGGACTAAGTTTATGGCGTTTGGCTAGTTCCACATAAGCTGCTACTGCTTCAGTAACTTTGGGTTTCAGATATCTTTGACCAAAGTTTTCAAACAATGTAATTCTTGTATTTTCTGGTTTGCCGTTGAGATATTTACCAGTTAAAAAGCCAAATGCTAAAGGGCTATAAGCCAATAAACCAATGTTTTCGTAATAAACTGCTTCAGCTAAAGCTCCATCAAATACTCGATTGAGTAAGTTATAGGCATTTTGAATGGAGATAACTTTTGGTAATCCTAATTGTTTGGCAGCATTACTAAATTGTGTGACTCCCCAAGGAGTTTCATTACTTAACCCAAGATAACGAATTTTTCCGGCTTGGATGACATCAGCAAAGGCTTCTAGTTGTTCTACTATGGGAACTGATGGTTTAGCCTGGGTGGGGTCAAAAATGGTCTGACCAAAACGTGGTACATAGCGGTCGGGCCAGTGAATTTGGTAAAGGTCTATATAGTCTGTTTGCAATCTTTTTAGACTATCATCTACAGCTTGTTTAATGTTATCGCGCTCAATTGCATCTGCTCCTCCACGTAACCATTTAAAGCCGCGTCCTGGGCCAGCTATTTTAGTGGCGACGATAACTTTATCTCGCTGCTGATGTTTTAACCATTCGCCAATGTATGTTTCTGTGAGACCATAGGTTTTTTCGCTAGGCGGCACTGGGTACATTTCCGCAGCATCAATGAAATTAACCCCATGAGCAATAGCATATTCTAGTTGTTGATGGGCTTCTTCAATACTGTTTTGCCGCCCATAAGTCATAGTGCCGAGGCAAATTTCTGAAACGTTTATGTCACTTTCGCCTAATTGATTATAACGCATGTTTTTGTGTTTTTTATTGATGGCTTGACTGTGAAAATATTCTTAGAATATTTTGTTTTTTTAGATTATTTACTTTTTAATTTAATGATTATCATTGTGATTATGTCAACTGTTAATATTTTGATATTTCACCAGTAAATGAAACATAAATTAACCTGATATATTTTTCAGGATTTGATGTTATAAACTCAAGTCTAAAGTTTACATATAGCTACTCAGGATAATGGCTTTCATTGGATGATTTGTTAAGGCTTATCTTGTAAGCTACTATAAATCGGTCTAGTTATCGTAGATTGTACCAGAAAGTTATAGAGATACTTCAGTTACAAAAGTTTATATAACTTGAGTAGGGCTAAGAATTTTGCCTTTTTGACTCTTCCCACAGACTTGGAAGACAGATGTTTCCTGTATTTGAAGGAGCTTATACCATTTCACGAAAATCTTGATACAAATTCATTGGTTGTTTACTCTTTTCCTCTGCCCCCCTGCGGTCTACTTGTATCAAACTTAAAGTGAAACGGTATTAGGGATTGACTGTGGGTCTTTTCCAATCACAACACTCTGTCAATTAGCTTGCTTTTTCGATTTGCCTGTGATAACTTTTGCATGTACTCTATACAACGATAAGTCGCTCGACAAACCGTTGTTAAGGACACGATATCACAGCTAAATGGGCGGTAATTTTCTAAGGAGAGTGCTGGAGTTCACCTCTAGCCTCTCATGTTTCTTCTGAAAAACAGTAGTATGCGACATCACACAGATAGCACAATAGCTTGTGGATGACTCCGAGGCTGGAATAACTAGGCTATGGATTGAGAAAATGCGATCGCACTTTTGTGACTAAGAGAGCTTAGTAACTTGACCTGAAACTATTTTTTAACTTATGACTAAAGTTTTAATTCTCGATGCTGATCAACAACCGCTATCTCCGGTGCGTATCAGCCATGCAAGGACATTGTTATCTCAAGGGAAAGCATCTGTTTTCCAAAGATATCCCTTCACCATTATTTTGAAAGAGTCTTTTTCGCAAATCAAACCAGAGCAACTTGGCTTTACACTTCAACTAATTGCCGTTAGTGCCATAAAAAATAAAACGAGGATTGATATGAGTCCCTTTTCTAAGCGTGGTAATCGATAACGCAGAACTCAGAGAATTCAGTCTGAATTTTTTCTAGCTTCTGAATTCTTCTGCCAAGATTTTTATATGGGAAAACAGGGGAGTTTGAAAGTTATCACTCCTGATATTTTGTGAACTTCCCCTAATTTAATAGTATACAACTGTAACTTTATAGATTTATAGTAGTTAAAAAGATTTGGAGAAACATTTTTGATGATTAGCTTGATATATCGCTACTTAATCGCTAGGTGGCGATCGCTCATTCAATTTAGCAATATTTCATTACCTAAATTCCGCTTTCATCATGCGCCTTTACCCATCACAGGAGCTTTCATTACGGGTCTTTGTTTGAGCTTGATATTTGCGGCTTGCTCATCACCATCAAATGTTAATTCTGCCAATAGTAATGCCAATCCAGTTAGTGATTCTGCACCTCCAGAAGCAAAAATTGTCAGATTTGGTTATCAAAAATCACTGATTTTATTGAAGGCTAAAGGAGTATTAGAAAAGCGGTTTGCACCAGAAGGTAAATCGGTAGAATGGATTGAATTTCCCGCAGGGCCACAACTACTAGAAGCAATGAATGTGGGTAGCATTGACTTTGGTCATGTAGGAGAATCACCGCCAATATTTGCCCAAGCCGCAGGTGCCGCATTGACCTACGTTGCTGGTATTGCTCCTAGTCCAGCGGGTTCAGCAATTCTTGTCCCAGAAAATTCTTCAATTAAGCAATTGAGTGATCTGAAAGGTAAAAAAATTGCCTTTCAAAAAGGTTCAAGCGCTCATTTATTACTAGTTCAAGCTCTGCAAAAAGGGGGAGTGCAATATAGTGAAATTGAGCCAAAATATTTACCACCATCAGATGCAAGAGCAGCATTTGTTAAAGGTAGTGTAGATGCTTGGGTAATTTGGGATCCGTTTTATGCAGCAGCACAAGAGGCAACTAAAGCGAGGGTTTTAGTTGATGGCACAGGTATTAATAAACAAGGGGGATATTATTTAGGAACCCGTAAGTTTGTCACTGAAAATCCTCAAATTGTGAAGACAATTCTAGAAGAAATTCAAAAACTCGAAGAATGGTCACAACAGCATCGAGAAGAAGTAGCACAAACTCTTGCACCTGTGTTAGGGATTGATTTAGCAACTATGCAAAAGGCAACCAGTAGACGTAGTTTTGGGGTAGTGCCAATTGATGACAATTTGATCAATTTACAACAACAAGTAGCAGATACCTATTATCAATTGAAGTTGATACCTAAACAGGTGAATGTCAGAGATGCTGTATTAACCAAAGAACAATATGCAGCATTTTCACCAAAGGTTTAACACAAAAAATTCAGAACTTAGGAGCCAGAATTCTATTACTGAATTCTGTGCAACTATTAGGTTAAACTTATCCTCTATCATTACCTATGAGCAATCCTACAGAACTATTGCGATCGCGCTACGGTGAACTTCCTTTTAATTCTGAAATTGATTGGAATGAATCACTCACAACATTGCTATCGCACCGTTCCATCCGTTCTTATCTCACCAATCCTCTACCGCCAGGAACCCTAGAAATTTTGGTGACAGCGGCGCAGTCTGCATCTACTTCTTCAAATCTGCAAACTTGGAGTGTGGTAGCAGTCGAAGATACCCAACGCAAAGAAGAACTATCCAAATTGGCGGGAAATCAAGCACACATCCGACAAGCACCTTTATTTTTGGTTTGGTTAGCAGACTTGGCGCGGTTGAGTTATGTAGCTGACAGTCGCGGCATTGCCCACGAAGCTCTAGACTATTTAGAAATGTTTGTGATGGCGACTGTTGATGCTACTTTAGCTGCACAAAACGCCACGATCGCAGCTGAATCTCTCGGCTTGGGAACAGTATACATCGGCGGGATTCGCAACCGCCCCGAAGAAGTAGCACAAATCCTCAACTTACCTTCTTCTGTATATGCGGTGTTTGGGTTATGTGTGGGTTATCCAAATCCCGAAGTGAATGCGGCCATTAAACCGCGCTTACCGCAATCAGCCGTGCTGCATCGGGAAACTTATAAATTAGCCGAACAAGATGAAGCGATCGCCCACTACAACGACATCATCAAACAATTTTATACTGAACAACAGATGAATATTGCTGGGGATTGGTCACAACATTCATCGGAGCGCATTGCAACTTTAGACTCTTTAAGAGGGCGCGATCGCTTACGAGAAGCCTTAAATAACCTTGGTTTTCAGTTACGATAAAAAGATCAGGGTGTAGGAGTCTAAGAATGTAGAAGAGAAAAACTCTTACACTCCCATACCCTTACACCCTTACAGCAATTAATCTTTGTGTACAATTCCTAACAAGAAACTATTTGTTCTTGTTCTTGTGGCTTTGGCGACCTGCTTCAGCGTGCTGTTCGCTTGTACCACCCTGAGTACCCTTGGATTCAATATCTTCTGTATCGTCAGCGTCATCTTGTTGTTTCTTGCGACCACCACCGTGAGAGTGTTTTCCACCTTCACGACCAATTTCGGCCATGTGTTCTCTATCTTGGCTGACAGTTTCGCCACCTTTACGACCAGCTTCACGAGCTTCTTCCGAAGTGAATTCGTGAGCAGTACCTTTTTCATGGGCTGCGTGTCCGCCTTTGCTGGCGATTTCGCGTTGCTTATCTTCATCCATAGAAGCAAAGCCGCGTTTGCTAGTATCTGACATAATAATGCTCCTGGTAATGAACTATAGTTTTTGACTTTTGCAGTCAGTAAAAACTTTTAGTTGATACACGTTCTCAATTTAGCTATCTAAAAAGCAGCTTTCATTGGCCATAGGAGAGAATCATGTCAGACCAAGCCCTCACTTAAGATATATAACCTAAGTTATTGAGGATAAAAATTGAATTGCAGACTACTTAAACATTAACTCCTTCTCTTGGGGTTCTGATTTGTTCAATATCTTCTGCTGCTAATAACTCCCGAATTAAATGTGCTAAAGACTTCTGCACCAAACGCGTCCCAATTTGCTGACCTAAACGCTGCACACCAGGATTAACTAATAATTGGGCAAACTGAGGAGCCATTTGTACTGGGTCAAAACCACGGGTTTCTTGAAGAATTTGCAAAATGTTTTTGATATGCTCTAAAGTCTGTTGTTGTTCGACTGTTGCGGCTTGTGTTTCGTTAACTGCTGTTAAACCTACCCGTTCGCGGAGTAAGTAAGTGAAGTTGTGCAGCACATTTTTACTTAAAGCATTAACTCCGTTGACGAATTCATCTACTAATCGGTCACGAATAAATGCTCCACGTTCGGAAGAGAGAAAATCTAAACCTTGATTTAAAACTAAATTAAAGTCGTAGTCTTCATTATTGCGGGCGTTGCGTAACAAATTTTCTAAGCGATTCCAGCGGAATTTGCCTTCTTTAAATAGTAAATCTCGCAGTGATGTTCTTAATTGGGGTGCGGGGTCAGTTAACAGACGTTTGGAAACATAAGGGTAAGCTTCACTGAGAACTTTGAAGTTAGGATCGATAAAGATTGCAATTCCTTCCAATGTCACCAGAGAGCGAATAATTAAAGCGTAGTAGGGAGGAACGCGGAAGGGATATTCATACATCAACGCTGAGAGTTCATCGGTGATGCTTTTAATGTTGAGTTCTGCTACACTCGCACCTTGAGCATCAGCAAATACTCTGGCAAATGCGGGGATAATGGGGGTTAAATCTGTGTCTGGTGTTAAAAAGTCTAGTTTGACGTAATCTTGGGCTAAACCTTCAAAATCACGGTTGACTACGTGAACGATCGCCTCAATTAAACCATATCTTTGGGGTGGCTGAATCTCGCTCATCATGCCAAAGTCGAGATAAGCTAATTTCCCGTCTGGGGTGGCTAATAAATTACCTGGGTGCGGGTCGGCGTGGAAAAATCCATGTTCTAGTAGCTGTCGCAAAGAACACTGGACACCAACTTCTATTAAATAACGTGCATCTATACCTTGAGCGCTAATTTCTGCTGTCTGGGTTAATTTTGTCCCGTTAATCCATTCCATCGTCAGGACGCGACGATTGGTATATTCCCAGTAAATTTTTGGGACGTATATGTCTCTAATATGACCATATAATTGAAAAAAGCGTTCGGCATTTTCACCTTCATGGATATAATCCATTTCTTCAAAAATGCGATCGCCTAATTCATCTAAAATTCCGACTAAATCACTCCGCACCCGTTTGACGTTGTGTTGTACCCAACCAGCGATGCGACGCAAAATATACAAGTCAATCGTAATTCTTTCTCTTAAATCAGGGCGCTGAACTTTAACGGCAACTTCTTCACCTGTTTTTAGTTTACCTTTGTAAACTTGTCCCAAGGAAGCCGCCGCAATGGGTTCAACGGAAAGTTCAGTATAAATTTCTTCTGGTGGTGCGCCTAGTTCTTCTTCAATAAACTGATAAGCAATTTCATTCGGGAAAGGCGGTAACTGGTCTTGTAACTTAGTTAATTCTTCTAAATAAACAGGTGGTACTAAATCGGGCCTGGTGGATAATGCTTGACCTATCTTGATGTAAGCAGGCCCCAGTCGCGTCAATAATTCTCGCAGTTGCACAGCGCGGCGACGATCATTTTTAACAACTTTTCCCCGTTTACTATCCCACCACACCCCAAAAGCAAAGGCTAGAGTTGGTTGCAATACCGTAGCAATTCGCTGCAAAACTTGTAGCGGTCTTTTTCGATAATGCGCCGCAACATCTAAAGGATTGTACTTGATCGCTTCATACTCGGCGTTTTGGATTAACTGACTAGGCGTTCTGACAACCAAAGCTTGTGTACCATTGTCTGATACGACTTCAGTCTTATGTAGTTCGCCCTCAATCGTTTGGGAAGTTCGGGGAAGTGTCTTAACCATCATGAAGAAAGCCACCAGTCGAATGGAACATGTTAAGTATTGTAACAATATGTTTAGCCATCAACATCCCTAATATTGGGGATCAGCTTAATTAGCATTTTCCGCATAAGAATGTTGTGGCTACTACTACTCAAAATATTTATTTACACCAGCAGAGGCAAAGGCTAGGTTTGCTACACTGAAGACGTACTAGTTCCATTTTAAGTGCTGAGTTGAAAGTGCTGAGTCAAGACAGTGAGTGCTTACCGTACTCCATATTCAAGATTCTTTTTTTAATAGCACACTCAGCGAGAAGTTGCGTGCGGGGGGTTTTCCCCGTTGAGCAAACTTCGGTAACTCAGCACTCAGCACTAACGGGGGAAAAGCTTGATGTTGCTTGGTCTGCGAATTGAAAACTTTGCCCTGATTGACCAACTGGAACTAGAATTTGGCGTTGGGTTAAATGTCTTAACAGGTGAAACCGGGGCAGGAAAATCGATTATCTTAGATGCGATTGATGCGGCCTTGGGTGGTAAAGTCTCCAGTCGAGTGATCCGCACTGGGACAAACCGCGCAATGGTAGAAGCAACTTTTAAATCTCATCAGTCTTTAGCTGCTTGGTTAACTGAACAGGAAATAGATTTAATAGATGAGAACTCAGTAATTATCAGTAGAGAAATTACAGCCACAGGTAGTAATATTCGCAGCCGATCGCGGGTGAATGGTGTGTTAGTGAATCGGCAACTCATGGTAGGATTGCGCGATCGCCTAGTAGAAATTACAGCCCAAGGTCAAACGGTTCAAGTAGGACAATCTGCCCAAGTTCGGGAATGGTTGGATGTGTATGGTGGCGATGCTTTAATCAAACAACGTCAAGTAATTGCGACCGCTTATCATGCTTACCAACAAGCCCATTTAGCCTTAGAAAAACGTCGCACATCAGAACGGGAACGTCTGCAACAACTCGACTTGCTGACATATCAAGTGCAGGAGTTGACAACAGCCAACCTCAGCGAACCGCAAGAATTAGAACAACTCACACAAGAACGGGAACGGTTAAATCACGTCGTTGATTTACAACAGATGAGTTACAAAGTTTATCAGGCTTTGTATCAAAACGACGGAGACACACCAGCCGCCGCCGACTTATTGGGAGACAGCGAAGCCACCTTAAATGACATGGTGGAATATGATAGCCAACTGCAATCATTATTAGAATTGGTGAGAGACGCACAAACCGCAGTTGTGGAAGTAGGAAGACAGATTAACGCCTACGGGGATAGTTTAGAAGCTGATCCGCAACGATTAGAAGAAGTAGAAGAAAGAATACGGGAATTAAAGCAAATCTGCCGCAAGTATGGGCCGACACTCACAGAAGCGATCGCCTACTACCAACGCATTCAACAAGAATTAGCCGAACTCAACGATAGTGAACATTCTATCGAAAGTTTGGAACAGCAAGAAAAAACTTGTTTTGATAAACTTACCCAAGCTTGCCAAAAGTTAACTAAACTACGCCGTCAAGCTGCGAATAATTTAGAATCCCGGTTGATCGCCGAACTCAAACCGCTGGCGATGGAAAAAGTCCAGTTTCAAGTGGAAATAGTACCCATCGTCCCCACTGCGGCGGGTGCAGACAAAATCACCTTTGTGTTCAGTCCCAACCCTGGCGAACCATTGCAACCATTAACAGAAATTGCCTCTGGTGGGGAAATGAGCCGCTTTTTACTGGCGCTGAAAGCTTGTTTTTCTCAAGCCGACTCCGCCGAGACATTGGTATTTGATGAAATTGATGTCGGCGTTTCTGGGAGAGTCGCCCAAGCGATCGCCGAAAAATTACACCAACTCGGTCAAAGTCATCAAGTATTATGTGTTACACACCAACCTTTAGTGGCAGCAATGGCTGACCGTCATTTCCGGGTTGATAAGCAAACTATTACTCAAGGCAAAGGTAAGAAAACTAACAACGGCAGTACAGAACAGCGTACCGTTGTGCGAGTCACTTATTTAGATAACATCAATACACGCCGGGAAGAACTAGCGCAGTTAGCCGGGGGTAAATCTGCAACAGAAGCGATCGCTTTTGCCGAGTCTTTGTTATTACAAGCCGCTAACCACCGCCGCCAAGAATTATAGGCATAGGTGATTTTATGAGTAGACTATACACATATTTTAAAAAGTAACAAGTAAAAATACTCGTCTTCAATCCCTAGCCTAAGCGCTTCTTGTCTTTTATCAAGATGTACTTTACTTAGCCGAGAAATAATTTCATAGCTAAAACTTATATAAAATGAATTTATTTATACCATTGTCTCCATTAAGTTCTGTGTTTTATCGCTAAATTATCAGATGCCTACTATCAGTAAAACATCAACAAAAAAAGCTTGGGCAGGTGCGATCGCAAAACCTGCAACAGAATTTCCGCTGACCCAATTGCCAGTTATCTTTGGTAAAATCCCCAATGGCTTACGCGGCACACTCTACCGTAATGGGCCTGGACGGCTAGAACGTGGCGGAAAGCTGATGGGACATTGGTTTGATGGAGATGGGGCAATTCTCGCTGTTCATTTTACCGATGCAGGAGCCAGCGCAGTTTATCGCTACGTACAAACTTCTGGTTATCAAGAAGAAACCGCCGCCGCTAAACTGCTTTACGGTAACTATGGTATGACTGCACCAGGAGCCTTTTGGAATCAATGGCTCAAACCAGTGAAAAACACTGCTAATACTTCGGTGATAGCCCTTCCAGATAAACTTTTAGCACTGTGGGAAGCTGGTAAACCCTACGCTTTAGATTTGCAAACTTTAGAAACCCACGGCGAAGATGATTTAGGAGGGTTAAATAAAGGATTTAGCTATTCTGCACATTATAAGCGCGACAAGCAAACAGGGGAAATTTTTAACTTTGGGGTCACTCCTGGATTAAATGGCGAACTCAATCTTTACCAGAGCAATTCCAGTGGGAAAATTACCCAAAAAGCAACATACTCTCTGAATGGATTGCCAATATTGCATGATTTTGTGTTAGCAGGACAATATCTTGTGTTTTGCATTCCGCCAGTGCGGTTAAATATTTTGCCTGTACTGTTAGGCACAAGCTATAGTGATGCACTAGAGTGGCAACCTCAACTAGGAACTCAAATTTTAGTTTTTGATCGCCAGACATTATCTCTGGTGAGTCGTGGTGAAACCGAACCTTGGTATCAATGGCATTTTGCTAACGGTTATTTAGATGCTAGTGGTTCAGTGATTGTAGATATTGCTCAATACAAAGACTTTCAAACCAACCAATATCTAAAAGAAGTATCTACAGGTCAGACTCATACCCCTGCTGAAAGTACACTGACAAGAATACATCTTCAGCCCGAAACTGGCAAAGTCACGAGTATTGAGCAAGTGCTAGACAGACATTGCGAGTTTCCCAATGTACCACAGCAAAATGTCGGGCAAATCTCCCGGTATACATATTTTGCCTCATTCCAAAAAGGCACAGATATTAGCCAAGAACTATTAAATGCGATCGCCCGCTTTGATCACCAAACTGAAATCCTGGCAGAAGCGAAATTCCCAGACAATTTCTATCCTTCAGAACCATTACCTGCTCAAGATACCCAAAACCCCAATCAAAGTTGGGTAATGACCGTTGTATACGATGGTAATTCTCATAGTAGTGAAGTTTGGATCTTTGATAGCGATCGCCTCGACGAAGAACCCGTTTGCAAACTGAGATTACCAAGTGTCATTCCTCCAAGTTTCCACGGAACTTGGAATCAGGCTTAACGAAGTCAGAAGTCAAAAAAAAGAACAGCGAACAATTGATATTTAAGAGATGAATATACTAATTATCCTGGGTGAAGTCATATTTTTAATCATCATTTTCTTGCTGTTTAACTGGCTGATTGGCATAATCTTCAAGCAGGTTGCTAAAGCTTCTTGGATGCAGAGAAAAACTGAAAATATCACCTTTTTGCGCCGCAGTATTGGCAGAATTTTCATGCTGATTACTGTGGTGCTATGTCTGGCACTGGTTGGTGTGAATGGAATCATAATTTATCGCGGTGGCAATGTTCAAGAATTTCAACTTAATCTGATTCGCAGTCTTCCTACTCAATTTTGGATTAATTTATGTACTGCAAGTTTAAAAACTATCACTTTGCTATTGCTAGTTAAATTTACCGTACCACCTTTAAACCAAGGGATAGACTGGATTTGTGACTACGCCAAGAAAGTTGATCAAATCAAAGCTAATGATGAGAGTGTTGAAGCTTTTTTTCAAACATTAAAAAGAATTATTATTCATAGTATCTGGATATCTTCTGCTATTTTATGTGCTGATTTTTTGTATCTGCCAGCAGTTGTTACTAAATATCTTTTTATTGCCTTAAAAATTTATCTCACCATCTCAGTTGGTTTACTCATTGTCAAAGCAGTTGCCACTATTGTTGATACTTTAGATGCGCTCAGTTTAAAATTTTCTCATTCTAACAATTTACTGCGTTTATATGAACGTTTACGCCACTTAATTCCTTTATTCAAAAAATGTTTGGAATATGTTCTCTATGTAGGTATAGTAAATCTGGTTCTGCCAGAAATAGAACCAATCGCTTGGATAAGTGCTTATACTCCGAGAATTGTGCAGATTATTGGAGTTTTCTTTATTAGCAACGTTTTAATAGAAGTCGCTTACTTTATTCTGGATGAGTTCTATTTAAGAACTACAGATAGCAATGATTCACAGCGACAGAAACGGCTAACGCTCATTCCCTTAATACGGAGTTTTGCCAAATACTTTATCTATTTTACTGGCGGAGTAACTATACTCAAGCTGATTGGTATTGATCCTGCGCCAATATTAGCAGGTGCAGGAATTGTGGGGATAGCAGTTGGGCTGGGGGCGCAAAACCTAATTAATGATGTTGTTTGTGGATTTTTGATTTTATTTGAAAACTATTATTTGGTGGGAGACTATGTTGAAGCTGGAAAAATGGAAGAAAGATGTGTAGAAGGAATTGTCGAAGCTATTGAACTGCGAACCACTCATGTCCGCCATCCTGATGGTCAATTACAAATTATTCGCAATGGAGATATAGGTTCAATTATCAACTATTCTAAGCAATATATATATGCCAGGGTAGAAGTTAGTGTTTCTTACAACTCCAATTTAGATCATGTATATAGAGTAGTGGAAAAGGTAGGACAGCAGTTAAAATTGGATGAACAAGATGTCATAGAACCTACGCGAGTAGCAGGAATAGAACATTTTGGTGAGGATAACTTATTGTTGCTGACGTTGACAAAAGTTAAGCCAGGAAAACACCTGCATATTCAGCGCGTTCTGCGTAAGATATTGATGGATGCTTTTAATCAGGAAGAAATTGAAATTTGCGGTTTTGCTAAAAACTGAGAAATCAAGGATTAAAATCATCATCTTGATTTCCAGTTATAAATACTCTTATTCCCCTGTGGTTTGATAAATTAAGCATTTTGATAATTTTTGCGTAAGCTAGTAGATTGGGTAAAACAAAGTTAACGCCAACACCGAGATTTATGTTGGGTTACACTGCACTTCACCCAACCTACATTTATAAATATTTTTGCAATAACAAATGTAATTTTTCTTTTGTTGCTGCGGGTGCTTTATCTAATTGAGTCAAAATGGCGTATTTCAATGCTGAGTGTGCGTCACTGGGTGGGGGATTTTCACTCAAACGGCGGACAGTTTCTTGTATTACTTTTTGGGCGTTGACTGCGTTGCGTTGCAAGTTACCAATGACCATCTCAACGGTGACGCTATCATGGTCTGGATGCCAACAATCGTAATCGGTGACTAATGCTAAGGTTGCGTAGGCGATTTCGGCTTCTCTGGCTAACTTGGCTTCTGGTAAGTTGGTCATTCCAATTACTGTTGCGCCCCAACTGCGATAGAGGTTAGATTCGGCTTTGGTGGAAAATGCTGGCCCTTCCATGCAGATATAAGTGCCGCCACGATGTAGGGTGACATCTGGTAAATTGAGAGATGCGATCGCCTCTGCTAAAACTCCAGCTAAATTTTGACAAATCGGATCACCAAAGGCAATATGCGCCACAATTCCTTCGCCAAAAAAGGTGGAAATACGATTTTTTGTCCGGTCTATAAACTGGTCTGGGACTACCATATCTAATGGTTTGGCTTCGGCTTTTAAAGAACCCACCGCACTAGCCGAAATTAAATATTCTACCCCCAATTGCTTCATTGCATAGATGTTGGCACGAAATGGTAATTCCGAAGGTAACAGGGTATGATTGCGCCCATGACGCGCCAAAAAAGCTACCTTTGTCCCTTCTAGTGTCCCCAAAATCACAGCATCGGAAGGCGAACCAAAGGGCGTTTCAATTTGCACTTCTTCTATATCCTTCAAAGCGGCCATTTTGTATAGTCCGCTACCACCAATAATGCCAATTTTAGGGTTAACCATAACTTTTGATACTTGTTGCTGATCTGCCTAGTTATTTTACACAGGTGGGCGAGACTTATGAGCAAATCAAGCGAGAATTGCACCTTGATAGTCAAGCTTCCCAGCAGTTATCGGCAATAATGACTCAAAAATTTGGTTGCGATCGTCTCAAGAATAAACAAAAGCAGCTTACACCATCTCAAACTCTAATTGATGACTCTTGAGAAAATCATGGGTGAAATGATCCACCACATTTGTATCAGCCAGTTCTAAATTGTAAAAATCTACAACTTCATGATCAAAATAAGGCCCAGCGTGCCAAGTTCCCTCATTTAACTTAATAAAACAATTCCCTGGAATCCGAAAAGCAGCAAGTTCTTCTAAAACTGGTTCATCCAATTCATTATGAGGAGGACAAACAGCAATGAACCAATCCTTTCCTTCTAAAGAACCTAAACATTGAGTACATTTTACATGACGCGTAATTTTATTAAACTTTCGTCCGCGCTTTTCTAGACGCATAATATAAAATCTTGGAGTACCATTTTGCATATTCAATTGAGCATCTTCTGTATCAAATTGCTTACCATCTGTGCTTGCAAAAATCACTTGTCCATAACGCCGAAAATTCTCTGCGGTGACTAATTCTGCTTGTAATTGTTGAACTGTTTGTGATGCACTCATAATATTAAAAACCTACTGTTCTAATTCTTGAGGAATAAGTGATTTAGGAATTAGGGAAGCTTGGATTTCTTTATCTGAAGGTCTTGTATACCACCAAGCCCAAGCGATTAACACTGCTTGTAATGGCAATCTAATTGCTTGAACCCAAGGTGAATCTGAATATGGTATGGTTTCAATTTTAATATGATTAACTGCCATGTTGATATTGGCAGGAAAAACAGCAATAAATAGCAGCACCAGTCCCCAAGCAGCAGCTTGACTTACAGGCGGAACTAATAATCCAATACCACCTAAAATCTCATAAAAGCCACTGAGATAAACTAGTTCTAAAGGATAGGGCAGTTGTGGCGGCATTATTTTGACGTAAGGTGCTGGTATGGCAAAGTGTGTAATGCCCACGATGATGATTGATATTGCCAAGATGACACGAAAGAGTTCCTTACGTCTGTTCATGTTTGAGGCTGATTTTATACTTGCGCTTACCACTTCAGTTTGCTGATATGAGGTGAATTTGTCTTCAATCAATGGTAAGAAACATCACCAAATATTAGTTATATTTTAAAACTTGCGATCGCTCTTCTATTACATCTTGTAATATTGGTAGGTTTATAACAATTATCATCTAAGCGAGGTATGGGAAAAATAATTAATTGCAGATGAACGCAGATAAATTTGTAGTTTATGATACTAGTAAACCCTGTGTTACCAATTACACAATAAATCGGATGCTTGGCGTTCTATCTATCGAGGGTTACTATATTTACAAATCCAGAAGATTGAAGCAGTCGTGTGCATATCATTGTTATGTTGGTTATGTTGCCGCCTCGATTTCATCCGCGGCGAGAGTGTGCGAATAGCCTGTGCTAATTATTATGTCGCAGGCAAGCCTTAGATTACAGCGCTCCTTGCTTGACTCGTCTCGGAAGGGAATGTCTCCTACCTGAATTTCGTCGTAAGGCGTGAGATTATGACCTCGCGCGTTCAGTTCTTCGACCACTTTCAAAAAGGCAGTAAGCACAACCTCATGAATCTCTTTTGCGACATCATCTTGCAATTCGTCAGCGAGTTGGCGCGCGGCTGACGTATCAAGGCCGCAGGCATCAAATTGCTGCTTAGAATATTTCTCGAAGTTCATAAGCTGTGTTCATCAGAGGAAGCAACATAACTATTTATTATACGGAAAGTTTTCGTGTAATCTTTTGTCCCTATACTTACTGATAAAGATAAAATTAGAGTCTCAGCTTATACCGATCGCCTGTTAGTTAGGTTTTAAAACTTGCGATCGCTCCCGTATCCAATCTTGTCAAATTCCATTGACTAATAACGGTTATGCCTCTCTAAAACTTACTAATCAACTTGTCATACTCTGTATGTGTTCCAATCCAAAACCAGGAAATACCATTTTCGACTTCCACACCCAAAGCTCGGTAACTTAACCCTGCACGAACTGACCAGTACTTTTTGCCCAACTTCTTGAAATGCAAGGACGGATGAGATGGGTCAACTTTGAGCAACTCATAGCATTCATCTGCTGATTGCTGAACACTTTCAGGTAAGGCGTTGTAGCATTGCCAAAACCGTCGCGTTGTATAGTGCATTAAATTTCTCGACAATGCCCTGCTTCAAACTCAGAGATCGCCTCTTGAGCAAGCGCCTCTAATTTACCATCTTCGATGTCTTGTTCTATCTGCTCGTCCCAGCGTTCGTAGTCTAAATCAAGAAACCACAGTCTTAATTTCTCAAACTCACTTGATGGCAACGAAAGGATTGCCGCTTCGATTTGCTCCAGATTGGACATAACCCTTTGTACCTCTCTACCCTTGAGAAAATTATAGCTTTCTCGGAAAGGCAGAGTACCTCTGTATTTAGAGCTACCGACCCTTCAGTAGCAAAACTCTTGAATTCCGATAGTAAAGCTTACAGCTACGCCCTGACCTGGAAGTAAGCGGGATAACGACTCAAATCAGCGGCGGCAGATAGCCTTGAACTCAGCACCAGCAACTTTCAACTGTCCGCTGCATTTGAATTGTTAGGTACCATGCTAGTTGATGTAAACTTTCTTAATCTCATAAACAAACTCTGGCTTGTTAGCGTATTGCAAAGCACTATCCCATAGTGGGTTTGTGCGGTCGTTAAGATTATTTGCAAGAGCCTTTATTTCTGGCGGTGCATTCTCCCGGAAAAAGTCTTTTTTGCTTCGGTTTTTATCGTAGCTTATACCTGTTATCTTGAATTTCCGTGGTGCTATGTTTTTTGATTTCTGCTGTTCAATGTCCTTATGTGCGGTTTCCCACGTTATAGCTCGTATCATTAAGTAATATCCGCTTTCATCAAATTTGCCATTAATGGTGTACACAGATTTTGATGGATACTGAGGTTTTATTTTTCTCTTATACAGGCCACCTACGACAAATCTGAAATGTAAATTATCCAAGGACATCTCATAACGTCGGCAATCGACAATATCTACCCAATGCCCTTTTGCTTGAGCGAGATGTTTTTTCACAAAGAGAACTGCAAAGGACTCTCCGGTTTTAGCGTATTCAAGGTATTTTTTAAGTAGATTGTCGTCCATGAGTCAAGACAAGATGTTCTGGAACCCGTACTTGGGGCTTAACTATTTATTATACAGAAAGTTTCCGTATAATCTTTTTCTTAGTCCTGATATATCAAGCATTACAGCTAAATCTTGTATACATCTACGGAAAACTTCTTTTTTACCTTTTTATTCGGATATTATACTGGATTTTTACGTATAATCACCCTTAACGGGACTTAAACAAAAATTAAGCCCAAATAAAGCCCAAACTAGCTTTGTAAGCAGCAAATACGTCAAGGTTGAGAGTCAACCAATCAAAAAATCGATAAGACATAGCTGTTCTAAACGCTTCTAAAGCTTCAGTAAAAGTATTCAAAGGTTTCTTCTCAAATTCTGAGTCTTGTTTCCCTTCAGGTAATGAATCAGCGTGCTGATATAGCTCTATATCTAACGGTAAGCTTTTTCTTCCATCATATAAATGTGTTGTTACTACTACTATCCCATTCTCTGTTTTGCCAATTTCTCCGATATACTGTCTTCCTACTCCATCCGTAAAATTACCGCTTTTTCTATGTCCAGAATCATCAATTATGAGGCTAAAACCTCTACTGATTCTTGTCTGACTACATTTATTTATGATCTCTAAGCGCCGTTCGTTAACTTGGGAACTCGACCAAGGTGCTTCGGTTAAAAAGTGATGTAATCGGTGGTAAGTCACCCCTACAGCATTCTCTGCTATCTGAAATAAGTTTTTTCTCTCACTTTCACCCAATAATCCCCCTACATAGTGTCTAAACTCTCTTTTTTGAGCCTTATGAGTAAACACATCATCAAATCGTTGACACCATCTTTCAAAGCATGGAGGCATGGCTGCGGGGGTAGTTTCTTTCATGAGCTTTTTTTAACGTGAAAGCTATGCTAGTTAAGCATTATACTCTTTTTCCCTTTCCTGTTTTGTTTAAGTCCCGTTAACGGGAGGATTATATAGAATTTCCCCGTATATCCCTTGGCGTTATCCAGAATTCGTCCGCATAGCATCCCTATTTAGAGTATTCAACAGAATTTTTCTGTATAACATCCCATAGAATAACGCCCAAAGGAATTGCTTGAACAAATACAGTATTTCATCCGATTTATCTTGCCAATCAAAGATAGAATTGGAGTCTCAGCTTATACCGATCGCCTGTTAGGTGGATTTTAAAGTCTGCGATCGCTCCCCTATCCAATCTTGTAAAATCGGATTTACTAACTCTGGTGCTTCATCTTGCGGGCAATGTCCTACTCCTTCTAAGGGAATGAATTTTTCTACTGACGGGTAGTTAGCTAATTCTCGACCTAAATGTATTGGTTCCCAAGGGTCGGCGGTTCCCCATAAAATAATTGCTGGGCAAGTTAATAATGGCAGTAAGTCTTCTGGTAATGGCCCTGTGGAGTATGAGGTAAATGCCAAAAACACAGCTACCGCACCAGGGTCTTTTGCTGGCGCTGTGAGAATATCGACTAGTTCATCTGTGACTGTCTCTGCATTGATGTAAGCTTGCAGCAAAATTTTCCGCACTGTTTTTGGTTTGGCGACTTGATTAAAAAAGAATTGCCCAATTGGTTTAATAGACAATACCCGTTGTAAAAGTGGCGCACCTATACGCCGAGTCCAAGGTAGGGTGCCGCGTTTGCGATCGTGTAATAATCTCAATGAACAGTTAATTAAGGCAACTCCCAAGGCTATATCTGGGGAACTGACTGCGGCTTGCATGGCGACAATACAGCCAATGGAATTTCCCACTAAAAAAGCTGGTTCACCCACCACTTCACGGCAAAAGTCTGCTACTTGCTGTCCCCACATTTCTAAGGTATAAGCAATTTTTTCTCCCGGCTGAGGTTTGGCAGAACCACCGAAGCCAAGCAAATCTATGGCATAAACCCGACAAGTTTTTGCTAATACTGGTATGTTTTTACGCCAATGCCACCATGAGGCTCCAAAACCATGCACTAAAATAACGGCAGGCCCACTAGTTCCTTGAGTTTGATAGGAAATCGGGAACCCCTGCCACATCCAAGTTTTTGCGGTTAAAGCAGTTGTAGAAGTATTCATAGGAAATCTGTATTTTTATTTACTAATTTTAATATTTCGTAATATTTTTGGTAATTTATCTTAAATTGTAGAGGCATATTGTAAAGAGTGTACTAGCAATAAAATTAAGTAAGAGATAAATCAATCACTATTTTTAATTTAAGGCAAGTATAAAGACTGAGTTAAATTTATTTATAATTGCTTATAAGCTATAGAAAACTTAGATGTTAAAATTACCGCCATCTAGATGTAATGTAATATATTTATCAACGGTTCGACATTCAGTAGTTTTACAATTTACGGTTTCTCTGTTGATCTCTACAATCGTTTGATATCGAGCATCTGCAATAGGGTGGTTGGCTGCCAGAAAAATGACGCTAAATTTCACCTAAACTTTTGTTCCTAGTTCCTTCTGGTTCACGAAGATGACAATACTAGAAACAATTCATACTCCTGTTGGGGGCTATGCCCCGGATTTTGAACTGCCAGGAATTGACGAGCGAGTACATCATCTCAGGCGTTATTTAGAAAAATACCGGGCAGTTGGCGTTGTTTTTATGGGCAACCACTGTCCTTATGTCAACTTATATCTAGACAAGCTCAAAAAAATCCAAGGGGAATTTGCTGGGAGTGGCTTCACGCTAATTGGGATAAATGGCTGTGATGCTATTAAGTACCCTACAGAAAGCTTTGACAACATGAAAGCTTTTGCCACACATCAAAGATTAAACTTTCCCTATCTTTGGGATTCTACTCAAGATGTTACGCGGAGTTTTGGCGCAATTAAAACTCCGATGGCTTTTTTAATAGATAGTAATGGACTGGTGCGTTATAAAGGGCAAATTGATAGTTATCCGCAAGCACTATCATCTTTAAGAGAAGATTATTTACGAAATGCGATCGCTTCTTGGTTTAAAAGTCAAGCAATTAACCCACAAGAAACAGAACCAGTAGGAACTTCATTGATTTGGCGCAACTAGACATAGATAGTCATTGTGCTGCTATCTTAAATTGGAGGCAATTGCAACTTTTTCGATAAAGCGTAACTTCATGGGAACGAATTACCGACGGGTTTTACTTAAACTAAGCGGTGAAGCCTTAATGGGCAACATGGGCTATGGCATTGATCCAGAAGTGGTCAAAGAAGTAGCACAAGAAGTAGCAGAGGTGATAGCCACTGGCGTTCAAATCGCCATAGTCGTTGGCGGCGGCAATATTTTTCGTGGCGTAAAAGCGGCATCGGCAGGGATGGATAGGGCAACCGCTGACTACATCGGCATGATTGCCACGGTAATGAATGCCATGACGCTACAAGATTCGCTAGAACGAATAGGGGTACAGACGCGCGTACAGACTGCGATCGCTATGCAAGAGTTAGCAGAACCGTATATTCGTCGTCGTGCCATCCGTCATCTTGAAAAAGGACGGGTGGTAATTTTTGGTGCTGGTTCAGGAAATCCCTTCTTTACCACTGATACGGCTGCGGCATTGAGAGCCGCAGAAATTGATGCAGAAGCGATTTTTAAAGCCACCAAGGTAGATGGCATCTACGATGCTGACCCCCAAATTTATCCTAACGCCAAACGTTTTACTACCCTGACCTATGCACACGTTTTGACTCATGATTTGCGAGTAATGGATAGTACTGCGATTGCCTTGTGTAAAGAAAACAATATCCCAATTCTTGTATTTGACTTAACGGTGCGAGGTAACATCCGCCGAGCAGTCATGGGAGAATCAATCGGCACCCTTGTGGGAGGTTCTTGTGAAATTAGCTGAAGCTGAGAGTACGATGCAAAAAACCGTTGAGTCTACTCAACGCGCATTTAATACAATTCGCACTGGTCGCGCCAATAGCAGTCTCTTAGATAAAGTGTTAGTGGATTATTACGGTTCACCAACACCCTTAAAATCCCTGGCGAATATTAGCACGCCAGATGCAACTACAATTTTGGTTCAACCTTACGATAAAAGCAGTTTAAACATTGTTGAGAAGGCTATTTCTCTTTCTGATGTGGGTTTAACACCTAATAACGACGGTTCTGTGATTCGGCTGAATATTCCGCCATTGACTAGCGATCGCCGTAAAGAATTCGTTAAACTGGCTGCTAAGTACGCTGAAGAAGGTCGTGTTGCTATTCGTAACATCCGCCGTGAGGCTCTAGACACAATTCGTAAGCAGGAGAAAGCCTCAGAAGTTTCTGAGGACGAAGCCAAAGACCAACAAGATAAACTACAAAAACTCACTGACAAATACACAGCTAAAATTAACGAACTGTTGGCAGAAAAAGAAAAAGATATCTCAACTGTCTAAAGTATGAAGTTTGAATTCTGAAGTATAAATTTCAAAAGTTCATACTTTTGTTTAGCTTGATTGAGAAAAATCGAGAGGCTCAGATACCCGACTTTTTAAAAGCCGGGTATTTTGTAGTTTACAAATAATTGATCTCAATGGACAATCATATTTGCTAACCTAGGGCTATTGGGGTTTATGGTCAGCCCAAGAGGTTAACATGGCTCATTTAGATCTGCGTCGCCCCCAAAATACTAACGGCGATTTTTATGTAGATACTACCTGTATTGATTGTGATACCTGTCGCTGGATGAGTCCAGAAGTTTTTTCTCGTGTTGATGAACAATCGGCAGTTGATCATCAACCAAATAATGCAGCAGAAAGATTAACAGCACTTCAAGCACTTTTAGCTTGTCCTACGAGTTCTATCGGGACAGTTGAAAAACCTAAAGATATCAAAAATACTCAAGAAACTTTTCCGATTTTGGTAGCAGAAAATGTCTATCATTGTGGCTATCATTCAGAAAAATCTTATGGTGCTGCTAGTTACTATATTCAATTATCAGAAGGTAATATTTTGGTGGATTCTCCCCGATTTACCCCACCTTTAGTGAAGCAGCTAGAAGAAATGGGGGGAATTCGTTATATGTATTTGACTCATCAAGATGATGTAGCAGATCATCAAAAGTATGCTGAACATTTTCAATGTGAAAGAATTCTTCACGCTGATGATATTTCTGGCAGTACTCGCAATGTAGAAATTCAGCTAACAGGTGTAGACCCCTTTGCATTAACTTCAGATTTATTAATTATTCCCGTTCCTGGACATACAAAAGGACACACAGTTTTACTCTACAAAAATAAGTTTTTGTTCACAGGCGACCATCTTGCTTGGTCAGAAAATAGACAGCAATTAGCTGCATTTCGTGACCATTGTTGGTATTCTTGGTCAGAACAAATTAAATCAATGCGGAATTTGGCTAATTACACCTTTGAATGGATTTTACCGGGTCATGGGCGGAGATTTCATGCAGATGTTGAGACTATGGGTCAGCAAGTGCACAAGTGTATTGCGTTGATGGAGAGTCTTTGATGATGCACTAAAAAATAAAGACCACTCGCAAATCCCATTCTTTATCTTCACGGACAATTTCAATTTGTCGAATAAATTCTCGCAGGTAAAAGCGTCGTTCTGCTTCTGATAAATCTAACCAAAATTGCGGAATGGAAACGGCTTGAGCTACAGAACGTAGATTAACTGGGGGAAGTGTCGCCAGCTTTGCTTGGAGTGCAGAGATTTCTGTGCGGAGTTTGTACTCTCTAAATTTTGCTGTTTCTATATCTAAAATGCCAGTTTCAATTAAAGCAGGTAACTGAGAGAGGATTTCTTGTTGACGAGCGATCGCATCTCCTAAACTATTTTTTACTGTATCCAGTTCAGGAGAATTCATTCCGGCTACTGCTAATGGTAAATCACGGCAAACTTTAGCGATCGTCGATTCTAAAATGTCTTGATAGGGAATAGCTCGACACTTGGGACTGAGAGGACAACTAATAGGACGTAAATACAGATACTCTTTGTCTTGATAGCGGCGAGTAACACGAGTGACTGTCGTATGAGATTGACATTCACCGCAGACAACTAACCCAGCTAAAGAACGCGGCGCACTTGCAGTTCGAGAGGGTAAGCGACTATTACGGCGTAACAGTCGGTCAATTTGAGCAGCTTCTTCTCTAGAAATAATAGCAGTATGAGTATCAGAGATAATTTCCCCATTGAGATAAGCCGTATCTCCCCGATAGACAGGATTAGTTAACCAGCGTCGCCCAGTAGTGACAGAAATTTTCTTTCCGTATTTTTTTGCCAAGTAACGCACTGCGCCGCGCAAGGAACCGTAGAGTAAAAAGTTATCGAAAAACTCTTTCACCACTGGGGAGGTACTGCGGTCAATAATGTATTTTCCTTGACCACGGCGATAACCGTAGGGTGTTTTTCCGGGGGGAGGTGCTGCTTCTAAACGATTGCGGGCGTGTCCTTGGCGGATGCGCCGACTTCGTTGTTGATGTTGGATTTCTTGCAGTAATTTCAGTAACTCACCCCGAAAGTGGGATTGCTCTGAGGTGTAGGATTGTTCAGTAGCAATTATAGCTATACCCATTGCTTCTAATTCATTTAAGCGATCGCTTACTTCTTCTACCGTATCTCCCAATTCTTCCAAGCGACGCACCAGCAAACATTCTACTAGTTCATTTTGGCAGTCTGTGATTAGTTGTTGTAACTGCGATCGCTTTGTGTATCCATAGGTATCTCTCTTAACTAAATCTTCATAAACTCGTTCTACATCCCATTGCCAATTAATGCTTTGAGGCACAGATTCTAAGAGAGGATCATAATAAATGTAAGCAATAATTTTCATCAGTCAGTATTTAATAATCAATAGTTGTATGGTGCAAACATCAGCCACAAAGCTACTGAATTAAGCTTTTTATAATTGCCAATTGTTGTAACCCATAAAAGTTCATAAGGTAAATAATAATTTTCAGTAAAGATTTAGCAAAGAATCCTGATATTATTTGTTCCCTAAATTATCAAGTTATCAACACGCAATCTCTCTAATTAGCAAAGATATTTTAAAGTTTAGGTATAACTAGCATCATGATCTGCTTTAGAGTATATATAATGATATTGAGATCAAAGTTAAGTAGCATTTTGTGGTTATCTTTCAGATAATAGTCTGTCATATAGTGGCTAAAATGCTTCTAGTCATGAATTTCCCTATTTAGTGACATACAACAACTCAGTTGAAGATTGCTTGTAATCAAAAATAAGCAAGACTTTAACTTAAATATTTTGATGTGAGTAGATGAAAAGTGCTATTGATTGGTTTATTTAGATTGAACTAAATGGCTGTTATTAACAGCTTAACAAGGATACATCAAAAAATATAGTAATTTTTACTTTGTATCTAACAATCAAGGATAAATCAATTAAATAAGTATGAGAGTAATTTCTTCTCTAGTCCCTCATCCTCAATCCCTATTTTAGGTTAGGTTTGAATCAATAGACATCTTGCAAAAGTAATTATTGGTATGGGAATTTTAGATCGTTGCCGCGATAAATGCGACAAGTCAGTAAAGCCTCATACAAGACAAAAAATATTTATGCAAGAAGTCTAATATAGTTTAGTCACTCACTACAGTATGTTATATTTTCTTAATAAGAGAACATAATATCTGCAAATTTGGGGTTTGCTAATTATTCAATAATCAGCTAGTTAAACAGACTAGAAACTTAGCATAAATCTGCTATTAGAGCAAATTTATTTCTGCCAAATTAACTGGAAATTATGCGTTCTTTAGCAGATTTGAGATAAAAGTTTCTCGTGTTGCTCTTAATTAGCTCAAACCTAATTTTTTTTATCCAAATGCCATTAATCATAGGATTTTAATTTATGTATCTAAGAATCAAGCGTCGACAATTTGGTCAGTTAGTTATTGCCAGCGCGGCTACAAATATGCTCGTTAATCTTGTCAAGAATAAAACCTTAGCACAAGAGGCGCGATCGCTAGTCGGAGTTAGGCTTCCTGCCAATAAAAATAAGCAAAATGCTAAAATCTCTCTAGATTTAGAAAACACTAGTCCAGCATTTACCTTAGTGTCTTTAGATTTAACAACTGGTGGTGAAAGATTAAGTACAGAAATTCCTGCAAGTATTGTTGATAATCTAACGACAAAAATTGAAACTGCTAAAAGAGCGTTTTCTACTGAATCGAGCCGAATTACTGGTTTTACTAGCTTTACAGATGGCACGATGGTGATGCTTACAGTAGAAACAACCCAAAAAGGGAATCATAGTAAAATTATATTTACTGATAATAAATCTAAGAAACCAAAAGCTAAAAAAATATCAGGATTTAAAAATGGTAATCATACAATAGAAGGAGTATTAGGAACAAAAAATAACAAAATTATTGGAATTGCTAGTGCTAACAATGGCGTTCCTCCTTTCTATCTAGTAATGATTGACCCTAAAAATGGCAAAGTCACCTCTGGTGATGAGTTAAAATTACCCGAATTGCCACGAAATTTACGCTTCAGTAATCTAGCTCTTAGCCCTGATGGTAAGTTTTATGCGACTATTCTGACTTCAGACGGTAGAACAACTTTAGTGCAGCTAGATCCTAACAAGACCTCACTACTTACAGGCAAATTATTAATTACTACTGTGGCAGGGTTAACATACAATAGAAAATATTTATCCAATGACTTACTTAGCTTAACTTTCTCTCCCTCTGGTCAACTTATTGCACTTGCTAATCTCAATAATAGTCCGAAAAATTCTGTTTTTTCTGTGGATATAAAAACTGGAAATATGACACTTTTATCACAAGTAAATGTAAATAAAATTGCCTTTATTCCCTAGCAGAAAGACAGTATTTATTGGTTGGGTAAAGAGGATATATTTGGCTCACGCTACTGTTAATTACAAGCTTTTAACTGTAGTAGCTTGTTCCATTACTGTTGACTGATCTCAATCACATTTCCATCAGGATCTTGGGTAAAAATGGCAGGGCGACCAGAGGCACTCGCTTGAATAGAATAATTGTGACTGAGTAATTCTTGTTTAGCTTGTTCTAAATCAGCCACAGCAAAAGCAATGTGGGGATTACGTCCCCATTTTTCGTTTGGGTTATCGGTTGGTGTAGTGGATGCGACTATTAGATGTATTTGATAGTTGCCGAGTTGATACCATGCACCTGGATATTTGAGGGATCGGTCAATTTTTGATAATCCCAACACTCGGCTGTAAAAGTGTTCGGAACGCTCTAAATCAGTAACGAGAATGGCTGTATGAAGGCTCTGGGTTATCTGCATTGTCAGTGATGATCGCTGTTGTTTTGATTTTGACGTATTTGCGGCACAACTAGCCGATCGCTCCTGGGATTTAATCGGGAGCGATCGCCCTTATTTGAGATGAGATCATTTGTCCATAAGGGTTTGAATGCTTTTTAAGCTTAAATGCCATGAAACCATAACATTTAAGCTCTATTCAAAAAGGCAATTGTCATGGAATTATGACAATATGATCCCGCTAGAGCTATTAAATTCGTAAAAGCTAGGAAAAAGTGCCTTGAGACCCCTTGATCAACACCGAGGGTTACTGGTTAATATTTACTTAACAAAACGACTCCTCCGATCCCGAAAAATGCTTACCCAAGCATTCAAGGAAATTGAAAGGGAGTGACCCTCATTTTAAAAGCAAATTAAAAAACTTTAAAAACTGGGCAAAACCAGGAGTCAGGAATAAGAAATTCATCTGAAGAAGAATGGCACTTTTTATAAAGCATTCTGTAACTCAGAGAGATAATTACCTTTCAAACTACTGGAGGCCAAATTAATGGCAAAAGAACGCCCACCGCTAGAGGAGATGACATTACGGCAACTACGTAAAGTTGCCAGCGAATATAGCGTCTCCCGCTATAGCCGAATGCGTAAATCACAATTGCTGGCAGCAATTCAAGAAGTCCAGCGTAGTAAAGCTTCGCTTAGTCCATCTCGTTCACTGGAGGCACAGGAAACCGTGGAAGCAGCAAAATTTGAACTTGGTCAAGAAGACCGTACTGGTGGCTCTCTGGCTGATGTTGATGAATTACTCGCAGATCTACCAGGTGGTTATGGTGAAAGTCGAATTGTACTTTTACCACGCGATCCGCAATGGGCTTACACTTATTGGGATATTCCCAATGATCATAAAGAAGAACTGCGGCGGCAAGGTGGACAGCAGTTGGCACTGCGAATTTATGATGTCACTGACATCAGTCTTGAATATCAAAGTCCCCACAGCATCCAAGAATATCCTGTTGATGAACTAGCCAGAGAATGGTACCTACCAATTCCTGTGAGCGATCGCGATTATGTCATTGATATCGGTTATCGTACTTTTGATGGCCGTTGGTTAGTTTTGGCTCGTTCTGCCCAAGTACACATTCCTCCTGTGTATCCATCTGACTGGATTGAGGATGTCTTCATCACCGTCAACTTTGAAGAAGACTTGCGTGGTAGAACTCTGTATGAACTAGTACCCCCTGCGAAGAAACTGGCAACAGCCGCAGGTGCAAATGGTGGCAACCCCATTTACGACCAAATCTTTGGCTTGGCAGAATCTGCCGAAGCGCAACGGGTTGCAGGTTCTCTGTTTGGTTCTATGCAGCATGTACCTGGTTCTGTTCGTCCCGAACAAGCTATCAGTTCCTACGTCTTCCCCTCTGGAGTCGGTATGTGGGCAGTTCCCACCACCTCTGGTTTAAATATGTCCGGTGTGGGAATGTCTGGTGTAGGTTTCTCAGCTTCTGCCGTACCAATGCGTCCCCGCCAGTTCTGGTTAATTGCCGATGCTGAATTGATTGTTTACGGTGCAACTGAACCTGATGCTACCGTAACAATTGGTGGTCGTGAAATTAAACTGAATCCTGATGGTACATTCCGCTTCCAAATGTCCTTCCAAGATGGTTTAATTGACTACCCAATTTTGGCGGTTGCTGCTGATGGTGAGCAAACACGCTCAATTCACATGAAGTTCAATCGTGAAACACCATCTCGCAATACTAATACCAAAGAAGAAGCAATTCCCGAATGGATTTTCTAAGTAATCCAAAATTGGTATTTTGAATTATAACCCGCTATAGTCGTTCTGTAGCGGGTTTTTATTATCTTAGTATGTGGATCAAAAAAATATTTTTCTTATCTATATTTATCATGACGATAAATTTGTTATTAGCTTGTAAAGACGATACCGCGAATTCATCAACAAAAGCAGCAAAAACCTGTCCTGGTGAAAATCCTCAATTCAGCATTGAATTTTTCAAAGCTAATAATCAAGGTCAGAAATCTGCCAAAGGCATTAATCATGTCATTATTTTTAATCCTAAATCGCCAAAATTAGATTTTAAAGTCAATGTAGGTTTATCTCATAAACTTTATGCTAAAGATAAACAGGGAAAATTTATCAGAAATTATGTACCAAAGCAATTTAATGAAATTATTACTGATGCAAATTCTCAGTTAAATGGCCAACGACCTCTAGCCGCAATTAATGCTGACTATATAGGCACCGATGATAAACCACAAGGCTTAAATATTTCTCGCGGAGTTGAATATTCTGGCGCATTTAAAAATCGGCGTTCTTCCTTTGGGATTTCTGGAGGGAGACCCCAAGAACGAATAGCTACACTTCAAACGGGCAGAAGAAGTAACAATATTCTAAATTACAATTTGGTTGGTGGTAATGGCAGATTTTATCGTCAAGGTAAATTTAAAGATATCTGTCAAGATTTAGGAGAATTTGCTTGTAAGCAAGTGACGAATCGTTCTATGGTGGCGACAACGAGTAAAGGTTATGTAATTTTATTAGTGAATGACTTAAAAGCTAATTCAGTCATTGAAGCTTCGCCAGTAAATCAAGAGTTACTACCAGATATGTTTGATGATGTTTTAGCGGGAATTGCCCGTAATAACTGTTTAGGTAAAATTCAAGAAGGAATGTTATTTGATGGCGGTGGTTCTCCCGGATTATATTACACTGGAAAAATTTATCTAGAAAATGGCGGTGCAATTGGTTCTGTATTTTTAATTTATAAAACATCTAATTAATTTTTTTCTAGATATAATAAATGCGATCGCTTATTTAGCAGCGATCGCATTTATTTCTTACTACCAATCAAGTTAAACAGTAACTCTTGTACCGTCAAATTTAGTAAAGGTAAAGCCTTGAAAATCTTCGTTATAACCCAATCTTTCATCTCTCAAGAGGCTAATAGCCACTTCTTCACCTAAAGCTAAACCAGCTGCACCGTCAGTCCGCCAGTGAATACCGCCGTGACCTCGACCAATGGCATAATTTGTTGCCAGCTTGTTCAACTCACCACCCACTGTTAATGGTTCACCAGTGTAGGGAATTAACTGTGTTGGGTCGTTGGGATCGGGTACTACTGGGTTAGGAATAACATGATTTTCATCAAAGAAAGCTTTTAATAATGTCACATTAACACCTGCGATCGCTGCCGCACCACCTGTATATGAGGAATGTAACGGTGCTGCTTCTGGATAAGCTTGCGGTAGCAAATAAGTACCAAAGTTACTGTAAGTTCTTGCCAAAGCTTGGGAATTCAATATCTCAGGATGAATCGGATATTGAGTGCTATTGACAATGTTGTTATAAACTAGTCCACCGTATGCCTCTGGTCGCAAAATGCGGTGTACGTAATACTTCTGCCAATATGAGGCTCGGATTGCCCGTGATGTCCCCAAGTTTAACAGGGCTTGCAAATGCCCAACTGCAAATGTGGCATTGGAACCTATTTGAGTCCGAGAATTAACATAGGGATTACCCGGATTCAACGGTGCGCCAATTCCACCATCAATCAGTGGGTCACTCAAACTAACTGGGGAACTGAGTAGTAAAGAAGCTCCGTAATACAAAGCGCCACCAATATGGGCAAACTCTCCCAAATCACGCACAGTAGATACATAACGGCGTTTGGGATCATAATTAATCGCTCGGCCAGAATTGCCCCCATTCTGGACAGTCAGCCATTCGTTAAAATTGGTGAGAAAATCATTACCAGGGAGCGCAGTCCGAATTACTGCCAAAATATACTGGGTTCCCCAAGGAATATTCCGCAATAAAAATTGGGAAATGTAAGGGCCGTTTAATATCCCTGGAGGCGTTACGTGTTTTGCGGTTCTCCCAGAACGGTCAGAGCGATCGACATAGCTGACACTACCGCGAAACAAAGTTTGTGGGGTGACACGACCATTGATTTTTGGCCCGTAAAAAGCCGAAAGTCTGTTCAACTCTTCAACAGCTGCCAAAACTTTGGAGTCATCTGTATTATTTTGAAATTGAGAAAAAGGCACATCACGCAGTAAAGCTTGCCAGTATAATTCCACTGCTTCATCTGCGCGTGCAGCACTAGCTAAAGCTGGTGGTGATGGTACTGCTATCTGAGCAGCATTAATACCTTCAAGGCTGATTGCCAGCGGCCCTTGAGGGTTAACGAGTTTTCTTGTGCCACCCAAAATAATCTTTTCATACTGATTGGGGTCTTGGCTAGTTAGTGCGCTAATCAAAGAGTTGTAAGCGTTTAGATTGACTTCACCTCGTTGGTTGTGAGGCAAACCTCTAGAGTCGCTGCCAATTTTGTTGGCATACCTCTCTTCATCACCGTTAGTTGGATGTGGTGGAATGGGAAAACTCCGTTCTAGTCTTGCAGCTTCCAGCCTGACTCGGTAGGCTTTTTCAACAAACTTGTTGTAGTTGAACCGCCCAACAATATCTCGTTCTCTAGCTTGAACAACACCTTCTTTTTTGAAAGACGAAAACGTGGAACCCATCAGACCAGCAACCACACCAGTTGCCGTTAACATAGTGGTGCGGTTGATAAATGAACGTCTGCTGAAGCGTTTTATCAATGAACGGCGAGTTGAAGAATTTTGGTTTTCGTTTTGAGCTTGATTTGTTGACTCAGATTCAAATTGCATCAAATTTGCTCCTCAATTAAAAAAAGTCAATATGATTTAGCGCTACAGGTAATTTCCTGTAAACATTGCTCACTTATGGCGCATCATCGGCAACATGATGCGTTAAAGAAGTTCTGTTTGGAGGTGTAGAGAGTTTCCTATTTCCTGTCCCTGATATAGAAAAAATCTATGTACCAGTATTCAGGCTGAATTTCTCTGCCTACCGTTTTTTATATATACAATCACTAAACTACTAAAAATCTATCGACTTACCGGATTTAGTGATCAAATTAGAATTTCCCACAAATCAGCTAGAAAAGCAATATGATTGTCTAAATAAAACGCGGAAACTAGATTCTGTCAGAGTTTTGCGACAATTTAGCTTTTGTAGAGAATGTCGAAAATACTACCTGTGTCTAAGTTAATTTCCACCAGACACTAGTTTCTCAGGACTTACGCACAAAGGAGACCGGGTGTTGACGGATAAGTCCTAAATGCTTGTATATTCGGACAAATTTTAGGTCATATTCAGTGTTTCAGTAGTAAACATAATTTCTTGGAGCTTGCGTTTGCTGCTGATCTGTGTGAATATTCTATCAAAATAACGGTAAATTGCTCGATTTATCGTAGTATTGATTATACTTATAGCCTGAATGTTACCGATGTTGCTCAAGCATTTATCAAATCGACTTATGAAGATTGTCAGCAGCTTTCTTCAGAATTATGAAGCATGGAGAATTAATACATTTGCCTTATTCTTTGCTTGCGGGTTAATGTTAACGCTGGTGATATCTGCGTGTTCTACTAACAATGCCAGTAACTCTACCGCAACACCAACAGGAAATCAAACCGCGACAAATCAAGGTGTGGTGGTTCGCATTGGCTATCAAAAAGCCGCAACTATTCTCAGTGCGATGAAAGCACAACAAGATTTGGAAAAAGCCTTTGCAGCTAGTGGTGCTTCGGTGACATGGGCGGAATTTCCTTCTGGCCCCCCAATGTTAGAAGCAATGAACGCTGGGAGTATTGATTTTGGCTACACAGGTGAATCCCCACCAATCTTTGCCCAAGCGGCAGGTAATCCCTTGGTTTATGTTGCTTACGATCCTTGGAGTCCCAAAGCAGAAGCAATTCTTGTACCAAAAAATTCATCTATTCAAAGCCTTGCAGATCTCAAAGGTAAACGAGTTGCTGTTGCTAAAGGTTCAAATACTAACTACTTATTAGTAAAAGCCTTAGAAAAGGGAGGAGTAAATTATAACGATATCAAACCAGCTTTTCTGCAACCTCCTGATACGCGTGCGGCTTTTGAAGGTAATAATGTAGATGCTTGGGCAATTTGGGATCCTTACTTAGCTGCGGCGCAAGCTGCTACAGGCGCACGGACTTTGACAGATGCAACTGGGTTAGCACCTAATCGTGGTTATTATTTGGCGGCGAAATCTTTTGTTGACAAGTATCCTGATGCTTTGAAAACAGTGCTGGAACAAGTCAAAAAAAGAAGTGACTGGGCAAAAAATAATCCCACAGAAGTTGCAAAATTTCTCTCACCAGAACTTGGTATTGATGCTGGAGTTCTAGAAGTTGCAGAAAAACGACGGGACTACAATGTACTACCGCTAACAGACGAAGTAATTCGCGGACAACAGCAAATTGCCGATACTTTTTACAAAATCAAGCTGATCCCGAAATCTGTCAATATTAGCGAAATCGTTTGGAAAGGTTAGAGGCTAGTAATTGTAATTTCCATTCCTTATTCTTCACTCCCAACTTATGGATATTAATACTCAACGAATCAAAACAGATGTGCTTGTTATTGGTGGTGGTACTGCTGGAACAATGGCGGGTATTAAAGCAAAGCAAGCAAATCCTGATGCAGAGGTGCTGATATTAGAAAAGGCTAACATCCGACGCAGTGGTGCGATCGCAATGGGGATGGATGGCGTAAACACCGCAGTCATTCCCGGCCATTCTACACCAGAACAATACGTCCGCGAAATCACCCTAGCTAACGATGGCATTCTCAACCAAAAAGCCGTCTATCAAACCGGCAAATTAGGTTATGAAGTCATTCAAGAATTAGAAAGTTGGGGTGTGAAATTTCAAAAAGATACCCAAGGCAAATATGACTTAAAACAAGTGCATCGCGTGGGTAAATATGTCCTACCCATGCCAGAAGGTAAAGACCTTAAAACCATTCTCACTCGTCAAGTTAAACGCCACAAAGTTAAAGTTACAAACCGCGTCATGGCGACACGTGTATTAGTCAAAGCCGGACGTGCTATTGGTGCAGTGGGATTTGATGTCAGAAACGGCGATTATATAGTTATTCAAGCCAAAGCCGTTATCCTTTGTACAGGTGCTTGCGGCAGATTAGGATTACCTGCTTCTGGCTATCTCTACGGCACTTACGAAAATCCTACCAATGCCGGGGATGGCTATTCAATGGCTTATCATGCAGGTGCAGAACTCAGCAACATTGAATGTTTTCAAATTAATCCCTTAATCAAAGATTACAACGGCCCTGCCTGTGCTTATGTAGCTGGGCCTTTTGGCGCACATACAGCCAACGCCGAAGGAAATCGCTTCATTAGTTGTGACTATTGGAGTGGTCAAATGATGTTGGAAATCTGGAAAGAATTAAACTCAGGGAAAGGGCCAGTCCAACTGAAAATGACCCATCTTGATGAAGATACAATTGCCGAAATTGAAGCCATACTTTGGGCGAATGAAAGACCAAGTAGAGAACGCTTTCATGAAGGCAGAAATGAAGATTACCGCACTCACGGCGTAGAGATGCACATCTCCGAAATCGGCTTATGTAGCGGTCATAGTGCTTCTGGTGTGTGGGTTAACGAAAACGCGCAAACAACAGTTCCTGGTTTATATGCAGCCGGAGACATGGCCAGCGTTCCCCATAACTATATGATTGGCGCATTTGTTTTCGGTCGTATAGCTGGAACTCATGCCGTTGAATACATCCAAGATTTAGATTTTATCGAACCAGATGCAGAATTTTTAGAAGCAGAAAAAACCCGAATTTATGCCCCATTAACTCGACCGAATGGCATACCACATACCCAAGTAGAATATAAACTCAGACGCTTAGTTAATGATTATCTCCAACCACCAAAATCAGGTAACAAAATTGAGATTGGTTTGAAACATTTTATTCAATATCAACAAACATTAGATTTGATGGGTGCGCGTGACCCCCATGAATTAATGCGTTCTTTAGAAGTGCATTTTATTCGAGACTGTGCAGAAATGGCAGCCAGAGCATCATTATATCGTCAAGAAAGCCGTTGGGGTCTTTATCATTACCGCTTAGATTATCCCGAAAAAAATGATGATGAGTGGTTCTGTCATGTCAATTTAAAGAAAGATGAATTAGGACAAATGATATTGTTTAAACGTCCTGTAGATCCTTACATTGTCGAAGTAGATACAGTTAAAGAATCATACAATGTAGCTGTAAGCTAAAGAATGCAAATAATGTCTATCTATAATACAATTGGTCAAAAATATTCAAAAACTCGCGTTCCTGATATCCGCATTGTCAATAAATTAATTGATTTACTCAAATTACCAAAAGGTAGCGTTATCGCTGATATTGGTGCTGGTACTGGAGGTTACAGCCTAGCCTTAGCTAACCAAGGATTTTTTGTTTATGCTGTTGAACCTTCTGTAGTGATGCGAAAACAAGCAGTCGTACATCAACACGTGGAATGGTTTACTGGCTATGCAGAAAATTTAGCTTTACCAGATAACTCTGTTGATGGTGTTGTTAGTATTTTAGCTATTCATCACTTTTCTCATCTCGAAAAAGCATTTCAAGAAATGCACAGAGTTATTAGAGATGGAACAATAGTTTTACTAACTTTTGATATTAGATTAGCTCAAAAAATATGGCTTTATGATTATTTTCCATTCTTATGGGAGGATGCTTTACAATTTTTACCACTTAACGAACAGATTGATTTAATTCAAAGTCAGACTAAAAGGCGTGTTGAAGCCATACCTTTTTTGCTATCTCACGACTTATCTGATTTATTTGCAGCAGCAGCCTGGAGACGACCAGAATTATATCTTCAACCAGAAGTCCGGGCGGGAATCTCATCTTTTGCGTTAGCAAATCAAAATTTAGTAGAACAAGGAGTAAATGTACTTGCAGCAGATTTAAGTCGTGGAGAATGGAATAAAAAATATGATGAGATTTACAAAGTGAAAGAGGTTGATATAGGTTATCGTTTTATTTGTGCAACGCCTGATCAATAATCATAGTTAAAATTTATGGCAAATAAAGTTGCTTTGGGTCAACAAATAAAAATTAAAAAAGCTGAGATTAAAGATGCAGAACAAATTGCTATTCTTGGCGAACAACTTGGATATTCTCTAACAAGCCAACAAGTAGAGCAACGCCTTGATAAAGTTAAAAATAATTATGACCATGTTATTTATGTTACGACTTTAGCAAATGACTATGTGATTGGTTGGGCGCACGCTCATATTTGTGATTTACTAATTATGCCAACTCAGGCAATTCTTTTAGGAATAGTGGTAGATAAAGATTATCGTCATCATGGAATTGGACGTTATTTAATGCAGCAAATCGAACAATGGGCTGCTATGAAACAATGTGATGGCGTTATGTTACGTTCTAATATTAAACGCAAAGAAGCACACTTATTTTATAAAAAACTTGGCTATACCAATATCAAACAATCATTCGTTTTTTATAAACAATTGGTTTAGTAATAATATTTAATGTTTAAATTACAAAATCAGGGAGTAGTTTTATGGCTTTAATCAATCAAAGAATAGATGTGCCTGTGATTGTTGATGAATCGAAATGTTTAGAGAAATGCACAGCCTGTATAGAGGTTTGTCCTTTAGATGTGTTGGCAAAAAATCCAGAAACAGGGAAAGCATATATGAAGTATGACGAATGTTGGTTTTGTCTACCCTGTGAAAAAGAATGTCCAACCAATGCTATTACTGTGCAAATTCCTTTTTTATTACGTTAAATATTAGAGTATTTTAAATTATGAGTGATGATATACAACCTTGGCTAGAAATGCTGCGATCGCCTAATGTAAATGACCGTCTAGTAGCAGTTAAAACCTTACAGCATCTGGGCGATGATGAAACAGTAGACGCACTCATCATTGCCTTACAAGATGAACATATTACTGTGCAAAAAATAGCCATATCTGCACTTTGGAAAATTGCCAATTCCGTGGCGGTTCCTGCTTTAATTGAATGTCTCAGTTCTGCCGATACAGATATTCGCACTGAAGCAGCATCAGCTTTAAATGAGTTAGTGACTCAAGATGATTTATTACTATTACTAGATAAGCTGCAAAGTCATGATATAAACACGCAACTAAGTATTTTAGTGCTGTTGCGGAAAATCCATGATATTCAATCTTTACCGTATATATTACCATTTTTACAATCAAATAATCCTGAATTAAGAGAAGCAGCAATTACTACGTTGCGATATCTCAATCAACTAGAAAAATGCCCGCAAGCTTTGAATTCAATTTTTGATGAATCAGCAGTTGTGCGTCGTGCTGCTGCGTTAACTTTAGGACATTTACAAGATACAGAAGTAATTACTAAGCTGAGTCAAGCACTAACTAATGATAGTGACTGGCAAGTGCGTCGTAATGTAGCTAAATCTCTAGCTATTCATGCAAATCATCAAGCAATTTTTGCATTAGAAAGTGCTTTAAGTGATGAACATTGGCAAGTCAGGAAAGCAGCCGCACAAGCGTTGCAAAAAATTCCAGATTTACAAGTTATGCCACAATTAATTCAAGCATTAACTGATGAATATGCAGATGTGCGGAAAGAAGCTGTAATTGCTCTTGGTAATTTAGCTCATCCTGATGTTATTAATCCTCTGCAACAAGCTTTAGATGATCCTGATAAGGAGGTGGCGATTCAAGCACAACGAGTGATTCAAAGAATATAAATAAATATCGCTTTTTAACGCAGAGTAACGCTAAGTAAGCACTGAGGAACGCAGAGTTTTTAGAGTTAATTTGCTACTGTTGAATGAAATTTTTTAAGAGAGTTAGCAATAGTGGGGCAATCAGAAGTTAATTTTTATCAGCAGCAAGTTGTTGAATTACTTAAACAGGTCATTGAACCTAATTTAAAAAAAGACATTGTTAGTTTGGGAATGGTGCGAAATCTTCGCATAGTTGATGACTACGTTTACTTGCGTTTATATATTGGTTCTCATCAGCAGCAATTAAAGTTAAAAGTTGAATCTAAGTTATCATCTTTATCTTGGTGTAAAAAGGTTTATATTCAAATTTGTACAATTTCTGGCGTAAAAATAACTCTGGGAATTTCTAGTGGGAAAGGTGGTGTAGGTAAATCAACAACAGCCGTAAATATAGCCGCAGCTTTAAGCTTACAAGGTGCAAAGGTTGGGCTAATAGATGCGGATGTTTATGGGCCTAATTTGCCGCAAATGTTGGGTTTAGGACAAGCTGATATTGAAGTGATTAATACTCCTACAGGTAATAAGTTTTTACCTCTAGAAGTGCAAGGAATTAAATTGATGTCAGTGGGTTTACTTGCAGAAAAAAATCGTCCTTTGGCTTGGCGGGGGCCTGTACTGCATAAAATTATTACCCAATTTATCAATGATGTGAAATGGGGCGAATTAGATTATTTATTAATAGATTTACCACCAGGTACAGGTGATGCTCAAATTACGATTATCCAAGAAAGTCCAATTTGTGGCGTTATTTTGGTGACGACTCCGCAACAAGTTGCGATCGCAGATGTTCGCCGTAATATATATATGTTTCGCCAAGTGGGTGTTCCGGTGCTGGGTATCGTAGAAAATATGAGTTATTTAATCTGTGGTGATTGTGGTTCACACACATATATTTTTGGGAGTGGTGGCGGTGAACAACTCGCAACGGAATTACAAGCACCACTGTTGGGACAAATCCCAATAGATCAGCGCATTTGTAGCGGTGGTGATACCGGAAATCCGATCGCAACTAGTGAACAAACTTCTCCAGCCAGGGAGGTTTTTAGACAAATTGCGATCGCACTTCACACAACTTTCAGTACAATCGATCAGTTGAATCAATTGTGAATAGGTTGATTGGCAAATATTTACACACTAGATATACATAGCAAAGTAATCATTGTAGATTTCTGTATTAGTCATAACTGTAAGTTCTATTTGTTTGAGTTCTGCATCTGTAACCGGACTTGTAGCTAAATCTAAGCTTTCTTGAGGAATAAAATCACCACAATATTCATTTGCAGGGAGTGCAGCATTCATCTTTTGGGGATAACTCAATTTGAGATTATTCATGATAGTAATGAATTGACTGCGGCTGCGATCGCTAAATCTGGGATTGAGGCGTTTTTCTTCGCCAATGGTGGAAACTGTACGTCCTTTGTAGTCGTGAGCCGGATAGACTAAGGTATCATCTGGCAAGGTGAATAACTTTTGTGTGACCACATCATATAGAGTTCCCGGATCACCTTCTTGAAAATCTGTACGTCCACAACCACGAATCAATAAGGCATCGCCGCTTAAAAGATGGGTTTTGTTGACTAAATATGCGATATGGCTGGCGGTGTGGCCTGGTGTAAAAATTGCTTCAACAATAACTGCTCCCACCTCGATATTTTCACCACCAACCAGGGAGCGATCGGCTTTTGTCACAGCTGGATTTAGGGGAACAATCACCTGACAACCTGTTTTTTCTCTGAGTTTACCTGCACCTGTGATGTGATCTGCATGAAGATGAGTTTCTAGACAGTAGCGGAGTTTTAATCCCAGTTCGTCTAGTGATTGCAAATCGCGGTCAACTTGCTCTAATACAGGATCAACTAAAACCGCATCTCCTGTTTGCTGATCTGCAATGAGGTAAGTATAGCTACTGCTTTCTGGGTCAAAGAATTGGCGAAATAGTAAAGTTGAGTGGGATATTGCTGAATTGCGCTCGCGGCTCTCGCTATGCAACCAAGACATCACAGGAATCGCACGCACACGCACTGGTAATGACTGTAATAACGTCTGGGATAATTGCTGTGCCTGTATTCGTAATTCGGGAACTGCGATGGTTTCCCATAAGTCCCCCTTGCGTGGAGTTCCCAAGGTATAAAGCAAGGTGGAAACTTGATCATCTGCTGTATATAAAGCACCTTGGGTATTTGTATCTAAGCCTAAACCGATACTATTAGGGCGAATTAATCTTTGCGATCGCAAATTGTCAATCAAAGGATGAGGCGAGTGGCGATAATCTGCGGCTACCCCTGTACAATTCACTACCCGCTTGACGTGTAAGACAGTATTTGTCTGGGTTTTGCGCCCAGATATAGTTACAGCTACCCCATTTGGTAACGGTTGATATTCCTGAATCCTTCCTGGAGAAATGATCAGTTGACCAGAATCCAGCATTTCTCTCATCACATCTGCTACTCTTTGAGCAATGCGGTGACGATGTACATCCCAATAGGGTGTCAAATGTCGCAAAAAACGTTGCTGTTCTAAGGTCGGTAATTTTTGCCAAATTTGTTGAGTAATGGGACGTAGTGAATCAATCACTGCTCGCCAATCATAACCTTGAGATGCGGCATTTTCTACCTCATTTCGTAGCCAATGTAACCAACCGCGTACTGTTTTTGGTGAGCTTTCGGGAGTCAATCGGTGGGAATAAGGTTGAGATGCTTGATGTTTTTGCGGAAATAAACCTCGACGAGACACAGCATAAATTTTACCTTGATGCTGGCGATCGTGCAGAGATAAAACCATATCTACCATTGTCAACCCTGTAC
Organism: Nostoc cycadae WK-1; assembly: GCF_002897135.1. Lineage (NCBI taxonomy): Bacteria > Bacillati > Cyanobacteriota > Cyanophyceae > Nostocales > Nostocaceae > Nostoc > Nostoc cycadae. The sequence goes on along the minus strand of NZ_DF978427.1, from coordinate 73,137 downwards.
CCACAAGCAACACAGCCGCATCAGGCTCAAGGTCTGCTAGTGCATCGGTTGACCAAGCATTTCGCCGATAACTTTGATTTTTATTATCTGAATTATCTGTTGGCAGTGTAAAAGGCGAGTTTCCTAATGCCAAAACCACTTTATCTGCCGTAAAACAGCGACCACTACGCAAAGAAATAATCGCACCTTTGTCTTTTGGTTCTATTCCGACTACTTCATCAGTCAAGCGTTCTAGTTGCACATCGCTAGGTGCTGTAGCTTCTGCTTCTGCCAAAATCGACTGAATATATAAACCGTAGACTTTACGCGGGATGAAGCTACTAGCATTAACTTCTTGTGCAAAAAATGATGCTAACTCATTTTGATTATGTTGAAGCCAGCGCAACAGATGTCCCCCATCATGAGCAAATGCACTCATGTTACCTGCTGAAACATTCAGCAAATGACAGTTGGTATCTGTGCTGTAGGCAATGCCTTTTCCAATTTGAGAACTGCGCTCAATCAGCTTGATAATTAGGGGTTGGCTGGCAGTTTTTAATAGGTGCGTAGCAACTAGAGAACCACTAAAGCCTCCACCAACAATAGCTATTGTGGCTGGAGTATGAGTAGTGAAAGAATTAGGCTTCATAGCAGTCTCGGTTCAATTATTACAGCTAATTTGTCAAGTCTTTTTACTAGGAATAAATTTTTTCTCCCCCAGCCAGCAGAAGTCAGACTTGATGTCATTTAAATTCTCATAATACCTGCTTTAATATATAAAATACATCTAATCAATGGGAAAACCGTATTTAAATTAACTCTCTTGTATCACTACCATGAGAGAATAATAATCAAAAAAAGCCAAAACTATTACATAGAGCATCATCAAGCCATATCAACAGTTCAATTTTTAGACGAATATTGCCAGTGATACAGAAAGCTGTTTTCAGATGGCGCGGAGTTTCGAGGCTTTCAAGTACTTGCATATAGGACAATACAGTTCAGATCCGCTGATTTTTTCTTTTCCTGTTCCCTTACCTCCACACAACAACTTTCTTAACTGAACCGTATGGACATCTAGAATGCGTATCTGAATTACAACAGGAAACATTACCAAAAATAGCGAAAATTATAGGCTTAGATCAGCATTCAGGATTGCATCATTTTTTAACTACATTACCTGGGGAGATAAAAAAGTTAACGCTCTATCTACGTCCAGTTGAGAATTTTGCAAATGTTATCGACTAAATCTAAAGGCATAAATGGTTTGATGATGACTCCGGCTACTCCCAAGTTACGAAATTCTGCTTGTTCGCTAATGTGGACTTTTGCTGTTAGTAAAACAGTAGGAATATGGCTAGTTGCAATATTATCTTGGAGTTTTTTAAATATGGTCAGTCCATCCATTTCTGGCATCACCAAATCTAGTATAATCGCATCCGGTTGCTTAGATACAGCAAGTTCTATACCTGCGCTACCCGAAGATGCTGTGATTACATCCCAATTTGCGGCTGACTCTAGAGAGATTTGCACAATTTCCAGCACGCTATCTTCATCATCAATAACTAGAATTCGTTTTGTCATTTTTAGTTTATCTTGCATTATATAAATAAAGTTCTGTACCAGAATAATTAGTACTTTTTTGAAGAACGAGAGTTATTGTGGCAAGAAAGTAATTATTGACCAATGAAAAACTTGATATTCAGAAACTTACCATAAAATATATTGTTTAATTTTTGCCATATAATATAAGTGTTAAAACTTAGATTATATATTGTATATAACAGGTTAGTTGCTGGTTGGTAATAACTTGTAAAAAATTAAAAAATGTAATTGAAAGCCCAGTACCTTGAATGAATATATATTCTGTTGATCTGAGTAATTAGCCATCAATTAATAAAAGTTAAAAGTTTAAATTCACCACAAATTGATTGTGAAAATTCTAATAGTAGAAGATGATACAAATATCATTGAAATACTGAGGGTAGCACTTTCAGAGAAATATTATTTGGTGGAGGTAGCTACTGATGGTAAAAAAGGTTTAGAACAGGTTTTAGCCACTGCCTACGATTTAATTGTGCTGGATGTGAGCCTGTCGATAATTGACGGTATAAGTATTTGCCAACAGCTACGTAATCAAGGTTGTTGTATACCAATTTTATTACTAACAGAGAAAGATAATATTGCTAAAACAATTACTGGCTTAGATGCTGGAGCAGATGATTATGTACTTGAGCCATTTAATTTAGAGGAATTATTGGCAAGAATCCGGGCTTTGTTGCGTCGAGGTATGATTAGCACAACACCGATAATTCAATTTGGGGCTTTGCTTCTTGACCCTAGATGCGGTCAAATCAGTTATCAGGGAAAAATTCTGCCCCTGACTGCTAAGGAATATGCTCTGCTAGAACTGTTATTACGCAATAGTCAGCGCATATTCAGCCAAAGCTCCCTGCTAGATCATTTATGGTCTTTGAATGAAATTCCTTCAGAAAATACTGTGAGAGCGCACATTAAAAGTTTGCGTTCTAAACTGAGAAAGGCAGGAGCAAAAGCTGATTTGATTGAAACAGTTTATGGATTTGGTTATCGCCTCAATACCAAGGAGTTAGAAGTTGGTAATGTCCAGCCAAAAATTATGGGGACAGAAAAGCCGATACATAGCATAAAAGCTGATGAGGAAAGTGACGATCGCCTATTACCCACAACTGATTCTGCCATAGAACAGCGCATCAAGTCCCAACTTGCTGGAGTGTGGGAGCGTTATCAAGATAAATATAGCGATCGCCTGGCGATTATCAAGCAAGCTGTTAAATACTTACTAGAAAATAGGTTAACTGAAGATTTACGACAACAAGCACAACAACAAGCCCATACTTTAGCCGGTTCTTTAGGGACTTTTGGCTTTGATAATGCGACTTGCTTGTGTCAAAACATAGAAACAATTTTAAAATCAACCGAAACACTCGGTCAAAACCAAGCAGAACAAATACAAATGCTGCTGCTGGAGTTACAAAAAATATTAGAGCAAAATCCGACATTAATTGCGCCACAGTCAGATGTTCAAGCTACTTATCTCAACCAAGAATATCGCCTGTTAATCGTTGATGATGATCTGGAATTAGCGCAACAAGTAGCAGCAGAAGCAACTATTGCTGGAATTGAAACTGTAGTAGCTGAGAGTATCTCTGCGGCTAGGTTAGCGATCGCTCACTCTCGACCAGATGTCGTATTGTTAGATTTATGCTTTCCCCAATCTCCTGAAGATGGCTTTACATTACTCGCAGAACTCACAGCCCTACATCCTCCCATACCTGTATTAGTATTTACATCTCAAGATAGTTTTACAGAACGGGTAAAGGTAGCAAGGATGGGCGGTAAAGGCTTTTTACAAAAGCCTGTTTTTCCATCAGAGATTATGGAAGCGATCGCTACTATTCTGCAACAATCCAATACATCATCAGCCAAATTGTTGATTGTAGATGATGACCCGCAAATACTCGATATTCTACATACAATTTTACAGCCTTGGGGATTTACCCTAACTCTGTTAGATGATCCGCAAAATTTCTGGGATACCTTAGAAGAATTTATTCCCGATATGCTGATTTTAGATTTGGAAATGCCTAACTTTAGTGGCATCGATTTGTGTCAAGTTGTCAGAAATGATCCGCATTGGAGCAATTTACCTATATTATTTTTATCAGCGCATAGAGACACTCAGATAGTGCAGAGGGTGTTTGCGGCTGGTGCTGATGATTATGTTACTAAACCCATTGTCGAACCAGAATTGCTGGCGCGCGTTCTTTGTCGTTTAGAACGCAGCCAAATTATTCGCAAATTTGCAGAGATTGACGCTTTAACGGGAATTACTAATCGACGGAAATCCGCCCAAGAACTAACTCGATTGTTGCATCTTGCAGAACGTCAAAATCAACCATTTTATTTTGCAGTTTTAGACTTAGACCGTTTTAAATATATTAATGACCAATATGGTCACGATGCAGGAGATCAAGTTTTAAGCCAATTGGGAAAACTCTTAAAGCAATCATTCCGCCAGGAAGATGTAGTGGCGCGTTGGGGTGGAGAAGAATTTGTCATTGGATTGTATGGTATTACCCAACAACAGGTAGTGAAACGACTTAATCATTTGTTAGACTCTCTGCGTTGCCTAGAATTTACCACTAGCAATCAAGAAAATTTTACTGTTACCATCAGTGCTGGAGTGGCGGAGTATCCCAAAGATGGCCATGATGTGCAAACGCTGTATCGTGCTGCTGATGCGGCTTTGTACCAAGCTAAAGCCGCCGGGCGTGATCAGATATTTTTGTCCGCAATGAATTAAAGTACAATTTCGGCGATCGCTATTTTTATTTTGTTGCTAGGTAATATCCAGTTCGGCAAATTACTAAGGTGGGGTGTCATGCTGGCGTTTGAGGAGTCGGAGCCTTTGATGTTTGGGGGTCGAGTAGATGGGGTAATAGTAATCCGCAACTATCTTCCCACACTCAACCCAAATCATACCAGAATTCCCCAATTACAAGTTGCCAAAATGCAATTGCGAAATAATTTAAAACAATCGTCCACAAGGAATTGTCCCACGACGAAGCGCATGACCATTAGTTTCAGAATCATCCGCCCAGAAGAACTGTTTTAAATTGCTGGCACATTCAGAATTGGGCGCAATAGCGATGCCTTCATTATTAATATTTGGCATTGAACTTGGGCGTTCGTAACCCTTGTTAATGATGAATTTGCCTTTCGTTGGCGAACCCACAGTGGTATCAATAGACAATAAAGTTGAACGGTTATGACAATTGTTATCGCAATATGCCCATAAAGTCCCATTATCACGGTCGAAGGATAGATCCATTATCTGCGTATTGCCGCTGGCGATAGTAGCAATACGTCTGTATGTAGAATCAGAATTAAGTGCATAGGCATAAATTTGCCCATTAGCTTCCAGTCCCACGAAAAACAATCCTGTACCATGTAGCGGATAATTGGCTGGGTTATAGGGCTGATTGGTACTTTCATCAATGAAGCCATTAGCCTGTAAATAACTATCTGGCACCCACGCGATCGCTTCCAAGCCCAGGTTAGTGGAGCTAACCGTTGGCAAATTAGAAGTTAAGTTCCATTCCCTCGTAGCATTGAGGGTTGTGGCACTACTGCTGATGTCATAACTCAGTACACTGAAGCGGTTTGAGCCACTGCCATCTCGCTCAGTTGAAACATAGATAGTCGTTGAAGTAAGCTCAGCTTTGGTCACTCCTTCTGTATCCGGCGCACCAGTCCCATTCTGATAGCGCAACGTTTTTCCCGAACTCCAACCATTAGCCGTATTTTTGACGAAGTTACTGCCGTTCCAAACCAAGTTATAAACTTTTGATGGTGAATTTTGCACTCCCCACAATACTGCTTGTTGTGTTCCCGTGGCTGGATTGTAGAATAAACCACTGAGATTACCACCAAATTGATTGGAGCCATCGGCAGTAACTACAGTTGTGCTGCTAGGCCATACATTGTACGTCACAGCGGCCGCTACTAATTTCGCACTCAATACACTGATGCCGCAAGCAAAAAAAAACTTTGTTATCCCCCAGGAAGACGGTGTTTTACATTTCATTGTTGAACAATTTTTTCAGAATAATTAAAGATTGAAATTAAGCAGCAATTCAATTTTTGATGCTTTAGTTGTCTATGCTATTTCACGAAAATAATGAAATAGATCCCAGTTCTGAAAGCCTTACTGCATCTAAGTTTTTATAGCAAATTGCCAGAGTGCAATTGCACACTTGGTATGAGATGACGCAGCATTAAAAAATTGAGTGCAACACATCTTAGCAATTGCTTATATTTCACAAAAGGATAATTGGGTAAAGTTCTGGTTAAATTTAGTCGTTTTGACGTTTATAGCATTTCACTAATCTAAGCCCCAGCAATACCTATTTCTATGTCTTTTGATATAAGGTTGTTTGATTTTTAGATATTAAAGTGAAAGATTAATTTCAGATAGAAACTTATAGCAACTGAGCAAGAACTTGTTTGAACGTGATGATTTTGGAGAAAATAACTCCTATAGCGATCGCACACAATTTACTCGACAAGATCGATTTAATTAAGCTTTCAGCGTTTGAAGATGATATCGTATAGTGAAAGCAAAATTTCCACCACAATCAAAATCACTACATACCACTCTACTCGTTGGCTACTACTATGCTGCATAAACTCCAGTACCGTTTGTGCAGTTTGGGAAATTAGCTCTAGTTTGCGTTCCAAAGCATTGTGACGCTCACGGATTTCATATTCATCCTCTAAGCGCAGATATAAATTTTCTAACTGTGGAGATTCCCAGAGTAACTCTGGCTTATCGATAATCTCGACACGACCTACTATCTTATGTTGAACTAACAACGTTGTTCCTAGTTGACGCAGTAATTCCCGACTCTGCCGCCGACTTCTGTTTTCACGCTGGAGACTGGCAGCAAACGGTTCAATTTGATCGAATACTGCCGCTAGGCTAGTTTCATAATGAGACAGCACAACACTTTTTGCAAGAACATCAGCCACTATTTGCAAGCGTTCTACACTCAATTCACGCAGAAAAATTTTTCCTTCCTTGACTCGTTCACTCTCCACAATGTTGAGATGAACTTCCACTTGTTCTGTCTCAGGTTGGCTAAAACAGTCATGAACTAGAGAAGATAGCTGGCTCAAGAAGGTTGTATTTTCTACAGGATTAAGGTTGAACAGAACAACTACACCATAGCCCAGCAGTACAGCACAACCACACTCACCTACTTTCACCATTATGGGCATAGTTGCCAAGCAATCATAATTTTCTAATTTCTGTAGATCAATCTTTTTGCCAAGAAATAGGGCTTGCGCTTTAAAGCTATCTGTATTACTAAAAAGGAATTTCTGCATTGTTGCCCTATGCTATGTTTTGCCTATTAATCTTTAGTGTTGGCGGCGCAATTGATCAGGTCTTGGTGGAGATTACCACAATCTCAGTTGATCAATCAACCTCTTCAACACTGCTAATAAATGCGCTGGTATTGTGGTAGCTACCTTGTCTCTAAGTTGTGGCAAGAATAATGAGTCCTTAAAATTCCTTTAAAGTTTTCCGTATAGTTTTTTTAACCTATTGTCAGTAGTATAAAAATTCATATATTGCCACCCACCTTGTTAGCTAATATCTGAGTGTACAAATATTTTGTTGGGTTTTGTGAGAAACTCTACTCTTAATCAAAGTATCAAACTGTCAAATAAAATCAAAAGTTACCATGAACAAACAATTATTTAACTACAAATACTCAATTATTCCTCTATTAGGTACTTTAATTGTTAGTAACGGATTTTCCGGGAAAGTATCGGCTCAAAATATTCCTACTTTAGATACTACTGATTCTGTTACTGTCACTGTCACCAATCAAGAGTTTCCTCAATGGGGATATTACACGGTGCGAAGAGATTTACGCAGATGTGCTTCTCCAATATGCGGTGGATATTTCATCAAGCAAGTAAACTTGAAAGCTACTCCTTGCTTAGATGGTGTTTTTCGTGACGAATGCTATGTGTCTGCAATAGATTGGAGTTCTCTAAAAGTATCACCATTAGAAATGGTAAAAATTCAAAATGATGATAGTAGTCGTCTGCTTCTCAGAGGAAATATCATTCCAGTGACATTGCCCGGATTTGGTGAGTTTGGGAATTTGAGAGTAAAAGAAGCCTTTGTAGCTGCTACAAATACCCCAGCAAAAGGTACTTTTGTCGCATTAAAAGACAATGGTATTCGCTGTATCACTACTCCTTGTTTCTCCACAAATCAACTGATTTTGAATAAGCCGAAGATTTCTCAAGTCTCGTCAATCGATTTGAGTCAAACGGGTGCAACGCAAAAACAACTTGATGCAGCAACAAGCGAAATTTTTGGTAAAGGTTTGATTGCTGTAGGTAGAACGGAGGTAGTAGAAAACGTAGATCCCACAAAGAGAGGTACTCAGTTTGTGGGTACGCAACTGTATCTGAGAGTGAACCCAAAGTAAAGGAATGTTGGTTAGCTCAGATAATATATAATTACCAAAATAGACAAGCGATGTTGGGAGCGATCGCACTTTAACTGGTCGCTTATTTTAGAACTAAGTATTGATTGACATAGAGCAGTCAATCAATACACAGACTAGTTTTCCTTAGATGCAGTATCGCCAGGCCCAGCCGTGACAATGACTACATTTTCTGGCTGAATTAAGTCTTTGATAACTTGTTGAATTTGAGCCATATTTACAGCTTGAATGCGTCGCGGAAATTCGCGGATTTCGGCGGGAGAAAGACCCAAAACAGCATTATTTAAAATGATGCTGGCAACTTCGCTGGGATTTGCTAATTCTACTGGGTAGCTGTTAGCAATGGAACGTTTAGCAGTATTTAATTCTGCTTCAGTAATGCCTTGTTCGCGTAACTGCTTGAGTAAAGCGAGGGTACTAGCGATCGCTTTTTGGGCATCTGTAGGCGCAGTTTGCATTTCAATTAAGAATGGGCCAGGATTGATACCAGCCGCAAAACCACTGTAGATACCATAAGTCAAACCGAGGCGATCGCGCACTTCTGTACCCAAACGGCTAGATAAAGTATCACCGCCTAAAATTTGATTCAACACCAAAGCAGCATAGAAACGGGGGTCTTTACGAGAAATCCCGTTGTAGCCAATGTAAGTTACAGCCTCAGCTTTACCAGGAATCACTTTATTCAAGCGGGTGGAAGTTTTTGGGAGTGAGACTTTGGGTAAATTCAACGCAGGTGGTTTACCTTCAGCTTGCCATTTTGCAAACGCCTGATTCAACAAATCTTTGACCTTCACCGGGTCAAAATCACCCACTAAAGCCAGTGTCGTTGTATCTGGACGATAATGTTGACGATAAAAACTCAACAAATCATCACGAGTAATAGCCTTTAAACTCGTATCTGTGGAAAAACTGTGAAAAGGATGATTTTCTGGGTAAATTGCTTGTTGGAATACGCGCCTTGCTAAAGTACTGGGGTCATCTAACTGTACTTGCAAACTCGTTAACGCCCGTTGACGACTCAGTTCTAATTGGTCAGCGGGAAAATTAGCATTCTGCAACACATCTGCCAAAGTTTGAATTAAGATGGGCAAGTTTGCCGAAAGTCCTTCACCACCAATGCTCACACCTTCGCGGCTGGCGCTAAAATCTAAACTGGCTCCCCTATCTTCTAAAGTTTGAGCTAAAGCCAAAGCATTTTTAGTTTGGGTTCCATTCATTAAGTTTTCTGCGGTGAGAATGGCGAGTCCAGCTTTTTGATTACCATCAAACTCAGTTCCCGCATCAATTTGACCACTAATGTTAATGGTGGGAAGACTGCGGTCAGGTAACAGTAAGACTCGCAAACCATTGGCTAAAGAAAACTGCTGTGGTAGAGGTTGTTGATTAGAGACCGTAGATGAAGTAGCTGGAGGTAAATATTTCGCCAGTTCGGCTGGGTCTACAGGTTGACCAGGGCTAAAGTTTTCCACAGTCCGACCAGAACCACTACTAGAAGTTCCGGCTTGACCATCTGGTTGAGTTGGTTCAAAAAAGCCGATGGTTTGTTTAGCGGGAACAAGGTAAGTTTTTGCTACTCGTTGCACATCCTCTGGTGTAACTTTGGCGATCGCCGCTAAATAGCGTTCAATATATTTATAGTCTCCCGCTACAGTTTGGTTATACCCCAACTGACTAGCTTGGCTGCTGATATCTTGATTACCTAAGACAAACGAAGCTTGCAGTAACGTCTTCGCTCGGTTTAACTCTTCTGCACTCACTCCCTTTTGTTGTAATTCTGATAGCGATGTTTGCAGAACTTGGGCAATTTTCTCTAGCTTTTGACCAGGGGCGGCTGTCGCCTCAATTTCATACCAACCCGGTTCAATTAATTCTGCCGCACTTCCACCCACAGAACTAGTCAGACCAGATTCTACCAAAGCTTGATAAAGTCTAGAACTGCGTCCCCCGGTGAGAATTGCATCCATCACATCAATTGCAGGTACATCAGGATGCTTGATATCTGGTAAAGGATACACAACATGCAAAAGTGCAGCACTTCCCGGTTCTTTTAAAACTATGGGAGTTGAAGGTTTGGGTTTTTGACCATTGACCCCTTCCGGGTTCGCCAGTCGCTCATGGGGGAAACCCCCAAGACCGCGCTGGTTCACCCTTGACCCTTGACCATTGACTCTTGATTCTTGATTCTTCGCCAACTTGCCAAAACTTTCTTTCACCGCCTTGAGTACAGGTTCCGTGGCAAAATCCCCTGTAATTACCAAAGTCGCATTGTCAGGACTGTAGTAAGTTTGGTAATAATTCCGCACCTGCTCTACAGTAAATTTTTCCACATCTGCTTTTGTGCCACCTACAGATAAACCATAAGCCCGATTGGGAAAAGCCGCCTGCATCACCGCCCGATTTAAACGGTAGCTTGGTGAATTTTCATACCCTTGCAACTCAGAAATCACAACACGCTTTTCACTGGTGAGTTGTTCAGTGCCAATCAAAGCATTTTTCATCCGGTCTGCTTCTAAAATTAGCAGTGCTTGGAGTTTATCTCGTTGCACTGTGCCAAAATAAGCTGTTTCGTCGTAACTAGTAAAAGCATTAAACTGACTACCCAAAGCACTAAACAAACGGCCAAACTGTACTGGACGTTCTTTAGTACCTTTGAACATCAAATGTTCTAGTTGGTGAGAAATACCACTTTCCCCTTTACCTTCGTTGCGTGAACCAACTTTGTACCATACTTGCACACTCACAACCGGAGCAGTATGGACTTCTTTAGTTAACACTGTTAAACCGTTGTCTAATACCGTTTTTTTAACTCCTTGGGTAAAGGATAGTCCGGAGACAGGCGCAACGGCGACTGGTGTCACCGCATTGATCACATTACCCGAAAAAGGTATAAAACTCAGAAGAAAACTAAGTAAAAATGCTAAAAACATCTTTGAGCGTCGCTGCATAAGCAAATTAAAATGCGAATTTGTAATTCTTAAAGGCGATTCTAGCGAATCATTGGGTCAGTTGCTTTAAACCTCAATTTTTCCTTTATCCAGTCGCACAGACGAGAAATAGGGGCAAAATTAGGCGATCGCTTATTATACTTACAACCAACGTTGTTGTTTAGCAAAGGCAATACTGCTCAAAACAATTAGTAATATCACGCTAATTACAACTGGATATGCCCAAGCTTGCTCTAACTCTGGCATATATTTAAAGTTCATTCCATAAAAACCAGTAATGAAGGTGATGGGTAAAAATACAGTAGAAAGAATTGTTAACCTATTAATGCGTTCACTGGTTTTGCTGGCAATGTTATCCCGTTGAATTTCCATTAATTCTGACATCCAAGCTCGTAAAGCTTGGTATTCTTGCCAGAGATGATCAATTTGATAAACTAACTCTTGATTGAATAATGTTTTAACTGGCAGAGTAATCCATTGAAAATCTTCATAATTCATCATTGCTAGAAGTGACTTGAGATTTTGAAAATTCCGCCGCCCAGAGCGAGTAGATTGCCTCATGGCGGCAATTTTATGATAAGTTGTTTCATCACCAGAATTGGCGAGAACTTCGTCTTCTAAATCATCAAGTTGTCTAGAAATATAATCAAATACACTATGATAATTATTTAAAATATCTTTAAAAATCAAATATAAAATATAATCTACTCCCCAGCTTTGAATATCTATGTTTTGCTTTTGGATGTTATTGAGTAATATAGTTAAAACTTTGATTTCTGTAATTTCAAAAGTAATAATAAAGTTACGACCTAATACAATACTCCCTCGCGCTACCTGAAACTCTCGATTTTTGAGTTGATGAGTGAGAATTTCATAGCCATCAAATAGACAATCTTCCATATCTTCATCAATTCCTGTGAGGGAATGGTTAAAAATCATGTCGATGCGAGATGGATCAAGTTGAAAGTGGTTAATAATTTTAGCGGTTCCGGTGCGATCGCGAAAATGAATACAGCGTAACCAGATATTCTGAGAACCATCAATCTTTTTTAGTATCGGCTCAACATCTTTACTAGAGAATAACTCTAGGTGATTCTGAGAAAATGTCAACAGAGTTAGCATATAGCGTTCCTAATTCAGTTGTGATCATTACTCACAAAGCAATTCTATTTCTCCTAGCGGCAACAGAATTTTGCCTTTAAGCGAGCATCACAACGACTCATGTTTTCCATAAATATCATGAATTCGTTGATGGCGCATGGCAGATATTTAACAATTGAATTAAATTGAGATTTATCACTGACTAGGCGAGGTTCCCTCATCAAAGGGACGCACAATAGCAGGTTCAGGCGTGACTTCTGGTTGAAAAATTGCTTGCAATGCTTGTTCTAGGGTTTGCGCCATGACAATGCGGTTTTCATAAGCTACAACTACCCGCACTAAGGTTGGTAAACTATTCTGAGTGGCTTCTAAATATATTGGCTCGACGTATAATAATGATTCTTCGATGGGAATGACTAACAAATTTCCTTGAATTGCTCTTGAGCCTTGACGATTCCATAAAGAAATTTGCTGAGAAATAACTGGATCTTGGTTAATGCGTGCTTCAATTTGTTCTGTCCCGTAGATGAGGCGTTGTTTAGGAAAGATATATAAAAGTAACTTACCGTAGTTATCGCCATCTGATCGCGCCGCTAACCAAGCAACTAAATTTGTCCGCTGTCTGGGAGTGTAGGGTAAAAGTAAGATAAATTCTTCAAAAGGAACAGTAGGCAAGCTGGTAATTAAATAATACGCCTCGACTGGTCGCGCTTTATCACCATAAATTTCGTTAGGGATTTGCCATTGGTCTTCGCGGTTGTAAAATACTTGCGGGTCAGTCATGTGATAAGTAATCAACCGTTCCGCTTGAATTTGAAAAAAGTCGGCAGGATAGCGGATATGATTACGGATGGTAGCTGGCATGGCACTAAGAGGTTTAAACATCTTGGGAAAGATGTTTGCCCAAGTTCTAATTATGGGATCGCTGAAGTCAGCAATGTAAAAATTAACAGTACCGTTGTAGGCATCAATGACTACTTTAACGGAGTTGCGGATATAGTTAATGCCTTCATTATTCGGGTCAGAATAAGGATAGCGATCGCTAGTGGTATAAGCATCAACAATCCAATATAGATAATTTTCTTTCCCAGGAAACCCGTAACCAATACTAGGATCAGCTGCGACTAAGTAAGGGTCACTATCAAATTTGAGAAAAGGTGCGATCGCCCGAATCCGTTGATTGATATTCCGCCGAAATAATACTTTTGTCTCTGGCAAAAAGTCGCGAGTGAAGAGCATTTGCCAATCTTTTAAATACATAGCAAATAACCCGCGTCGCCATACACTACCAATCGAAACGCCGCCTATACCATCATAAATGTTGTAAGCGTTATCGCTGCCACTAGGATAATCTAATTCTCTAACTCTAGTGCCAGTCATCACATAAGTGTTAGTAATTTCACCGTAATAAATTCGCGGTAAACCAATAGGAATGCTATCTCGAATAGCGTTACTAGAAGTAGTGAGAGCGCCATTAGCATTACCAGCAATATCTTTGACAAAATATTCTGGTAGTCCCCCCGGTGCAACTGTATTCACTGGACTGAGGGTAAATCCATAGCCATGCGTATAAATGAGATGTTGGTTTACCCATGTCTGCGCTTGTTGGGGTACAGCACCATAGTCTAATTCCCGCGCTGCAATTAAGACTTGTCGCCGTTCTGTTAATTCTGTTGGTTCTTTGGTTGGTACTATTGGTGTTTCCGGAGCAGATGGCCGCTGCGAAATTGCTTCAGTTTCTAGAGTATACCGATCAATATCAGCATCGGGAAAGCGATAGTAAGGACGAATTTGTTGCAATTGGCGGTTCGTTTCTAAGAGTGGACGCTGATCCCAAAGACGAATATTGCGTATTGTTAAGTCATTGGCTCTCAGATCAGCTTCAGTTAAGGTTCCTTGGGGGTTAAAGGTTCTCGCGTCAATAGCTTCTAAATCAAATGCTTGGCGAGTTAAAGCAATAGTTCGTTTAATATAAGGTTCTTCTCGCTGTAATTCGTTTGGCTGAACGACTAAATACTGCACCACCGTCGGGACAATAACCCCAGCAGTGACAGCTACCAGCAGATAAACCCCCAACCCGTACACTACCCAGTGACGATAAAGAGATTTTGGTCGCCAAACAACAGTGCGTCCCAACAGGTAAAATGCGATCGCCACTGCTAAAACACACAACACTGTGTAGGCTGGTAACTCTGTTTGCACATCGGTGTAGCTGGCTCCGTAACTCACACCTTGTCGGGAATAAACTAGTTCGTAACGACTCAGCCAATAACTTAGGGCGACGACTAGCATTAACAAGCCACCCATCCCATACAAATGACGTTGCTGTGGCGATGAAAATCCAGGAAAAATTCCCTGACTTAAACTATCAGCGGAGAGCAGATACGTCAGGCTAACGGCGACGAACCCAAATAAAAATAAACCCATTAACCAAAGTTCTATCAGTTCCCAAACAGGTAGGGAAAAGATATAGAAGTTGATATCTCGATTAAATAAAGGCTCGGAGTAGTTAAAAGCAGTCGGATGCAAATATTGGAGGATTTTTGACCAGTTGTGGTAAATTATCCATCCAAATAAGACACTAAATACACCAGCGATCGCCGTTAACAGCCAACGAGGATAAATTACAATAGCGATCGCAATTCCTACCACTAAGCCAACATACAAAACCTGAGTAGTAATTTGCCTACCTAATTGCCAAATTGTCTCTAGTCGGAACAGGGAAATTACAGGTAAACTAGTCTGGTTTACAGAAGACTGCCAATAAGCCAAAGCAATTTGACTGTAGTGCGTCAGCATTAATCCAATTAACAAGCTGAATACCACAACTATTGGTAGTAACCAGCGTAATTTGATAGGTAATACGCCTGTATAAGTTATCTGACTGTTATCATATTTTGCATACTGCGGACTCAGCAGGTTTTTAAACTCTGCACTCAGTCCAGCTTCTTCGCGCTTAACTTGGTCAATTTTCAACGATGAGGGATATTTTAGCCGCTGTGCTAACTCTAAATTTCCCCATAAGTAAATAGCACTAATGGCTGCAACAAATAATACTAAACTAAACTTAGTTACTACCCTTAACAAGAATACTTGCAGATAGCCAACTTCTTGAAACCAAAAAATTTCTGCTCCTAGACGGGAGGCTACATTCAAAAACAGCCACAGCCCTAGGAGTATTATGAACAGTCTCAAGCACCATTTCCAAAGCATTTTGTGGCAGCCAATTTATTGCTCAAGGAAAGTATGTCATAAGTCGTAACTATATTTCCATAATCTGAGAATGGGGAAATTTCCGCATCTCTCTGAGATGATAAATTCTCAAAATGCTGGAAACTCTGCGCCTCGGTGGTTTTTTATTTCACGCAGAGGCGCAAAGGCGCAGAGAGGAGGGGGAGTTTTTTACAACCCGGCGACAATTTGCTGTACTCGTTCTACACTGGGATTATCTTGTTTTTGCGAGTAGAGTTTCATTGCTTGTTCAAAAGCGAGTTTAGCTTCTGGTTTCTTTTTCAAAGCTAATAAAGCATTACCTTTATTTTCATAAGCTGCGGCATAATTGGGATCTCGTTGAATAATGCGATCGCAATCTTTGATAGCATCCTCATATTTTTTGCGATTAAACCGGGCTAAACTGCGTTGATAATAAGCTTCGATATAGTTTTCATCAATCTCAATGGCGCGGTCAAAATCTTTAGTTGCATCTTTATGTTGGCTAATAGCCGAACGGGCGAGGCCACGATTTAAATATGCCCAAGCCCAACTATTAGAATTATCAATAGCTTTATCATAATCTTGAATAGCACTTTGATAATCTTGCAGGGCAAAACGCGCTAAACCTCGGTTATTGTAGGCTTCAGCAAATTTAGCATTGATTCTAATAGCTTGGGAAGCTTCGGTAATGACCGTGGCATAATCTTTTTGAATGCGATGAATTGTGGCGCGTCCGTTATAAGCTTCTGCATTGTTAGAGTCGAGGCGAATTGCTTGGTCAAAATCAGTTAACGCGCTGGCATAATCATTCTGCTCGATGCGAGTTAGGCCACGATTGCTGTATGCTTTGGCATAGCTAGGGTCAATTTCAATAGCTTTATTATAGTCAGCGATCGCAGCTTGATAGTTTTTTAATTTACTCTGAGCAAAACCGCGACTGGTATAGGTTTGAGCATCTCTAGGATTTAATTCTATCGCTTTGTTGTAATAGGCGATCGCGTTTTGATATCTTCTTTTACTACTGAGTGTATTTCCCCAACGGCTGTAATCTCCAGCATCAGCGCGAATATTGTTAGGTAGGCTATCGACATCAAGATTTGCGCCTCTTAAATCTGCATTGTCTAAATTAGCGCTATTTAATTTGCTACCAATCAAATCTGCACCTTGCAAATTCGCATTGTAGAGGTTAGCATTTTGCAAATCGGTATTGTTCAGTCGGGCATTACTCAAGTCAGCATTTTGTAAGTTTGCATAACTGAGATTGGCATTTTTCAGTTCTACACCCCTCAAGTTATAACCATTCAAATTAACTCGACTCAGGTTAACCCCATTCAACGACACCCCACGGAAGTTAAAATTTCTCAAATCTGCATTACTTAAATCAACACCATTGAGATTTACTCCCTGGAGGTTGACATTATCAAATCGCACACCCCGCATGTTAGCATCAGTCAAATTTGCACCATTTAAATTAGCACCACTTAAATCCGCATTTGTTAAATCAGCACGACTTAAATTAGCATTTCGCAAATCTGCGCCACTTAAGTTAGTGCTACTCAAGTCTGCATCACTTAAGTTTGCACTTACCAAATCAGCCCGAAAGGCGTTAGCACGAGACAGTTTAGCCTTACTTAAATTAGTGTTACGCAAATTAGCGCCACTCAAATCTGCGTTACTTAAGTCTGCACCACCCAAATTGGAGTTAGATAAATCAGCCCGCAGCAAGTTTTTCCAACTAAAATTTGCCCCACTTAAGTCACATTTTGCACAGTTGTTAGTATCTATTAACTGTTTGACATGTTCCGGCTTACTAGCGTAAACCGGAATTGTCATTAACAGTGGAGTTAAAAAGGTCAGAGTTATCAAAAACTGCTTTAGATTTTTTGCTTTAGTAGTCTCAGTAAATTTTCTTAGCATCCGTCACTAATCCTCAAGCTGCTTCTAACTTTTACAAGCTCAAAACCTAGTATTACGGATAAACTCAGCGCTATCTTTGTTCCTGAGTACCACTTGGCGCTACTCTGCGCTTACCCTTGCGCCCTTTGCGTTTCAATTTCCACCCTCAGATGACAAAATGTAAAAACCCTGCTCAATATTGAACAGGGATATGTAAATTTTCTTTATTAAAATTCTCAGCATTCAACCTAGAACATATTCATAATCGTAATCACACTTACACTGGTTAATATAACCAAAACGCCCATGAATACAGATACACCTAGTTGGTTGGGTTTAGAAGTGTTCATTTGTGTAAATTTCCTTAATTATTATGCTTTGTTTAAGAATAACAATCCCCGTATAAATATCTAAGAAAGTCAGGTAAAACTTAAAATAGCGCAATGCTTCTTAGTAAATACTGTTGTAAGTGCTTACATATCAGTAGGAAAAATCGCTGAAACTAACCAAGCTAGTTTTTATGGTTGTAAAATTACTGTTGACAGCGATCGCAAATAACACTCAACAGTTAACAAAAAAACTATGTTGTGTCATTAATTCTCATTTTTAACCATTAACGATTAATTTTTATGATTAAAATCCTCCACCTTTCAGATATCCACATGGGAAGTGGTTTTTCCCACGGTCGAATCAATCCAGCGACTGGATTAAACACGCGTTTGGAGGATTTTGTTAATACCTTATCGCTGTGTATTGATCGCGCATTAACTGATCCTGTAGATTTAGTAATATTTGGTGGGGATGCTTTTCCTGATGCGACACCACCGCCTTATGTCCAAGAAGCTTTCGCCTGTCAGTTTCGTCGCCTTGTAGATGCAAATATCCCCACAGTCTTATTAGTCGGAAATCATGACCAACATTCCCAAGGTTTGGGAGGCGCAAGTTTAAATATTTACCGGACTTTGGGTGTACCAGGGTTTATGGTAGGTGATACGTTAAAAACTCATCATATCCAAACCCGCAACGGAAAAGTCCAAGTAATTACTCTCCCTTGGCTAACTCGTTCGACATTAATGACGCGCCAAGAAACCGAAGGTGTGTCTTTAGCGGAAGTCAATCAGTTATTAACAGACAGGTTACAAGTCGTTATTGAAGGCGAAATTCGCCGCCTTGACCCAAATGTACCAACAATATTATTAGCTCACTTAATGGCTGATAATGCAACTTTGGGCGCAGAACGCTTGCTGGCGGTGGGTAAGGGTTTTACTTTGCCGTTGTCTTTGCTGACGCGACCTTGTTTTGATTATGTCGCCTTGGGACACGTACACAAACACCAGAATTTAAATAAACATAACAACCCGCCAGTGATTTATCCCGGAAGTATTGAACGGGTAGATTTTAGTGAAGAAAAAGAAGATAAAGGCTATGTGATGATTGAACTGGAGAAGGGAAAGACAACTTGGGAATTTTGTCCTTTACCAGTTCGGAGTTTTCGCACCATTGAAGTAGATATATCCAAAGCCGAAGATCCCCAGGGGGCGATTTTGAAAGCGATCGCCAAATATGATATTCAAGATGCAGTAGTGCGATTAATTTATAAATTGCGTTCCGAACAGTTAGATGTAATTGAAAATGCTGTCTTACATACTGCCTTAAAATCAGCCCACACCTACACCATTCAACCAGAACTACTCAGTCAGTTAGCCCGTCCCCGCGTTCCCGAATTGAGTGCGAGTAGTAGTATTGACCCAATGGAAGCATTGAAAACCTACTTAAATAATCGTGAAGACCTTAAAGAAATTGCTGCAACTATGCTAGAAGCTGCGGAAAAGTTGCTATCAGATGATGTAGAAATTTGGTTAGAAGGTGCAGCTGATTGATATGTAGCAAAATAGTCCTGCTCATACCAAATATGCCAAGTAAATCTGATTTTCTCATAGCTTACGATATGAGACTGAAACGGCGATCCAATCAGTTTAAAGGATCACCGTGCCTTTACTCTCTGTCTTTAAACAACAACAAAATTCACCAACTTGCCAGGGACGACAATTACCTTTTTAATCTCCTTACCTTCCAGATGACGTTGCACAACTTCTGATTCACGGGCGTATTTCTCCAACTCTGCTTTATCTGCTTGTGACGGAACTTGAATATCAGCCCGCTTTTTGCCGTTGATTTGAATTACCAAAGTAATTTCATCAGCAATTAGAGCAGCCGCATCAAACGCTGGCCAAGTTTGGGTGTGAACTGAATTTTTATTACCTAATAAATGCCACAATTCATCAGCAATGTGTGGTGCAAAAGGAGCCAGTAACGCCACTAAACTTTGAATTCCTTCGGCATAAATTGGCGAATTTTTACAGTCGCTATCAGTCAAAGAATTACTCAACTTCATCAATTCTGAAATAGCAGTATTGAATTGATATTCATCTTCTAAATCTTCAGTGACTGATTTAATGGCTGTGTGAATTGCCCGACGTAATTCTTTTTCTGGTTTACTTAAATCAGCGAGTTGAGCTTGCTTGCGAGATACCCCAGCCGCCGCATAATCTGTTACCAAGCGCCACACGCGATTTAAAAAGCGGAATTGTCCTTCCACATCGGCTTCATCCCATTCCAAATCTTTTTCTGGTGGCGCTTTGAATAAAATGAACATCCGCGCTGTGTCTATACCATATTTAGAAATCACATCTTCCGGTGCGACACCATTACCTTTAGATTTGGACATAGTAGCGTACAGACGTTGTAATGGTTCTCCTGTTTGGGGATCGCGGGGGTCAGCGGGGTTAACCAAATGGGAAGGAACCCATTTATCTTTGCCGCCTTTGTTGGGATTCATATAAGTTAAACCCTGCACCATTCCTTGAGTTAACAACCGCGCAAAAGGTTCATCAAAATTCAACAAGCCGCGATCGCGCAATACTTTAGTAAAGAACCGTGAATATAATAAGTGCAAAATTGCGTGTTCAATACCGCCAACATACTGGTCTATGGGCATCCAGTCGTTAGTTTTGGCAGGATCAAACACTTGCTGTTCATTCTTTGCGTCGGTAAACCGCAAGAAATACCAAGAGGAATCAATAAAAGTATCCATCGTGTCAGTTTCCCGCTTCGCTGGTATACCGCAAGTTGGACAAAGTACATTTACCCAGCTTTCTAACTGCGTCAACGGTGAACCACCACGTCCTGTAAATTCGACTTCTTCCGGTAACTGTACTGGTAAATCTTGGTCTGGGACTGGCACAATTCCGCAGTTCGGACAGTGAATCACTGGGATGGGTGCGCCCCAATAACGTTGTCGGGAAATTAACCAATCTCGCAAGCGGTATTGGATGCGTTCTTTGCCAAAACCTTGTTCTTCGGCATATTTGACGATCGCAGCTTTCGCATCAACTGAATTCATCCCCGTAAACTGACCGGAATTAATTAAAACTCCTGGCTCAGTATATGCACTGTCATAATCAATCATGATTAACGGTGGCTCTTCTTGCTGGAAGTCTACATTTGCAACTGCTTCTGGTTCTACAATTACAAACTCAATTGGCAAATTATAGTTATCCGCAAATTTAAAGTCGCGCACATCATGGGCTGGTACACCCATTACAGCCCCAGTACCATATTCGTATAGTACATAATCAGCAATCCAAATCGGCACTTCTTCCCCTGTGAAGGGGTTAATTACTCTACCACCTGTGGGAATACCCCGTTTCGGCCTATCTTCGGCGGTGCGTTCTAACTCACTTTGATGGGAAACTTCGGTAATAAAAGCGTTTACCGCTGCTTGTTGGTCTTTGGTGGTGACACGCTTGGTTAAAGGATGTTCTGGGGCTAAAACTACATAACTGACACCAAACACAGTATCGGGGCGAGTGGTGTACACACCGATTTTTTCCTCCATCCCGACAATCGGAAATTCTAAATAGGCACCAACAGATTTACCAATCCAGTTTGCCTGCATTAACTTTACACGTTCTGGCCAACCTGTCAATTTATCCAAGTCATTGAGCAATTCTTCGGCGTAGTCGGTAATTTTGAAAAACCATTGGCGCAATAATTTACGCTCGACTTTTGCACCACTGCGCCAAGAACGGCCTTCGCTATCAACTTGTTCGTTAGCTAATACAGTTTGGTCGATGGGATCCCAGTTCACCGCCGCTTCTTTTTGGTAAGCTAACCCTGCTTGCAAAAACTGCAAGAAAATCCATTGTGTCCACTTGTAATAATCTGGTGAACAGGTAGCAACTTCACTTTCCCAGTCGATAGATAAACCCAAACGCTGTAACTGTTGGCGCATTTGAGCAATATTTTGATAAGTCCACTTGGCGGGGGGAACTCCACGGTCGATGGCCGCGTTTTCTGCGGGTAAGCCAAAAGCATCCCAACCCATTGGGTGCAAAACGCGATAACCTTGCATTCGCTTGAGACGAGCAATCACATCTGTAATTGTGTAATTACGGACGTGACCCATGTGTAAGCTACCCGATGGATAGGGAAACATGGATAAAGCGTAGAATTTTGGCTTGTTGTTTTCTGTAGGGGTATTATCTAAATTCAGTTCCGACCAGGTTTTTTGCCATTTTTCCTCAATGGTGGCGGGAGAATATTTATTTAACGCAATATCATTACTTTTAGCTTTTAAATTCTCAGTCATGCTCAGTCTAATACTCAAATGTGTAATTTTCAGTGTTTGAGAGGGAGTTTTGAACGAAATTTTAGACTTAGAGTCCATGCTCAAAAATTTCTCATTCTTTATTATCCCTTTCTCTTCCTTTTATGTAGCTCAGAGTTAGGGAAGAATTAGTTTGTCATTGGTCATAGGTCATTTGTCCTTTGATGCTTGCGGACGAGTCTCTCAGTAAGTTCAGTACAGTTACAGTTAAACTCAGCACCAAAATAATTCAGAAACTATTTTTAGTCGTAACTCTAATGAGAAAACGCAAAGCTTCATTCACGGCTTGAGAATTAGGAAACATTTCTGCGACATCTGCATCTAACAAAACTGTCAATCCTTCAGGATTTTTACCATTATGTTGAAAATTTTCCCTTTCGTCATGTTCCAACACTTGATATGACTGAGGTTGTTTTATAGTTATAAGCTTGTGGGTAGATGAATCATTTAGTTTGTTAGCCAGGGATTCCCAACTATTTGCTTTAAGTTTAAAATTATCCTTTGCTTTACTTAACGTTTTAAACTTTTGTTTGAGAATTTCAACTGTATAAATTTCCTGTTGCTCGGTCTGGATTTGTTGATTAAGGTCTTCTTCAACCATATCAACTACCTCATTAATAAGCCGCTCATGATTTTCAGAAATTTGAGCAGCAGCCCCTAAAATACGAGAGGTAGCTTTTATTTGCACCTCAGTTTCTTTTTTAAGCCTATCAGCGATATTGCGAATTTGCTCTCCCAACTTTGCTTTATGTTGGTTTCCCGTAGTTGATGCTGATTTTTTACTCATAAAGGCGCTTGTTTATTCTGAGAGTATCTCTTTAATCGCCAGCCAAATGCGTTTAAACTTTTGTATTAAACCTACAGGATTACCTGTCGTTTCCTCTTCAACTGAATCAACTAGGGATTGAATTCGATCCATACGTTCTGCTACAACGTAGAGGTTATTTATAGCTTCATCCTTACTAGCCATAGATTGACGCAGCAGAACAACCATTTCAGCAATTTCTCGTTTTAATCGATCGTTCTCAGCTTTACGGCGAGTTTCCCATCCTTTAATACTAGCTTTGGAACGTCGCTCAAATTTGAGTTGTGTTTGTGCTTCATTATATAGAATCAAATAGTTATCTCGTTCAGACCTAATTTCGTTATATTTGCTCAGTAATTCAGTTGCTCTCGCTTTTTCTTCATTATAAAGAGATAAAGTGTGTTGATAATTTTTTTGCTCATCAAGATATTTTTGGTAATTTTGCGCTGCACTTTCTCTTAATTGATTAACTTCAATTTGGTTAGCTTGAATTTCTTGCTGAACTTGAATAAGTTGAGATGCAGCTTCCTCATTTTCTTCTGCACGTTGTTGCCATTGATCACGTTGGTAAATTAATTCATTGGTTTTTGCTGTTGCTTCATTATAGCGAGATAAAGCCTGTTGATAATTTTCTTGCTCATTCAGATAAATCAAGTAATTATGTGCTACTCGTTGTTTTAACTCATTTACCTCAACTTCGTAAACTTGGATTGCTTGCTGAACTTGAGTAAGTTGTAATGCAGCTTCCTGATTTTCTTTGGCTCGTCTTTCCCATTCATCACGGAGGGAAATTAATTCATTTGCTCTCGTTTTTTCTCCGTCATAAAGACATAAAGCCTGTTGATAATTTTTTTGTTCATTCAGATATTTCTGGTAACTTTGTGCCGCATATTCTTTTAATTTTTTAACTTCCACTTGGTAAGCTAGATTTTCTTGCTGAACTTGAGTAAGTTGAGAAGCAGCTTCCTCATTTTCTTTGGCTCGTCGTTTCCATTCATCACGTTGGACGCGAACAGTCTCCAATAGCACTTTTCTCTCATCACCAGTAAGTGGTATGTTTCCAGATGAATTAGTATTTTTGATAGAATGATTTTTGCGACGATCCTTGTCCGCATCTCGCATAGCCATAAAAGATGTTATAAATATTACGTTAAATATTATGTTACTATGCTTTTAATTAAGTGTGAACACTATTAATTTTTTTATTAAAATAAATAAATTTTACAAGTTTAGCTTTGCTATGAAACTGACGAAAATTAATTAAATGACTATGAATTTCATACTATTTATACTTTTGGCAGAAATTATTGAAGATATAGGAATGGAACGTGCGATCGCAGAAGGTGAAACCACTGAACTAGTTAGCCGCGACTCCATCTTTCAACTTTTGGAGCCGAAATCGTGAAACTGCTACCACTTAAAGCATCTGGGAGTCATCATGAAAGCACTTAAAATTATGGCAACGATTAACGATCAGGGACAACTAACTTTAGATCATCCGCTTTTAACTGATAAAAATAGTCGAGTAGAAGTCATTGTGCTAATCCCTGAAGAAGAAGAAGTTCTGGATAATCAATCTCAAACAGAAGTCTTGGCAGATTTCCAGCAAGCTTGGCATGAAGCCATGACTGGGCAAACTATCCCGGTGGCTCAACTGTGGGAAGGAATTGAAAGTGACTGATCAGCCTTTGATTCAAGTTGAAGCTTCGCCAACGTTCAACCGAAATATACGCACTCTTGCTAAGAAATATCGCAGTATTAGGAATGACATACAAGCTGTTATCGAACAACTTCAGCAGGGAGAGTTACCAGGAGATCAAATATCTGGTGTTGGTTATACAGTCTTCAAGTTGAGAGTCAGAAATAGCGACACTCAAAAAGGTAAAAGTGGTGGCTATCGTTTAATTTACTACGTCAAAACAGCAACAGGAATCATTTTACTGACTATTTACACAAAATCTGAACAAGTTGATATTGCCGCAGATGACATTCAGAGGATAATTACAGACTATGAGCAACGAAAGCTTACCGAGCAAGACGATATTTAAGACAATAGATAGAAATTGCTAAACCAGGAGTAGAACGGGCAATTGAGACTGATGCAGCGACAGCCACAACTTGGATAAACCAGCAACTAAAAGCCTTGGAGGTCAACCGATCATGATTGCTCAACCTGAAACCAAACGTTATACCATTGATGAGTATTTAGAATTGGAAATCGCCTCAGAAACGCGCAACGAATATTGTGATGGAGAAATAATCCCTATGACTGGCGGTACTCCCGAACATAATGAAATTGCCAGTATTTTTAATGCCGCCTTAAGAGTCAGTTTGAAAGGTAAACCGTACAGTATTTTTGTAGCGGATCAACGGCTTTGGATTCCTGAACGCAAGCTTTATACCTACCCGGATGTTATGGTTGTTCCCCGTCCACTTGAACGACAACAGGGACGGACTGATACGATTACTAACCCGGTAATGATTGCTGAAGTGCTTTCAAAATCAACCAAAAGCTACGATAGGGATGAAAAATTTTCAGCGTATCGTACCATTTCCACATTTCAAGAATATTTATTAATTGATCAATATACTGCTCATGTTGAGCAATATTCTAAAACAGACTCTCACAAATGGATCTTTACTGAATATGACGATCCAGAATCGTATATTTCACTCTCATCGATTCCCTTTGAAATTCGTTTAGCAGATATCTATGAAAGTGTTGAATTTGAGCCATAGTAGAAATTGCTAAAACAGTAGTAGAACGGGCGATTGAAACTGATGAAGCGATGGCAATGACTTGGATAAACCAGCAACTAAAAGCCTTGGAGGTCAACCGATCATGATTGCTCAACCTGAGACTAAACGTTACACCATTGATGAGTATTTAGAACTGGAAATCGCCTCAGAAACACGCAGCGAATATTGCGATGGAGAAATTATTCCTATGACTGGTGGGACACCCAACCACAACGATATTGCTGGAAATTTGTATATTTTGCTGAAATCTGCCCTAAAAAGCAAAAACTACCGGATTTTCTATGTCGATCAGCGACTCTGGATTCCTGATGCAAATCTCTATACTTACCCTGATGTGATGGTTTTGCCCAAACCCTTAGAACTTCAAACCGGACGCAAAGATACTGTGGTGAACCCCTGCTTTATCGCCGAAGTATTGTCTAAATCCACCCAAAATTATGACCGTGGCGAGAAATTTGTTGCTTATCGTACAATTTCCACCTTCCAAGAATATCTGCTGATTGATCAATACCGTATACACGTTGAGCATCACGTCAAAACAGCAGCTCATCAGTGGCTATTTTCCGAATATGACGACCCAAATGTTACCCTTTCTTTGAGTACTTTGGAGTTGCAAATTTCAATTGCCGAACTTTACGAAAATATTGATTTTTCAACCGTTTGAGTTGAATGACTAAAACAGGAGGAGAACGGGCGATAGAGGCTGTTGAAGCGATCGCAATTTTATAACTATCATATAAATGATACAATATGATGCCTCTAGAACTGTATTCTTACAGTTATCTAGTTAAAAAACACTACTTCTCCCACTTAGGAGCAATTATGACAAAGAAACATCTGTCGGCGTTAGCACATCGCACACTGGTTATCTTTGTCACTATGCTAATGTCATCGGAGTTAATGATCACTGCGGCTAGGGCGAATCATCTCTACATAGCCCAAAAACCGCAAAATACAACTCCTGAAAGGCAAAGAGCCGCCACCCAAGCTAAACAACTGCTGCAAGAAGCACAACAATTATATGAACAAGGTACAGCGACAGGGCGACAGGCGGCGATCGCCAAGTATGAAGAAGCATTAAAAATTTGGCAGCAAATTGGCGATCGCAGTTATGAGGCTACCACACTCTTAGCGATCGGCACACTTTATTACACTCAAAACGACAATCAAAAAGCACTGGGATATTTTCAGCGAGGTCTAACTATTCGCCGCGAACAAAAAGACAGTTTTGGCGAAGCAGTGATGTTGAATTCTGTTGCTAATGCTTACGCTAACTTGGGTCAACCCCAAAAAGCCCTAGAATTTTATAGCCAAGCATTGCGATTATTTCGCGCTGAAAAAAAACCTGATTTTATTGTTAATACTTTAATTGGCATTGGGGGCGTTTATTTCAATGCGGGAGAGACAAAACAAGCCTTACAAGCTTATAATCAAGCTCTGGTAATTCAACGTCAACAAAACAATTTAGATGGACAAGCCGATATTTTACAAATAATCGGCATTACTTACACTAATTTGGGTGAACCGCAAAAAGCTTTAGAGGCTTTTCAACAGTCGTTAAAAATTCAACAGACAAGAAATGATCCGAGTAGACAAGCCGATGCACTCAACTATATTGGCGTACTTTATTTATCTATTGGTGATGAACAAAAATCGCGGGAAGCTCTCAATCAATCGCTAAAACTGCAACAACAAAGTCAAGGTAATCTTTCAGGAATCGCTTTGGCATTTAACCTCAGTAAGCAAGCTGTAACTCTGACTGGAATTGCTGGTAGCTATTCTTTTAGTGAACCACAAAAATCTTTAGAATACTATAACCAAGCGCGATCGCTTTTACAAAAGGCAGGTAATCCCCATTCAGAAGCCGAACTATTAGGACAGATTGCATTAGTCTACGATAGATTAGGTGAAAAACAAAAAGCCCTTAATACTTTAAATGAAGCATTAACATTACAAAGGTTTACCAAAAATCGGGCGCGGGAAGCTTTCACCCTGGATACTATGGCTGGGATTTATGCTTCATTAGGAGATTATCAACAAGCAATTAATATTTACAATCAAGCCCTAAATATTGAACGTGAAGTCAAAGATGTGAAAGGGGAAGGCGATACACTAAAAAATATCGCTTCAGTTTATAAGTTGCTTGGTGATAATAAGGCAAGTATTGAAACTTCTAATCAAGCCCTAGAAAAATTTAAAACTACAGGCGATCGTGATAAAGAAGCGCAAACTTTAGATAATATTGGCAGTGCCTATCGCGCTTTAGAAAATTATCCCCAAGCCTTAGAATATTACAAACAAGCGCAGCAGTTACGGCGCGAACAAAATAATGTAATTGGTCAAGTCAGTGCCATCAGCGGTATCCTTCGAGTCTACGAAGCTTTAAAAGATTATCCCAAAGCCCTAGATGCAGCTAACCAAATTTTGGCATTAGCACAGCAAACAAAAAATAGCTTTGCCGAAACCAGTGCTTACGCTTTATTCGGGAGAGTTTATTTAGCAGCTGGTGATTATCAAAAAGCCTTAGATGCTTCACAGAAAGCTGCTGCTGGCTGGCAAAAATTAGAACAAAAAGAGGCTGAAGCCAACGTTATTGGTAATTTAGGCAGAACTTACAACGCCTTAAAGCAACCAGCACAAGCGATCGCCACTTATAATCAAGAATTAAAATTGCGCCAGAGCATTGGCGATCGCACCGGAGAAGCAGACACCCTGTATTATATAGCTCAGACAGAACGCGATCGCGGCAATCTCACTACTGCCCGTACCCAAATAGAAAACACCATTAAAATTGTTGAAGATATTCGCACCAACGTTACCAGCCAAGACTTGCGGACATCTTACTTTGCATCTGTGCAGAAATATTACCAGTTTTATATTGACCTGTTGATGCGGCTACATAAACAAGAACCAGCCAAAGGTTATGATGCTTTGGCATTGCAAGTTAGCGAACGTGCTAGAGCGCGTAGTCTTTTAGACTTGCTCACCGAAGCCAACGCAGATATCCGCCAAGGCGTAAACCCCAAGCTCCTGCAAACAGAACGCAACTTACAGCAACAACTCAATGCTAGAGAAAAACTCCGCATCCAACTTTTAAACAGTAAATATACGGAAGCCCAAATTCAAAATTTAGACAAAGAAACCGCACAACTACTACAACAGTATCAGCAAGTTCAAGTAGAAATTAAAAATAGCAGTCCCCGTTATGCTGCCCTAACCCAACCACAACCCTTATCATTAAAGCAAATTCAGCAACAGGTCTTAGATGATAATACCTTGCTTCTAGAATACTCCTTGGGAGAAGAACGCAGTTATCTTTGGGCTGTCAGCAACAACAACATAACTAGTTACGAACTACCTAAAAGCGCCGAAATCAAAACCGCCGTCCAAAAATTCCGTGATGCTTTAACCGCCCCATCTCAAAGAACTAGTATTGCTAGAAGCAGCAAAGCCGCGGCAGAATTATCACAAATGATCCTTGCACCAGTCGCCCAGCAACTCGGAAAAAAACGCTTGGTCGTCGTTAGTGATGGGGCGTTGCAGTATGTACCCATCACCGCATTAGCAGTCCCCAATAGCCAAACCTATCAGCCACTAGTCACAACCAACGAAATTATCTCCCTTCCCTCAGCCTCAACTATCGCCCTGCTGCGTCAGGAAGTCAAAGGGCGGAAAAAAGCTGCCAAAACCTTAGCTGTACTGGCAGATCCCGTATTTTCTGCCCAAGATGAACGCCTTAACGGTCAACCAGCAAATCGCCTAGCTGTAACTCAAGACTTGAATCTCTTTGACCAGCAACAATTATCACGTTCAGCCAGAGAAGCAGATATTGACTTTGAACGGCTACGTTTTACCCGTAAAGAAGCCGAGGAAATTCTCTCTCTCGTATCCAATAAAGAACGTAAGCAAGCCTTAGACTTTACCGCCAGTCGAGATGTCGCCACAAGTCCAGAGTTAAGCCAATATCAAATTATTCATTTTGCCACTCACGGCATTTTAAATAGCACCAATCCAGAATTATCTGGAGTAGTGTTGTCGCTGTTTGATAGCAAAGGAACACCCCAAAATGGCTTTTTGCGCCTCCGCGATATTTTTAACCTAAATTTGCCAGCAGAATTAATAGTTCTCAGTGCTTGTCAAACAGGCTTAGGTGAAGAAGTCAAGGGAGAAGGATTAGTTGGGTTAACCAGAGGATTTATGTATGCGGGAAGTCAACGTGTTGTAGTCAGTTTGTGGAGCGTTGATGACGAAGCTACATCAGAATTGATGAAATTATTTTATGCCAATATGTTACGCAAAAATTTAAAACCTGCGGCGGCGTTAAGGGCAGCACAAATAGAAATGTCACGTAATCCAAATTATGCTGCACCTTATTATTGGGCTGCGTTTACATTACAAGGAGAATGGAAGTAAAAATCATATTGAAATCAACTCTGATGGACAAAAACTGTTATAGAGTTTCCTAATCTGTTGAGGTACTTAATATATTTGCTCATGAAATTGGGCAAAACTTTGCGTCGGCAGTCGCTCATGGGGGAAACCCCCAAGATCGCGCTGCCTCAACTTTGCGTTTGACTCTGCGCCCCTCTGCGTTAAAAAACATTATTCATGTACCTTACTTAACTAGGAATTGCTATATCTCCTTAAATTATTGTGTCTGGGCGCAACCTTCCAAAACCTTGTTACCCAATATCAAAACAGCCGAGTAAGGGTATTGTTTATCTGACATCCCATCACTACAAGCGCTGACTTTTTCCAGAATTAACATATTATTTCCCCTGAGCTTGTAAACTCTTACTAAATCAGCGGGACGACCCGCTGCTGCCAGAGGTTTTACATAAGGAAAGGTTTGTTTTTTCACCTCTGGAGAAGAGTAAACAATGCCATTTTTACTGACAGTAACGTTCCAAAAAGGTTCTGTACCTAAAGCGACAAATTTTTCACTGTTAGGAGTTACTGCTTGCAGGCTAGAACTGTCAACTAGTAAACCAGCACTCAAGCCCAACAATGCAACATAAGGGATAAAAGCTTTCATTGCTCAAGAATTTTATGCGATGAATATTTAATAGATACACATTGACTATGCCAATTCCGCTTGGCAATAAAAAGCCCCAACAGCATTGGGGTTAAGGCAGAATAGTTTTAACATTTCCAGAACAATAAAATACTTGTATGGGCTGTGAAAAATCTTTGTATCTTTTGCTTGACTATTTCCAAGAAGATAGCGGCGGAACTTGTGTTAATTCATGGCTGAGAATTTCATGAATGTAGCCATTAGTGGCGAGAAGTCGACCGGAATTGATTTGCAAAGGACTACCATCATAGGCAGTAACTTTACCGCCAGCTTCTTGTAATAAAATTATGCCAGCTGCTATATCCCAAGGCGATAGTCCCCGTTCCCAGTAACCATCAACACGGCCACAGGCTACATAGGCTAAATCAATAGATGCTGAACCACTACGTCTCACCCCTTGGGTAAGGTGAGTCAGATGACAAAATTCAGCATAATTATTATCTGAGGTTTCGCGGCGATCGTATGCAAAGCCAGTGACTAATAAGCTTTTACCCAATTCACTTGTTTCGGAAACCTGGATGGGGCGGCGGTTACGGGTTGCACCTAAGCCAGCCGCCGCCCGGAATAACTCATTATGCAACGGGTCATAAATTACGCCTACCTGTGGTAAACCGTTAATTAATAACCCAATAGAAACAGCAAAAAAAGGGTATTGGTGAGCGTAGTTAGTAGTTCCATCTAAGGGATCGATCGCCCACAGAAATTCATTATCTTGATTACCTATCTTGCCTGATTCTTCTGCCAAAATAGAATGCTGTGGCAAGTGACGGTGCAGAATTTCTAAAACCACTGCTTCTGAGGCTTTATCCGCCGCCGTTACCAAATCACCAGGGCGGCCTTTTTCCGTGACTGCATCTTCTAATTTGCCTAAATAACCTTGTAAAACTCCACCCGCAGCTAAAGCCGCCTCGGTAGCAATATCGAGAAAAGTTTGTAGTTGAGTCATTGGTTAGTTAAGAGTCAAGCGTCAAGAGTCAATGGTCAATGGTCAAGAGTCAATAGTCAAGAGTTATTTGTAACTCTCCCCATATCTTCGACTCAGCACTTTCATCGATTCAAAAAGCGAAACTCTGCCGGAGTTTGACGCATAGGGTTTTCTGGGTTCCAAATCCCTTCTCCCATAATTCTTGCCCACTGTTGGGCGCGTTCTAGGCGTTGGTCATATTTGTGATTAGGCGATCGCCCAACAAATAGCGCATATCCTTGTTTGACTATTTGTTCGTTTAATAACTGATTATCTTTCCAGACATAAGCCAGTGTCCGCCCCAGTTTATCTTTATTTTCAATATCAAACTCTAGTTTGATTGATTGTTCTATCCCCCCAATTAACTTTTCTAAGCTTTGTCTAGCTTCATCACCCCAGGGGTTTTGTCGCAAATCTGGCGCATCAATCCCAATTAACCGCACTGGGGAAGCAAAATTCGGTTGTTCACCCATACCCAACACTTCTAAACTTTGCCCACTTACCACACGCGCCACTTTCACCAACATTTGATTATCTGCGGGTTGACTTTTGGCTTGACAACTTACCAGTAGTAATAAGCAGGTTAATATAGCTATTTTTCGCGTCCAAAACCCAAAACGCCCTAAAACTGTAGCGATTTGCATATTTACTCCTGTTTCTAGTAGAGTCCAAAACGGACTCTACTAGAAAAACTAAATTTTAATCTTCGTCTAATGGTAAACCTGCTTTGACTCTGCCTTTGGCAAAGTAACGCCCAAATTGGAGTTCGTAGACTTCATCCTCGTCTTGTGTCTCTACTTCTAAGTCTGAACGGGCGTAACTCACACACAGCAAAGCATAACCTTGCCGACGCAACTCTAAGGACAAGCCAACCGCCTCTGGTTGGTCAACTTCTCCCGACAAAACCCTGACAGCGCAAGCGGTGCAAGCTCCATTACGACAGGAAAAAGGCAATTCCACCCCTTGGTTTTCGGCAGAGTGTAGGATGTAGCGGTCATCTGGGACTTGGAGGGTGTATTCTTTGCCAGTGGCGCGATCGCGGACTTTAATTGTGTATGTACGGGACATCTTGATTTTGAATTTGGGTTTTGACCTTTAGATCTCTACTCTAAAATGTCTTTTAATATGTTGTTTGCACTTTCTATAATTTTATATTACAATAGTAAATTGTGACACCTGGAGAGGTGGCCGAGTGGTTGAAGGCGCAGACCTGGAAAGTCTGTTTGGGGGTGACTTCAACGAGGGTTCGAATCCCTCCCTCTCCGTTTTTGTATATAGCAAAAATTGCAAAATTTTAAACTTTAGCTGGCTTTAGTTTAAAATTTTGTATTTTTATTGCAGCATCAAATACTTTTAAAGTTATTTAGACTCTTTAAA
Source organism: Nostoc cycadae WK-1 (assembly GCF_002897135.1). Taxonomy (NCBI): domain Bacteria; kingdom Bacillati; phylum Cyanobacteriota; class Cyanophyceae; order Nostocales; family Nostocaceae; genus Nostoc; species Nostoc cycadae. Next base: position 40,285 of record NZ_DF978427.1, on the reverse strand, counting down.
TAATTATTTAGTCAATCTAAAATTCTGTTGTGTGAGCATAGTCAGAGTCAATTAAAACCTGAATATTGAAACTAAAAATGTTCTCCAGTTGTCATAATGGGGAATAAGCATTGTTTGAACATGAGAATTGATATATAGCGATATATGGAAATCTGATGTTTAAAAAGGAAAATCCAGGTTTTGGGCATCTATTGAACATGAATGAGGGTTTGCATACTAAAAATATTGAGATTGCGTTACTTGTATGGAATTTCACATTTCCGTAACTCCAGTAGGGCAGAATGACTACTTGGTGCGAACGGAACAAGTCGCGCCTGGGGTGCCATTGGCAGAAGAACTAGTGACTTGGCCTGTAGCTGATTGGTTAGCAGCCGCAGGACATTTGATGAATGATCCTTTGAGGTCAGTTTTACAGGGAGATGCGTTGATACAGTCCACCGCAGGCATCGCCAGAAACTCTGTAAACTTGGTGGCATTGGGTCAGCAATTTTATAATGCTCTGTTTAAAGGCACTCTCAGAGATAGTTGGATTACAGCTCAAGGCATTGCCCAAAACCATCAACAAGTACTGCGCCTCCGGTTAGGTCTTAAGGAGAATAGGTTAGCACGTCTACCTTGGGAAGTCATGCACGCAGGCGATCGCCCTCTAGCAACGGGGCCTTATGTGGCATTCTCGCGCTACCAAAGTGGCATTCTCACCAACGCTCGCTTGCCCTCCAGAAATTTACCACAATTACCAGAAGATGGCGTAGTCAGGGTTTTAATGGTGCTGGCATCGCCCACAGATCAAACACGCCTGGGTTTGTTGAAGCAAGAAGCCCTAAGATTGCAAGCAGAACTGCATCGTCATGCCTCCCGCACTGCTGACAGTAGCATTTCCCTACCCGAAATTGAACTCACTATTTTAGATCAGCCAGGCAGGGAAGAATTAACCCAAGCCTTAGAACAAAGTAGATACCAAGTTCTCCACTACTCCGGCCATAGTGACTTAGGGCCAAGTGGTGGCGAAATTTATTTGGTTAGTAGCAGAACTGGCTTGACAGAAACCTTGAGTGGCGATGACCTAGCAGGTCTGCTCGTCAATAATAATATTCAAATGGCTGTGTTTAACTCTTGTTGGGGAGCATACACAGCAACAACCGATACAACAGAAGAAACAGGCGAACGTAACCTGACTGAAAGTTTAGTTAGACGCGGGATCAAGTGTGTTTTGGCTATGTCAGAACGCATTCCTGATGAAGTTGCACTCACGCTGACACAACTTTTGTACCGGAACTTGAGTCAAGGATATCCAGTAGATTTATGCGTCAGTCGGGTGCGTCAGGGATTAATTTCAGCTTATGGTTCGCACCAAACTTATTGGGCATTACCAATTTTGTATCTTCAACCCGAATTTGATGGTTTTCTGGGAACAGAACTGGCGACTTTTAACAGTACAGAGTCGCTGAATGACAATAGCCGGAGTGTGAAGGTATCTTCTACCACAACTTATTCTGCTATGACGGATGAAGCCCAGATAGCTTTACCCATCGATGACATGATGCCGGGTTTAGGTCATGATACTTCCGAGTTGGACTGGTTGGGTGAAGAGACTTGGGGCGATTTAGTTGATGAAATTGAATATGACGACCCCAGTTATGCCGAAGATTCAGCCATAGTTTCGGATTTGTTTCGCCAGATAGATCAGCAAATACCCAGCAATAATGGTCAATCTCCCTTGAATGGAGAAGTACCACCCAATCACAGAGAAAATATTTTTCCCACTAGACAAATGAGTGGCGAGGTAACACCCACTGATAGACAAGGATCATGGGGAAATTTAGGTGCAACACCCAACGAAACTGTAGCCAGTCAGGAAGAAACTTGGCCGGCTTATGAAGCATCGTTACCCACATCTGTGCCTAAACTTCGTCGTCCTAATTGGCGACTGATTTTGAGTATTTTTGGGGTAGGTGCGATCGCTAGTATCCTCGGTTTCGGTTGGTGGTGGCAACTGCGCCGCCCTTCAACTTTTGCCGATATCCCCCAAATCCCCGTTCAGCAGTCTCTGTCTAGCAAAACTAATCCGAAAATCAACTTAGAAACTAGTCCCACAGCTATTATTGCGACTAGTGCCATAGAAAAATTAAGCCAAGGTGACTTGTCGGCTGGGTTGGTAGCTGTAGAAGAATTATTAAATCGTGGCGCATTACAATCTGCTCAAACTGCCCTAAATGTTGTGCCAATCCAGCAAGGAAATGATCCTGCACTCAACTTTTTTAAAGGACGACTAGCTTGGCAGTTAATTCAGACTGGAGATAAAAAATACACCATTGATGATGCCCGACGTTTTTGGGAAGTTGCAGTGAAAGCAGAGCCAAACTCGGTGTTGTATACCAATGCTTTAGGGTTTGCCTACTACGCAGAAGGTAATGTAAATCGCGCTAATGATTCTTGGTTTAAGGCGCTAAATTTAGCTTTAAATCAGCAAAATTCCGCAAGTGTAGCCCTTTCTGTGCAGAATTCTCCCGTACCTCACGATGCCTTAACTGCCTACGCTGGTTTAGCAATGGGATTGTATAAATCTGCACGCAGTCAACCGACGACGAAACAAGGGCAATATATGAAAGAAGCGATTAAGTTGCGTCAATTGGTAATTAATCAAGACTCGGTAAATTTTCAAGTAAATAAATTAAGCAATAATTGGTTATGGACAGAAAAGGCCATTACCGATTGGAGATCGCTCCTGCAACAAAAAACTCAAGAATGAGCAACACTCTTCCCATTTAGCATCAAATTTTGGCTTGATAATTTGTCTGATATATGATATGTAAATCCAAGAAAATGTAACAATTTGTCTCTGACAGGGAAAGCAGAAGAGATAAGTTTCTGTAACATTAAATAATAATAATGATGTTCAAAATTAAGGAATTACTTCATGCCCTACACGAATGAAGAAGGTGGTCGTCTTAACAATTTTGCCCAAGAGCCAAAGGTTTATCAAGCAGAACCTCCAACAGCAGAGCAAAAGCGTAACTATATTATTCTTGGTGTAGTCGCTACAGTGTTGGTCGGTGGCTTAATTGTTGTCGCCTTCTCCGTTTCTAATCTCAGTTAAATAAAAACTGTTTTTGTTAATAAAATTTAATTTTCTTGTGGTGTTGCAGGTTTTCGTTGTCAGGGGAACCTGTTTTTTATTGGTGATGTCAAGACTCTCAAGTCAGAATATTTATATGTATCGGCATAAAATTTTGCGTTCCGGCTTGACAATGGCAGTCATAGTTCAATAACGTTCAGTTAAGAACAATAGTAAGTAGAAAAGCCACTTGCGTGGTGATCCAGGCTGTGGGAAGATTACCCCGAACTAGATAGGTCTACTTAAAATAAACCTTGTTTAGGTGATGTACACTGTTTCTTGGCTGTTGAGCCACCATGAGCGTGAATGATCCGGCACACCACGATAATTTTGCTTGGAATCGGCAAGTATATCACCGTTTGAAACTTGCCCTTAGTTTGGGCTTAAGAAGACAACTGTTTTTAGCCGTATGTGACGATTTACAGTTACGAAATCAAGTAGCAGCGCGGCTGCATTCAACGTTAGCGTATCCAGTTGGGCAAGTTTTATATCAGCCCCAAGATGGACAGGAAATTAGTAGCACTCCAGCTTACCCGCGATTAGTGACTTTGCGGTTGAATTTAAACGAGCCTAACCCTGTAGCCCAGATCAATCAATGGCTGGCTAATTATCCCCCACCAATTGTCGGTGCAACCAAAGACAACCCTGGTAGATCTTTACCAATACCGACATTTCAAATTGTGGGTGTAGAACAGCTAACAAAGCAACCTGTAGCAGTGCAACGGTTATTTTTACATTCTCTGCGCCTCTGTGAAGAAGCTTTTTCTAGCCAAGAATCTAGCGGATTTTTAGAATCTACGGTGTTGTTGTGGATTTCGCGTCCTTGGTTGTCAGCTATTCAGCAGTCAGCACCCCAATTTTGGCGTTGGCGTACAGGTATATTTACCTTTGCGGGAGAACCCACGCCAGCAAAACGTAATGTCAATTATCCAGAACGTGTTTCTAATTCCAGAAATTTGGATTTCGGGAATTTAGAGGGGACTAGTGTCAACGAATCCACAATTGAAGCACCAACCCAAACCCCACCTCCCGCAGAAAATGGTACGGTTCCTGTAGAAACACCAGCGAAGCGCCTTAGTAGTGTTTTAGAAATTCCTCCGCCACCGCCAGGATTTACCAAGCAAGAAGCTCAATTACCACAATCTTTGGTTAAATCTAGTGAGACTACTAGCCCTAGTCCATCACTGTCGGCGTTATCCCATATTAGCCAGGAATTAACAGAGTTAGTATTAGCGACGATTAGTGCCAAAATTGCTCAAGAAGAAGATGAGAATTGGCAACCACAACAAATTCTGTTGGTTATTGAAGAATTACACGTCAAGCAAGCGGCAAAAGAGGATTTGGCCGCAGCTTATCATCAATTGGGTAACTTATATCGTTTGCGGATTGAGCAAGGACATTCCACTCTAGAAAACTTGATGGTAGCAATTCTGGCTTATCAAGAAGCGATCGCCTACGATGAACAATCACCACAATTACCCGATATTCTCAATGATTTAGGCACATTGTACTGGATGTTGTACCGCACGCCACCCAACGTTGAGGCGGGACAAAATTACATTGAACAGGGGATTGAATTTTATCACTTAGCTTTGAAGATGATTTCACCGCAGACTCACCCAGAAACTTATGCGCGGGTGCAGAATAATCTGGGAACAGCATTTGGTGATTTAGCCAGGTTTTCTAACCCCGCAGAAAATTGGCAACAGGCAGTGTCAGCTTATACAGAAGCATTAGCCCATCGGACTGTAGAGATGGATACGCTGAAATATGCGGCTTGTCAAAATAATTTAGGTACAGCGTACTGGCATTTGGGACAATATAATCAACCAGTGGTGCATCTGAAAAAAGCGATCGCCGCGTATAACCAAGCACTGGCTCATTACAATGCCGACCAAGAACCACTCAAATATGGGATGATTCAAAACAATATTGGCACTGCCTACTGGAATTTAGCACAATACGAACAACCAGCCGACAATCTTCAGCAAGCTATTGATGTTTACTGCGAAGCTTTAAAATATCGCACCGCCGCTAATGTTCCCAGTGCTTGCGCCGCCACCCAAAATAATTTAGCTACAGCTTACTGGCATTTAGCGAATCTGCCGCAAACCACCAAAGAACGCAAGCAAAAGTTACTCAAATTATCAATTATTGCCTACGAAGAGGCGATTGCTTTGGCACATTCTCTCAATGGTATACCGCTAAGTTTTGATTTGTTGGCGGCTCATAATAACTTAGGATTAGCCCATTATCAGTTAGTAACAGATAGTTCTTTTAATGGCGATAAACCCACGCGATCGCACCACTTAGAAATTGCATTAGATCACCATTTGCAAGCTTTAAATGGTTTAAGTAAACAACCAGAAGCTTATCAAAATACTTTTGCTTATATTGTCAAAACAATCCGCGCCTTTCATAACGAATTAGGCATTCAAGGACAAAATTTAGCTTTATCAAAAGTTCCCGGTCAATTATTACCAGAAATTTTGGCAAAGTTGTGAAAAATTTATCACCTTTTAACCACTATATAGCTATTAATCTTTTCCCCAAATATGTCTATTCAAATTCAAATCTTCCACAATATCGAGCATGAGATGTATATTTTCAAAATATTCTCGCATAGGAGCGAAGCTTAACATCTTTTTAAAAAGTTTAGGCTCAAAAATATCATCTGCATATTCAACAGCTATGTAAATCATATTTTGCACAAATGACACATAAATATTTTTTCTAGCTTTCCTTCTAAACTGAACTAGCTTGGCCATTAAATTTGTAGACAAAACATATCTGGCTTCAATTTGATCATCTCCATAAACTGTAAAATATTGCGAAAATTCTGGGTCTTCTAATTTAACTAAATTTTCTTTATTCTGATTCAAAGCATGAATATTTGTATTTAATAAATTCGGCAAAACTATCGTCTTACCACTAATCTTTTTATTAAAGTCGGCTTGAAAAAATAATCCTTTAAATACTGTTCTTCTCGAAACCTCATTTCTCATGATTTCTTCATCAAAATGTCTATAACTAATTTGTTCACCTCGGAGTATTCTCACGATTATATAAGGAATACTTTTAACAAGCTTGATGACTAATAATATAGAATACAGGGGTAGTAAAAATCCAAAAACTATTCTCACGACAAATGGAGGAACCATCATGGAACGCAACATTTTTAAATGTTGAGAAAAAGTGAGATATTTTATCCACCGATGTTGTAATTCTACTTCTGTAGAAATTTCCGAAAAGAAAATTGGTGTTTCATTAACTTGCCCAAAAATACATTCTTGTTGCTGTATTCTATTAGGTTTTAATAAAGCTTGAAAAATCTGGCTATGAATAAAGGCAGATAGAGTATATTCATTATCTGCTTCTGAGGCGTAACTAGAATAATTTAGACTTTTATTAGTATTAATAAAGTCAAAAATCTTTTGAATAATTTTTGATTTAAATCCTTCAGTGTATGTTTCTATAGCAGAAGTATAAAAAGCAATCCATCCCCATAAACAACCTAAAAATCCTAGTAAAAATAAAAATATTAGAAAATATGGTAGCGGAACTTGATTAACAAAACAAAAAATAAGATATTCGAGAGGGAATAATTTGACTAAAAGGCAAAATATGATGAATATAACAATACTAACAAACGAGACTGATAGAATAGTTTGTTTTCTAACTGATTCCAGTTCTTTTAAATCATCTAACAAATTTTCTTGACAAAAGATTTTAAACTCATTTAAACTTTTCTTGGTGATTTTGCCATCATTGATTTTTTCTTCTGGCTGTTGAGAAGTTGATTCTATCGCAGAATAATTTGCTGGTAATAAAGTTGAAATAAATTGCTTTGCCCAAATTTGGGTTACTTCTTGCTCACTATTAGTAAGTTGTTGACAAAGTGCGATCGCTTTTTCTAATTGTTCATTTCCTTTATAGGCTTTAACCAACCACATCTGCGCTTGATAATAATCTTTGAATCCTGCATCAGTCCCTTGATAAAATTCTTCTAAGGCTTGAATAGCTTCACCATAATGCCGAAATTTTAGTGCTTTATTTCCAGTTATAAGCAATTTAGCTGCTTGTTCTGCTGAGAGGAGTTTTTGATGAGTCATTGTGGGAGTGGTTTGATTAGAGGCTATTTATACAAGAAATATTAATTAGTGGCGACTTGTTGTAGGCTGCGGATACAATCAGTTTTTTAATGCCACATTTTAGATTAGACAGTCCACTATAGTTATTAAAAATTGCATAAGATATTAGTTAAATAGATTTCTAAAATTTACAGTTTGTTTTTCTTGGGGCAAAATTTGGAATTGTACTTTTAACTGGTAGTTCATCCATGATGCAAACAAATTTGTAGGAAACATTTCCACAACATTGTTATATTCAGTGACAGCACTGTTATAAAACCTTCGCGCGGCTGAAATCTGTTCTTCAATTTCAGTCAGCGAATACTGTAACTGGATAAAATGCTCGTTGGTTTTGAGTTCTGGATATGCTTCAACTGCGATGATGATATGATCTAAATTTCTAGATATTTGGTCTTCTATTGTCACTCTTGTACTTTCACTTACACGTTCTGAAATTACTTTAGTTCTGAGTTTGACAATATCTGTTAAAGTTTTCTGCTCAAATTCCATATATTTTTCAGCAACAGCTACAAGATTAGGTATCAAATCCCATCTTTTTTGCAACAATACATCAATGGTGGAGAAGGCATAATCAACTTGATTTTTACTTTTAATCAACTTATTATAAAGATTGGCAAATATAAACGCAGTTATCAGCCAGAAAGTAAATAGTACTAAAGCTGGTGAAATAGACATATTGTTAAGGTAAATATTTCACTAGTGTTTCAGTCAACCTAGTTAAATTTTAGTATTTAGGAATGCCAATAAATAACAGTATTTATAGGTAATAAATTTCTGAAAAACTTAGTGTATTCAGTATAAATAATTAAATATGTTGATTTAATTATTTTGGATTTAGTCCTATCACTGTTTCAGTAATTATGCAACCCAAAACGTATTGTTTATCTAATTTACATATAATTACTGAAATAGTATGTACAATCCTAATAATATAGTTTCCTAACTTCTGTAATTAGTTAGGGTTCTAAACTGCAAGATTTTCAAGTCAGCGAGTTAGATTAGTTGCTTGTTTTTTTAATTCGTCAATGACGACAAAACGAATATCACGTTTTTCAGCAATTAGCTTAATATCTGGTTGTTGAAGATTTAAGAAATCTAATCCTTGTTCTTTACCACTGATTAAGAAATCACTAATAGCAACTTTATAAAATTTTTCTGCGTCAAGAGGTTGACTATTTATGAACCAATTACCTGAACTTTGTTCTTGAGTAACTTTTGCTGTGTGCAGATAACCACCAGTACCTTTATTTTTTTGACCTTGTTCTAGGACTTTTTTTAATAATTCACCCTTCATTTCTACCGCCACAACTTTACCACCAAAAGGCAAGATGCGAATGACATCATATTGAGTAATTGACCCTGGCGGAATTACATCATCAACGCGAATTGAACCGCCATTAAATATAGCTAAATCTGCATCGGGGACTTCTTGCAACATTGCTTCAGCAATTAACTTGGTGAGTTCGGTAGATTTGTTGCGAACACTCGATTCTAAACCATCTAAAGGAAATGATGTTTTAGCCACTTCTTGGGTTGGTTCAAAACCATTGGCGCGAAAAGCTTGATAACCGCGGTTTAGCCATTCCTTGACTACCTGTGCTGTTTTCGGTTCTTCAGGAATTTTATCGGTAATTGGCATTAAACGAGAGTTAATTTCCAGGTTACGCTTTTTGGTGTCGTAGCGCAGTTGATGAATATATACTGTACGTGCGTTAGCATCGGCTTTAAATATTGGGGTAAAATCCCGACCCCGCCATTGTTGAATATTTTCGTGTTCGTGACCGCCGATAATCAGGTCAATTTCTGGTATTGTTTCTGCAAGTGTGCGATCGCTCTCTATGGGTAAATGAGTTACAGCTACCAAAATATCCACTTTTCCTTTCAACGCGGCTACCTGCTGTTTAGCTACCGTTAAGGGGTCTGCGTAACTGACGTACTTTTGTTTATTACTGTCGAGAGTGATACCAATTAACCCAACTTTGACCACCGCACCGCGATCGCCTTTCACATTAAATACTATCGACCTGGGGACACTTTTAAAAGGTTGACCTTGACTATCCGACACATTCCCAGAAAACCAACGAAACCGAGATTCTTGCAATCTTTGATAAAATAAGTTTTCTGGTAAGTCAAATTCATGATTACCAAAAGTTGCATAGTCCAAACCTAAAGCATTCAACACAGCTACCATCTGCTGTCCTGCTAAAGGTATACCGTTAATTTTGGCTGTTCCTAAAGCCGAAGGACTGAAAAAATCTCCAGCTAACACAGTATAGGTGCGCGGGTTTGTTTGACGTAATTGTTTTCTGACAGTAGCGACACGCGCCAAACCACCACGACTTCCCCCTTCCACTGGTGTTATTTCGTAGATGTCATTCAGCTGCAATAGATTAATATTGACAATTTCTGCAAATACCGGAGTTGCAAAAGTAACTGTAGCTAATAGCTGTAAAAATACGCTGCACCCAGGTGATATAAATTTCATATTTTTTGATTAGCAGATTTTATCTAGATAATTGATAAATTTATTTTTGTCATGCCACTACGTATATTGCCAAAATCAAATATACATTTGAATATTTAATATTTATTTAATATATAGTGAGTTGCAGATCCCCGACTTCTATAAGAAGTCGTGAATCTTTTTTGCAAATAATAAAAAAGCTAAAAATTCAGGTAATACCAAAAGATAGAAGATATCCCTGAGATAAAAACTTATTGTAATAACGCAACTTCTATCTTAGGTTAATAATTGTGACTAAAAGTGAAATTGTGCATCAACCAAGACCGCTGATTGTCGCGGGAATTATTTTAGGATTGGGTTTAAGTGGCTTTATTGACGGAATTTTACTGCACCAAATCTTGCAATGGCATCACATGGTCAGTACTATTAAACCCTTAACCAACGAATCTAATATAGATTTAAATATGGTCTGGGATGGCTTATTTCATGCCTTAGACTTTGGATTAACCGTGACAGGAATCATCCTTTTGTGGCGTGCTGGCGGTCGTGATGATGTTGATTGGTCATCATCAACCTTTTTTGGGTCTATACTCATCGGAGCAGGATTATTTGATGTAGTTGAAGGCATAATTGACCACCAAATTCTCGGTATCCATCATGTGAAGCCAGGAACAAATCAGTTAGCTTGGGATTTGGGATTTATCGTATTTGGTGCGTTGCTTGTGTTTGTTGGCTGGATAATGCTACAAAAGAGCAAAAAAAGTTACTAACTTTCTTTATGTCTACTGATACCTTTGAAAAAACTAGCTGGAGTTGGGAAGTATCTCAATTTCAGCAACAAATCGGCGAATGGATAGAATACCAATTTGACCGCTTTCAAAATTCTGTACCAAACTTGTCGCCAGACTGGAAAATTAGTCCTTGGCTGAGTAATTTACTAATTTTGTTGTTTTGGTTGATACTTGCAGTATTTTTAGCTTTCGTAGCTTGGCGCTTATGGCAAGAATTCAGTCCATATATATATTCTTGGTTATCTGGGGGTAAAGATGCTGCGGATGCTGCGGCGAGAAATCGCGTCAATGATTTATCTGTAGCACTGTTGCTAGAGCGATCGCAAGAATTTTACCGTCAGGGTAATTACCGTGAAGCTTGTCGTTGTCTTTACTTGGCAATTTTACAACACTTGCATGATATTAAGCTGGTTCCTCACAAATTTAGCCGCACAGATGGAGAATATTTACAGGTGTTACGTTCAACTGTTACCCCAATACAACCTTACGAAACCTTGATTACTACCCATGAACAATTATGCTTTGGTAATGCTGAGATTTTGCCAGAAAATTATCAACAATGTCAGCAAGCCTATCAAGAAATTATTAATCAACAACACAACTCAGCACTCAATTTATGACAAAATCAAACCGCATTGCTTGGATAGGAGCGATCGCACTTGGTGTAATAATTTTACTTAGTTTATTCGCTGCTCCTAATACTAAAATTTACACTGGTTCTACTTATAGTCGGGCTGCTGATGGCTATGGTGCTTGGTATGCTTATATGCAGCAACAAGGAATAACTATTCAGCGTTGGCAAAAGCCTCTAGAAAATTTTAAACCTGAAAAAACTCCTGTCACTATGTTAAGGGTGAGTAGTTCCCCTAGGGAAGCTTATTTGTTATTTGACGAACAGGAATGGTTAGATAAAGGCAATAATTTAGTAATTTTAGGTGTCAAAACACCTGTAACAGAAGCTAAATTTCACTCTCTGCAAAAATCAAATTTTGGTGATATTAAAATTGCCACAAAAAGACGTAATATCAAAGTAGAAAAACCAAGCATTTCTTTAGGCGATCGCTTTGGTGCTGTTGTTTGGGAAGAAAAAAAAGAAAAAGGTAAAGTAATTTTTTCTAATACTCCCTATTTAGCAGCTAATGCCTATCAAGATAATTTAAGCAACTTTCAATATCTTGCCAGCTTAGTCAACCAAAAAGGCAACAAATTATTTGTAGATGAATATATTCATGGTTATAAAGATTCAGATGTCAAGCAGAGTGAAGGTGAAGGCGACTTATTCAGCTATTTTGCCAAAACACCACTATTCCCTGCACTAGTTCAAGTAGGAATTTTACTATTAGTTTTAATTTGGGCGAAAAATCAACGCTTTGGTAAACCAATAGCCTTAGAAACTCCAGTTATAGATAACAGCCAAGCATATATCCAAGCACTAGCAGGAGTATTAGAAAAAGCCGAATCTACCGATTTTGTTGTAGACATGGTAGGTAAAGAAGAACAAATACAACTACAAAAATCTTTAGGATTAGGCACAACATTACTAGAACACCAAACACTACTGCAAGTTTGGCAAGAAAAAACAGGTGCAAATACAGCAGAACTCGACGCAGTATTAAAATTATCTACCCAAAAACAGCACATAAGTGAACGAGAACTGTTAAGCTGGTTGGCGAAATGGCGAACCCTGAAGGAAATACCCAAGTAATTTCCTATTTTGCGCTAACTTTGACAGCAGCGGCTGTATGTTTATGCTTGAGCATTTTATTCATAAAAATTATGAGCCAAAATCATTCTGTATTTATTGAACTTGACCAAAACCTTAATCAAATCATCGTCGGACAATCTAGCCTCATAAAGCAGTTGCTAGTGGCGTTATTAGCAGGTGGACACGTAATTTTAGAAGGTGTACCCGGAACAGGTAAAACACTTTTAGTCAAAGTATTAGCGCAATTAATTCAAGGAGAATTTCGCCGCATTCAACTTACACCAGATGTCTTACCTTCCGACATTACAGGAACAAACATTTTTGATTTAAATGGTCGCAATTTCACCTTAAAGAAAGGTCCAGTTTTTACAGAAGTCTTACTAGCAGATGAAATTAACCGCACTCCGCCCAAAACTCAAGCAGCGCTGTTAGAAGCAATGGAAGAAATGCAAGTTACTTTAGATGGTGAAAGTTTACCTTTACCGGATTTATTTTGGGTAATTGCGACACAAAACCCCTTGGAATTTGAAGGGACTTATCCTTTACCAGAAGCGCAGTTAGATAGGTTCTTATTCAAACTATTAGTAGATTATCCTGACCAAGCCGCAGAAAAACAAATGTTACTCAATCGTCAAGCTGGTTTTGCAGCAAGACGTATAGATATTTCTAGTTTAAAACCAGTAGCAACCGTAGCTGATATTTTAGAAGCACGAAAAGAAGTGAAACAAGTGCAAGTCTCAGAAAAGATTATCGATTATCTCTTAGCTTTAGTGAGAGCTTCGCGTCAATTTCCTGATTTAGCGTTAGGTGCGTCACCCCGTGCTGCTGGTGCTTGGTTGCAAACATCGCAAGCCGCCGCATGGTTAGCCGGACGCGATTTTGTCACACCAGATGATGTTAAAGCTGTAGCTTCGCCTTTGTTACGTCATCGTTTGCTTCTTAAACCAGAAGCCATGCTAGACGGTTTACAAATTGATGCGATTATTGCGTCGGTAATCAATCAAGTTCAAGTACCAAGATGAAGTATGAAGTGTGAAATAGGAAAAAGTTATGAAAGAGGAAAAACAATTTTCTTGGGATATTCGAGAACGGTCATTTGAATATGCGTTACGAGCAATTAAGTTATATCAATTTTTGCAAGAGGGTAAAGATTAAGCAGGCTGGTTTATTGGTAAACAATATCTTAGAGCAGCAACTTCAACAGGAGCTAACTTGGAAGAAGCAAAATCAGGAGAAAGTAAAGCGGATTTTATTCATAAATACAGTATTGCTCAAAAAGAAGCTAGGAAAAGTTTATATTGGCTACGGATTTTAAACAAATCAGAAATGGTTCCATCTCAACGTTTACTACCCCTACTAAACGAAACTGAAGAAATAATTGCTGTCATCACAACTATCATTGTTAAAGTAAAAAAAATAGACTTACTTAATTTCACACTTCATACTTCAATCAATGGTTCCTGCAAGAAGAGTTTATTTTTTATTAGGATTAGGAATTGCGATCGCACCCATTCTATCCTTATTCCTATCCATTCCCGTTAGTATCGCCATCACTTTATTATTTGATGCCATTATTCTGATATTGATGATTGTGGATGGGTTGCGAGTCCGTCCATTACGAGTGCAAATCAAGCGCGACTTACCGCAACGCTTATCAATTGGGCGAGATAATCCGGTAATGTTGACGGTAACAGCCGCAAACACTGACGGAATTATTCAAATTCGTGATTACTATCCCCCAGAATTTGGCGTATCTACCCCAACACTCACCGCCACTATTCCCGCTAACACTACCCAAGAATTAACTTACACTGTCCACCCCAAACAACGCGGCGAATTTCCTTGGGGAAATATTCAAGTGCGACAGTTGGGAATTTGGGGGTTAGCTTGGCATAATTGGCAAATACCGCAAAATGTTGCAGTCAAAGTTTATCCTGATTTAATTGGGTTGCGATCGCTCTCTATTCGCCTCACATTACAATCATCAGGTTCCATACGCCAATCTCGCCGGATGGGTATCGGTACAGAATTTGCGGAACTGCGGAACTATCACACTGGTGATGATTTACGCTTTATTGATTGGAAAGCCACCGCCAGGAGAACTACTGGGAATACACCGCCTTTGGTCAGGGTATTAGAACCAGAACAAGAACAAACCTTGATTATCTTATTAGATCGTGGTCGGCTGATGACAGCACAAGTCAAAGGCTTACAGCGATTTGATTGGGGTTTAAATGCTACTTTATCATTAGCCTTAGCCGGATTACATCGGGGCGATCGCGTCGGGGTGGGTGTATTTGACCGCCAAATGCACACATGGGTATCACCAGAACGCGGACAATCTCATCTCGGTAAGCTAATTGATTATCTCACGCCAATTCAACCAGTTTTACTCGAATCTGATTATTTAGGGGCTGTTACCAATGTAGTGCAAAGGCAAACTCGCCGCGCCTTAGTAGTTGTCATCACCGATTTAGTTGATGTCACCGCCTCTACAGAATTATTAGCTGCACTTTCCCGGTTAGCACCAAGGTATCTACCCTTCTGCGTCACTTTACGAGATCCCCAAGTTGATCATCTAGCGCACACATTTACTCAAGAAGTTACAGCAGCTTACAGTCGTGCTGTTGCTTTAGATTTATTAGCACAACGCCAAGTAGCCTTTGCCCAATTAAAACAAAAGGGTGTTTTGGTACTCGATGCGCCAGCAAATCAAATTACTGACCAGTTGGTTGAAAGATATCTGCAACTTAAAGCCAGAAATCAGCTGTAAGAAGATGTTTGGAAAGTCATGAAAGATACTAAAAACCCCTCTCCAAACCTCTCCCCGAAGCGGAGAGAGGCTTTGAAACCCCCATTCCCTCGTAGGGAAGGGGAGGCTCAAGGGGTTAGGTTTTTCAGATTTGGATATTAACAATAATACTTTTCAAACATCCTCTAAGGTTTCAGCATGTTTTATTGTTGTTTAGGGACATCCAGCATCGAGTATTATGCCACTACTGCAACCGCAAAGTGTAATGGTAAAACTCTTCATTCTTAATGTAATCTCGCACTTCATAGAGTTTTTGCGCGGCTATGTTAGAAATTTGAGTGGCTAAAATTACTCTAACTGCGCCACTTTCTTTTGCGTATTCTTCCGCAGCACTCATCAATAAATTTGCAACTCCCTTGCGGCGATATGACTCTTTTACATACAAATCGTTCAATATCCATACTCGTTTCATCGACACTGAAGAAAAGCTAGGATAAAGCTGAGTAAATCCAACTAATTCCCCATTATCATTAGCTGCAAAAACTACCGAGTCCTTATTCTTGAAACGTTCTTCGAGAAACTCTTTAGCAGCTTCAATGTTTGATGCCTGATTGTAAAAAATACGATACTGATTAAATATTACTGAAACACTTTCAAGATGATTAATATTAGCTAAGAAAACTTCCATTGAGTATCCTCATCACTTCAATGTAGTTTACATCTATAGACTGTTCAAGCGTTGCAACTAATCCAATAAATACTGAGCAATCGCAAATTAAACCCAGATATAGAGACATATTGTACTAGCATTTCATAAACCGTAGATGAGGCAGTATACGGATTTTGCTATAGCATCTTAATTCTTGTTGAATCGCAAAAATTAGCCAGCAACTATGAAGTCAGCTTTTTGGTAGATGAGTTTTATCAAAATCCGATAAAACATTTAATAAATACAGCTTATCTATTTATAAAAAATCTCTTTGAGAATTTATTTTTTATAAAGTACTTTAAATCGATATACAAACCGTATATTATTTAAATAATCTCTCACAAACTGTTCTAAAAATCAAGCTATTAGCAAGGCAAAACAGCAATTTATTGATGAGCAATGTAGCCGTGAACTGTTAATTGGGATAAATATATGACAGGTAAATTAGAAGGAAAAGTAGCAATTATTACTGGAGCTTCTGCGGGGATAGGTGAAGCAACTGCGATCGCCTTAGCCGCAGAAGGAGCGCAAGTAGTGATTGCAGCAAGGCGTTCTGACCGACTAGATACGGTAGCGCAAAAGATTACGGAGAATGGCGGTAAAGTATTACCGATAGTCACAGATGTTACCGATGAAGCCCAAGTCAAAAATTTGGTAGATAAAGCGATCGCCGCCTGGGGAAGAGTTGATATCTTAGTCAACAATGCGGGAATTGCTGTCATTGGCGAGATTGACGGCGGTAACACAGCAAATTGGCGACGGATGATTGATATCAACGTTTTAGGCGTGATGTATGCGACACACTCCGTTTTGCCAATTTTGAAAGCACAAAATTCTGGACATATCGTTAACATCTCTTCAGTAGCGGGTCGTACAGCTAGAGCCGGGATTGGAATCTACAACGCCACAAAATGGGGTATCAATGGTTTTTCGGAAGCACTACGTCAAGAAGTTTACCAACATAACATCCGCGTCACTATCATCGAACCCGGTTTGGTTGATACAGAAATCAACGACTTGATTGACGACCCCATCGCCAAACAACGCAGCGAAGAACGACGTAAAACAGTCACCCCACTAGAAAGCGAAGATATAGCCGCAGCTATTGTTTATGCAGTAACTCAACCGCCACGGGTGAATGTGAACGAAATTCTCATCCGTCCCACACAACAGGGATGGTAACAAATTCCGCAACATTATTGGAAATTACAAAAATATGACCACTCCAACTACAGCATCTACCTGGGAACAGTTATCAGAAATTGCTCAAAAACACACCCCAGCGCGGCGGGTACGACGACCAGGCCAGTCTCCATCTACTGCACCTATTCCTAGCAGTCTGCATAAACTACCACCAGACACCACACCACCCGTATTGCTTTACCGCGATACAAACTCTTGGTGTCCTTTTTGTGAAAGAGTGTGGTTTGCTTTAGAAGAAAAACAAATTCCCTTTGAAACAGAGTTTATTGACTTAAGCAATAAACCCAAATGGTATACCGATTTAGTTCCCACAACCCTTGTCCCAGCAGCCAAAATCGAAGGTGAGTTAGTCTACGAATCTAAGGATATTCTCTTAGCTTTAGAAGCCAGATTTCCTAGTCCGTCACTACTTCCTGAAGACCCAGAAGAAAACGCTGTAGCTAGACAGTGGGTGGAAGATGCAGAGACTAATGGTTTTCGCAATCTTGCTTATAAGTTCTTGCGGGAAACTCCGACCGATGCGGATGAGTTAGCTAACTTGCAAACTACCTTTGAAGCCAGTCTAGACGAGTTGGAGCAAACTTTGGGCAAATATCCAGGCCCCTATTTTTTATCAACCTTTAGCTTAGTTGATATTATGTATAGCCCCCATCTAGATAGACTGGCGGCGAATTTACCTGTGTATCGGGGCTATCAAATCAAAGGAAATCCTCGTTTTCCACGGATTAATGCTTGGTTTGCAGCGTTGAATGAACGTCCTGCTTATCAGCGGGTGAGATCAGACGACACCACTAATAATTTACTGCTGCGGCGGAGATTTGGTATTGAACCAACAGGAAACGCCTTACCTTTAAATACAGCAGATAGTAATGCTATTCAATATCGCGCCGAAGCCGCAGAAAGACTCAGCGATAACCATGAAGTTGCGATCGCAGATATTATCAAAAATTCCGGTGTGCAAGCATTGGCTGTAGACGGTGATATTACCACAATTAAAGAAGCTGTGGATTTGCATTTAAGACTGCTGGCAGAATACCTGATTCATGGTGATAGCGCACCCTTACCAGGAGGTCGCACTGGTGGCCAAAATAGTATAGAAACAACAATATCAGCAGTTGGCGCGATCGCTCTTGCCTACGTTAGAAATCGCGTCTGTGCGCCGCGTGATATGAGTGCTGGTGCAGCCACCACATTCCGCGCCGCCGTTGATCAGGTTTTGGCTTCTTTGTATTAAGCTCATAATTAATTTCATAAAATTGGGAAGTAGTAATTACTACTTCCCAAATAACCGTAACCGCAAATTTGAAACCCTAGAGTAAAGAAATATAGATAGGACTTACGCATAAAGATTTTCTGTGGAGACTGGGTGTAAGGGTTTTAGATACATAAACCCCTACACCCTCTCCCCAACTCTTGATTTTTCGTTTTTATGCGTAAGTCCTACTATTTTTGAGCAACTGCAACACCATTCGGTTCGCCAAGCACTTTGGCAAATCTTTCTAAATAGAAATTCACAGGATTTGCTACTGCTTGAATAGACTCACGACTTTCTACTGCATTCCACCATTGCAGCAAGCGGGGTGTTTCTGTTGGTAATGTAAACTTACGGAAGTGTTCGAGGACAGGTAAACGCTCAAACCAAGGATAGAAGCTGATATCAACTAAACTAAACTGTTCGCCAAACCAGTAAGGGCCATTACCAGAAAACTTACCTAATCCTTCTTGCTCAATATACAAAAGCGCTTCGACAAATTCTTTTCGCCCTTGTTCTTGTTCTTGAGCATCTTTACCACGCAAGAACTTGTTAAACGCAGGAACAAGGCGGGTATTGGCGTAATCAATCCAAATCCGCGCGATCGCTTTTGTCGTAGGATCATGAGGTAACAAAGCTGGCTCTGGAAAGACTTCTTCTAGATATTCATTAATCACCGCAGATTCATAAATTTCTACATCCCCATGCTTGATTGCGGGAACCTTACCATAGCGCGAAACCTGCGTAAAATCTGATGGTTTGTTCTGTAAGTCAATTTCAATTGGCGTAAAGTCAATTTTCTTTTCTAGCAAAACCACGCGGGTTCTTTGAGAAAAGGTAGAGGCTTTAGCGAAGTAAAGTTGTAAGTTACTCATGAAATTTTTCCTTGTATGGCAGTTTAAATTGCACCTTAAAGTTCAAGCAAACAGAAGTTTACTCAAACTTAAAGTACGATAAATCTATAGAATTACCGTAGAATATCAAGAGTATTACATATCCTTTGGGAAAACACAACATTGCTCTCAACATGTCTTCCTTGCCTCTTTTATTAAATAGAACTGCTAGATATGTAATACTTAGTAATAATGATTGTTAGTAAATCTAACTATCACCAGTCTGTTAGGTCACTTTACACCACAAAACATCAGACCAAAACCAGATATAAAGATGATGAAAGAAATATCACGTCGCCAATTTATCACCACAGCCACTCTGACGACAGGCTTTGTTTTAGCGGTACAGCCTGTATTTGCTAAAGTAATTACCACCGATAGCAAGGGCTTAACTGCGGGTGCGGTGAAAATTCCGGTTAAAGATGGTGAAATCCCAGCTTATAGAGCCGTACCTGCGACTGGAAGCAATTTTCCCGTGGTTTTGGTAATTCAAGAAATTTTTGGTGTGCATGAGCATATTCAAGATGTTTGTCGTCGCTTTGCCAAATTGGGGTATTTAGCGATCGCACCAGAATTATTTGTGCGTCAAGGTGATGTGTCAAAATTAAGCAACATAGACGAAATCCGTCAGGTAGTAGCGAAAGTCCCCGATGCACAAGTACTATCCGACCTAGATGCAACAGTCAACTGGGCAGTAAAATCAGCCAAGGGAAATACCAAAAGAATCGGAATTACAGGCTTTTGCTGGGGTGGTAGGATCACATGGCTATATGCTGCACATAATCCCCAAGTCAAAGCAGGTGTAGCGTGGTATGGCAGACTTGTGGGTAATGCTAGTGAACTCACACCCAAACATCCCGTTGATATTGCTTCCACATTAAAAGTGCCTGTCTTGGGACTCTACGGCGGTAAAGATACAGGCATACCGGTAGATACAGTAGAACAAATGCGTGATCGCCTCAAATCCAGCAGCAGCAAATCGAAAATTATCGTCTACCCAGATGCACCCCACGCCTTTTTTGCAGATTATCGCCCATTTTACCGCGAGCAAGAAGCTAAAGAAGGCTGGCAAAAACTCCAAGCATGGTTTAAGCAACATGGCGTGTAATATCTTGTGCAGCCAAAGACTCATCATTAGACTTGCAAAGAAGCAAGGGAGAGGTTGAAAGATGAAAAAGTCCAACTACTACGACAATATTGCACCAATCTATGACCAAACACGTTGGTTATCAGAATTAATAGCAGAAGAAGTAGCGGACTTTATTCTTCAACTTGTTTGTGCCGCACCTGAGACATCTTTTTTAGAGCCTGGTGTCGGCACAGGATTAAATATTATTCCTCTCGTCAAACGAGGCTATTCTGTAACAGGAATTGATGTCTCTGAAGAAATGCTAAATCAGTGTCGTCAAAAATTAAATGGTACTCCTGAAAATTTGCGCCTCATTCAAGCAGATGCGTCACAATTACCATTTTCAGATAACAGTTTTGATGTTGTGTTAACTGTTCATATACTCCACACGGTTGCTGATTGGAGAGCATTTTTAGATGAAATTGAGCGAGTGCTGAAGCCAGGAGGTTTTTATCTCAATTGTCAATGGATTACTCCACCAGCCAGAAGAGAATTTGAAAGCTATTTCCGAAGCATCCTATCTAAGTATGAAGAATCAAAGCCGATTTCTCAACCAATACACGCAATAGATGTACAAGAATATTTACATCAAAAAGGTTACATTGCTAATTATTTAGTAGCTAAAGAATGGTTAGTCAGCAACACAATTGATGATTTAATCATTTTTTTTAAATCACGAGCCTACGGTTTATGTTGGGGATTAGCCGATGATCAATATCGTTTAGCTATCAACGAGTTGAAAGAATTTTGTTTCAATCATTATGGTTCGCTAGATAAAATTATATCTTCTCCAGCAAAGTTTGAAATCTGGGCTTACAGAACACTCTGAAACCATATCGAAATTAGCTGAATTAGCAAGATAAAAACTAGTAAATTAAATTTGCAATCTGAATTGGGAGAAATAAACTCAATGACAACCACTGCATTAATTGTTGGTGCTGGTAATGGACTTAGTGCATCCCTAGCGCGTCTGTTCGCTGCTGAAGGGATGAGCGTTGCTTTAGCCGCACGACGCATTGATAAGCTGAGTACATTGTCTCAAGAGATTGGCGCAGTTAGTTTTGCCTGTGATGCTTCTCAACCAAACGATGTCAACCAACTATTTAACAATGTAGAACAAAAGTTAGGAGCGCCAACTGTTGTAGTTTATAATCCGAGTTTTCGAGTTACAGGTAAGTTGATTGACCTTGACCCTAGTGAAGTGGCAAAATCTCTGGAAATTACTGCTTATGGTGGCTTTTTGGTAGCGCAAGCCGCCGCGAAACGGATGCTGAAATTAGGCGAAGGGGCAATTTTCTTTACAGGTGCGTCGGCTAGTGTCAAAGGTTATCCGCGTTCTGCGCCGTTTGCTATGGGGAAATTTGCTTTGCGGGGTTTAGTTCAAAGCATCGCGCGGGAACTAGCACCGCAGAATGTACATGTAGCGCACTTTATTATTGATGGTGGGATTCGTTCAGACATACGACAAGAAGCCACCGATAAACCTGATAGTTTACTAGATCCTGATGCGATCGCCCAAACTTACCTCAACATTCTCCGTCAACCCCGCAGTGCTTGGACATGGGAAATTGAATTACGGCCTTGGGTGGAAACATTTTAATCAAATCCTTGATTTTACCCAGTCCGCTTATGCGGACTTTGTTTGTATAGCCGCGAATTCATTCGCCTAGGCTGAAATTGACTAACGACTTTTGCGGTTACAATACAACACCAAAAATATAAATAATCCTAGTCCCACAAGATATTTAATTGGGTTTGGTACATTGGGATTAGGCGAAAAAAAGCCTTCTATTGTACCAGCAATAATTAACATAGGTACAATCCCAAAAACTAATTGTGCTGCTTGGGAACCATAGAACTTTAACGCATCACCACGGCGATATTTACCAGGAAATAAAATTGCTCTGGCTAATAATAAACCTGCACCACCAGCAAAAAATATTGCAGGTAATTCTAAAGCACCGTGGGGAAAAACAAAAGCCCAAAAAGGATAAGCTAAATTATTTTGACCGACTAAAGTACCAACCGCACCAATTAATAAACCATTGAATACCATTAAATAAGTTGTGTATGCTCCCGCAGAGATTCCACCAGCAACCGCACCAAAAGACACCGAAAGATTATTAATCATGATGCTGCTGGATGCTAACGGTTCAACTCCCACAATCGATCCCATCCATAATTTATGCTCATCCCGTACCTGAGAAATTAAGTGTTGTGGTACTACAAGAGACATAAATGTTGGGTCTTGCCAAGCATACCACCAACTAACTAATGCCCCTAGCAAAAACAAAGCTGTAGCTGTAGCAATGTAGACAAATGTTTGCTGCACCACAGATGGTAATCCCCAACGGTAAAATTCCAGCGCCGCCCGCCATTCTTGTCGCCGAGAACCTTGGTAAATCTGCGTGTAACCACGAGTTGTTAAATTTTGCAAACTTTGAATTAAAGTTTGACCAATTTGTTGTGTGCGGGCGCGGGCTAAATCAGCTGCAACAGAACGATATAAACTGGCTAATTCTCTAATTTCCTGGGCGCGGACTGATTTCAGCCCCTTTTTTTCTACTTGCTTTAATAAGGTATCTAAACGCTGCCAATTTGGTTCTCTGCGGGCAATCCAACGTTGAATGTTCATAAAGTAGGGGAGTAATTTGTAAATAACGTGATGTGCAACAACCCCCCTCTCCAAACCTCTCCCCTGGGAGGAGAGAGGCTTTGACTCTTGCTCCCCTTCCTAGTAGGGAAAGGGTTGGGGGTTAAGTTTGAGCAAAAGTTGCACAGGGCGTTAAATCATTTAGGATTGTTAGATTTTAGGTTAGCAATTAAGATTCATTTTCTAAAATTTAGTCACCAACGCAGCCTGAAACATCGATAAATTCTACATTTCTTAATTACGAATTACGAATTACGAATTACGAATTGCTCTAACCTACCTTAAGATAGCCACAAATTCACAACTGTACTTTCAGGGAAATTTGGCATCATGTCTGGAAACCTTGGTTCTCCCACACCCATACAACCACTCAGCGTGGGGAATGTTGTCAGCGCAGGAATCCGCTTGTATCGTTCTCATCTTAAGGATTATTTTTTACTGGCATTGAGAGCATATATATGGTTATTCATACCTGTATATGGATGGGCAAAGTGTTACGCTCTAATCTCGCTGATTTCGCGTTTGGCTTTTGGTGAATTAGTTAATCAGCCTGAAACTATCTCATCAGGTGAGCGCTTTGTCAATTCTCGGAAGTGGCAATTTTTGCTGATGATGCTGTTAATGTTTCTGGTAGGTATAGGTGTTGTTGTTGGGATGGTGATTTTATTTGCGTTGTTTGGTGTTTTATCAGCAGCCTTGGTTGGGGGAGTTGGTCAACAGGGAAATCCTGCTAGTATTGTTTTATTGATTGCGATCGCTGTTGTTGTAGGTATTGCAGCTTTTATCGGAGTTTTATGGCTGTTAACGCGGTTTTATTTAGTGGATGTACCCTTAGCTATCGAAGAGAATATTGATGCGACATCAACCATTAGCCGCAGTTGGGAGTTAACCCAAGGTTATGTTTGGCGGATTATGTTTATTTCCTTTGTGGCTTTTTTGATTACAATACCAATTCAAATAGCATTTCAAATTGTTTCAGGAATTGTTCAGTTGGTTCTTGGCTCCTTGATTGGAGAAGATTTAGGATTTTTTACTCTAGTTTATTCTGTGTTAATTTTGGCTTTAAGTTTTGCTGGCAGTGCTGCAATTGTACCGTTTTGGCAAACAGTCAAAGCAGTGATTTATTACGACCTCCGCAGTCGCCGTGAAGGGTTAGGCTTGCAGTTACGCGACCATGAAATTTAAAGACTAGTACAAATATTATTATGCAGTTTTTTAACCGCGTTAAATTCCGCACACCCGAAAGTGTCGAACTAGAATTTACCCTCGCTGGTATAGGAAACCGTGCTTGGGCTTTACTAATTGACTATTTCGTATTGGCTGTAATTTTATTAGTGTGTATCTATACCTGGATTTCTATATCTGGTCAGTTAGCCGATATTTTGCAGGATCAAGATACTATTGGTTCACAAGTGGGACTTTGGTTAATCGCCATTACTTTTTTACTTCTGTTCGGAATTTACGTTGGTTATTTTGTATTTTTTGAAACTATTTGGCAAGGACAAACCCCAGGAAAACGCTTTGCTAAAATTCGCGTTGTGCGAGATGATGGTAGACCTGTTGGGTTAGCCCAAGCAACTTTACGTGCCTTATTGCGCCCTTTAGACGAATTTTTATTTCTGGGATCTTTTTTAATTATGTTTAGTCACCGGGAAAAGCGTCTGGGTGATTGGGCGGCTGGTACAATTGTGATTGAGGCAGAAAGAGCGATCGCCTCAGCAACTTTCACAATTTCTGAACAAGCTAAGTTGCTTTATACAGAATTACTCAGCATTGCCGATTTATCTCAACTACTACCCGATGATTTTGCCATAATTCGGGAATATTTGCAGCGACGCGGCGCAATGGCAGCCAAATCAAGAGTTGCTCTTGCTTCTAAATTAAGTCAACAGGTTGCAGCTATTATTAACTTAGAGCAATTGCCAGAAGTCCCTCCTGATATATTTCTAGAAGCTATTTACTTGGCTTATCAACACAAAGAATTTTAGACATTTCACCCCAATTGCTTTGATAAAGATTCTAATTGGTTTAAACTTCAACTAATCCCTAATTAGAGATTGAAACGGAATATTTACCTATGGTTGCTGGGAAGCAGTGGCGGCCGAAGCCTTAGAAAGACAAAAACCATTGCTTGAATCCGAGGAATAACAGTCGTCCCACTTTTGCTTTTTGATTCCGTACTCTCACTCTTACTCATCGGCGACATCCTCAGCTAAAACCGAAATACGGCAGATGATGGGTAGCTCCCCTCGCTCAATCTGCCGCCATCTGCCGAGGAATCTCATGGAAATTTTAACTATCGCTCAAGAGGTGGAAGAGGCGATTGCCCAGCCTGTATCTACAAAACTGCAATTCGGAATCTTAGTCTTATCCCTACAATCCAAAGACCCAAGTATTTGCACCCCAATCATTGAAAAACTCAACCAAATCAAACCCGACCGAATGCACATTCAAATAGTCGGTACGGGGTGGAACAAGATGTTCAAATTTACAAATGGTACTTATGTTGCAAGTGGCAATGATACAAACGCAGGATTAATTGTATTGGTGTTAATTGGTGGGGCGATCAGTTGGGTGGTTTGGAGTGCTGTTACTTATAAGCATCCTGCACCTATTCCTGTGGCAGAAGCCAACCCGAATGAGGGAAAGCTATTTTTGGGACGCGGCCCTACTGGATACGAACTTTGGGCAGATAAAAGCTGCGTCTATGTACAAAATATCAAGTATTCTGATTTTGAGCGACTGAATACAGATTTTGAAGGTTTCAAAAAAGCGGTTAAACAAACCACTGGTTATAAATGCGTTTTGGTAGAAGCAAAGTAAAACAGTATCTAAAACGGATCTATTGGAGAGACTATCCCTCTTATGTCAAACTGGGAAAAGCCTATCATTGCAAGCATTTCGGAGCTTTACTTTTCAGCTTTTAGCTAGAATTTTTGGTTTCTATTAGAAAAGAAAGACTCAAAGTTTGATTAGATAAAGGTTCTAATGTATCGCTACGATTATTGTTTTACGAAAGTGACAAAACAGGGCTATACTCAATAAACCTTAAAAAACTGCCCAACCTCAGCCCAGCAGTAGCATCATTTGTTGCTTTATCTTATCCTTAAAGGTTTTGTTGTGGCAGGTTTAAACTTTAACTAATCCTTATTAGGGATTGAAACTAATTTTTCTCGAACCAATGCCTCATCTCTAAAACCAGTCAAAATGGCTGTTTCATCTTTAACAAAAAGCGGACGTTTGAGCAGCATTGCATCAAATGCAAATGCGTCAATCCATTGTTGTTCAGTCCAAGTCTTTTTTTCTTCGCCTAAAGCGCGGTAAGATTGCCCAGAGGTATTTCGCATAGGAGCATAACCCAGAGATTTTACCCAATTTTGGATTTGCTCACGGGTAGGTGGATTATCTTTAGTATTGATAAACTCATAGTCAATTTGGTTATTTTGCAGCCAAGTTAGAGCTTTTTTACAAGTACCGCAATTAGGAATGCCGTAGACTTTAAGAGGCATAAAAAAAGTTGAGTAACAGTTTCCAGACATAACATTAACAGTTAACAATGGTCTAATATCTGCTTTTCTCTGGGTCATATCATGTCCGGTAAATTACTTGTGATATGTCCGCCGTGATTGCAACGAAGTGGAACGACGCGATCGCCTGGACTCTGCGATTACTTCGCTGCGCTCGTAATGACAAGCATTTAGCCGGACTTGATATTATTCCATTGCCAAAAACTAGGAATTATTTGCTCCTAATTGAAGGCTATAAAGATTGGCATAGACTCCTTGTTGTTCTATGAGTTCTGTATGAGTTCCTTGTTCGACTATTTGTCCTTGTTGAATGACTAACACCTGATCAGCCTGAGTCACGGTGCTGAGACGGTGAGCAATGACAAAGCTGGTACGATTTTTTAACAAACGAGCGATCGCACTCTGCACTAGTGTTTCTGTACGAGTATCAATACTACTAGTTGCTTCATCTAAAATCAAAATTCGTGGATTAATCAACACCGCACGGGCAATACTAATTAGTTGGCGCTGTCCTTGACTCAGGGGCGCACCTCTTTCACCTAATTGGGTGGCGTAACCTTGTGGTAGTGAGGTAATGAACTCATGCACATTTGCCAATTGAGCCGCACTTTCTATATCGGCTTGGCTGGCGTAAGGAGCGCCAAAGGCAATATTTTCGGCGACAGTCCCACTGAACAAAATATTATCTTGTAAAACAATGCCAATTTGACGGCGCAAACTAGCTTGCGTCACACTCCGCACATCAATGTTATCAATTTTGACTGCCCCACCAGACACATCATAAAAACGCAATATTAGGTTAATTATTGTCGTCTTACCTGAGCCTGTTGACCCTACTAGTGCAATCATTTGCCCAGGACTAGCGTGTAAATTCACTCCTTTGAGAACCAGTTGCTCTGGGTTATAGCCAAAGGTGACATTCTCAAATCTCACCTCGCCTTGAATAGCCGGCATTTCTTCAGCATCTGGTGCATCTTGGAGTTTGGCTGGTTCATCTAACAGCAGAAAAATTCGCTCTAATCCGGCAAAGGCTGATTGAGCTTGGGTGTAAAACTGGCTGAGAATTTGGATAGGGCGAAAAAATTGCTGGACGTACAGTAAAAACGATGTGACGACACCAACTGTGGCGGCTCCGGTGACGGCGAGATAACCCCCAAATGCTAGTACACCTGCGGTTGCGAGGGTATTGAGAAAATCAATCGACGGTAAAAAGGCCGCAGTAATAGCCACCGCCTCGACATTCGCATCTCGATTAGCAGCGTTGAGAATATCGAATTCTTGAATATTGACTTGTACACGATTAAATGCTTGGGCTTCGCGCACACTGCTAATATCTTCTTCTAACTTGGCGGAAAGGTCGCCTATGGTTTGGCGTGTAACGCGAAATCTGGCTCTCGCCCACCGGGAAAATAAACTAGTGGTAAAAATCATTAGTGGCACAACTAGGTTGCTCAACAAGCCGAGTTGCAAATTAATTGTCAGCATCGCAATAACAATACCCACCAAACTGAAAACGTTACCCAACATTTGGGCGACGGTTTGACCAAATGCCTGATTTACGGTATTAACATCATTCAATAAGCGACTCATTAAATCGCCGGCTTCACTGCGGTCAAAAAAGCTGAGTGGTAAACTCTGAATTTTCAGAAAAATATCTTGTCGCAGTTGTGCCAACAATCGCTGCATAATCCAGCCGACGCGAATAATTTGACCACGGGTTGCCGAAATACCCAGTACATAGATTAGTGCTAGTAATCCTAACAACAGCAACAACCCCGGTAAATTACCTTTGGCAATGAGATGGTCAATAGACCAACCCAGTAAGAACGGCCCGATCGCCTGCGTTGATGCACCAATTAGTACTAATGTCAAGGCAATGGGAATTTCTTTGCGATAGGGACGCAGATATTGTAAAAAGCGCCGTAAGGTTGAGAGTTGCTGAGTTGCCAGTTGCTCGGATGCAACAATCGGGCCTGTAGCTCTCATAAGAATTTAGGATTTTAGATTATAGGTTGGGGATGGGGAATTGTTGTCTGCGGCTGGCTAGGAATTAATGATTTGTCGCAATTATTGTTTGTTTTACGTTGACAAAACCTTTCAAATCATCTCATAAATGTGCTGTGGAAATCATATTTGATTTTGGCACGAGAGTTGTAGATGGCAAGCAACGCACTCCTTTCCCAGGGTAATACCGTTTCACTTTAAGTTTGATACAAATAGACCGCAGGGGGGCAGAGGAGCAGAGGGGCGGAGGAGAAATTATTCGGATCATTTATTTAGTGAAATGGTATAAGGGCGAATGACTACGTTATTTGTTCTGTCTGCTTGATTTGAGATTCCAAAATTGCGCCGTAAAGTGGGCTGGTTTGCATCAATTCTTCATGGGTTCCTTGGGCTACCAATAGACCTTTATCTATCAACAAAATGCGATCGGCATTTTTGACTGTACTAATGCGTTGCGCTACTACAAAGGTGACACAAGCTTTTTGCTGCATTAAATTATCTAGTTCAGCTTGAATATGGGCGGCGGTTTTCGCATCTACCGCAGAGGTACTATCATCCAAAATCAGAATACTGTAATCGGTGAGTAAGGTACGAGCGATCGCTATCCGTTGTTTTTGTCCGCCAGATAAGCCAACACCGCGCTCACCGACAATTGTTTCGTAGCCATCGGGCAAGCTAATAATAAAATCATGAATCTGGGCAGTTTTTGCTACCTCTATTACCTGTTCTAAGGTGGCTTTGGGTTTGGCGTAGGCGATATTTTCGCGGATAGTGCCAGAGAATAAAGTTGTTTCTTGAAAGACAATGCCGATATGCGATCGCAAACTTTGCAGGGTAAAATCCCGCACATCCCGCCCGTCAATACGGATGGCTCCCCCAGTTACATCATAAAAACGCGGAATCAAGTTCATAACTGTGCTTTTGCCGGAACCTGTCATGCCCAGAACAGCAATTAATTCTTTGGGCTTGGTTTCAAAGGAAACATTTTTCAGCGCTTCGGTTGTGGCTCCCGGATAGCGAAAGGAGACGTTTTCAAAGGTAATTCTGCCGCCACAAATTTCAAATTGTTGGGCATGAGGGCGATCGCGGATTTCGACTGCGGCATCTACTACTTCAAATACTCGTGTCGCCGAGGCTGCGGCTTGGGCGATCGCTGGGGCGGCAAAACCAATTAATAAAATAGGTTGAAAAATTAACACTAAGTAAGAATTAAACGCCACCAATTCCCCAATGGAAAAGCTACCGCCAATTACCTGGCTTCCCCCATAGCCAAACACTGCCAGCGTCACCAAGTTACTCAGCAAAAAGATATAAGGAAAGGTATTGCGGATAGCACGAATCGTCTGCATATTTGCTGTGACGAGGCCATCGTTCAAGGTGGTGTAACGCGACTTTTCGGCAGACTCCCGCACAAAGGCTTTAACTACACGTATCCCTAGCAAATTCTCTTGTAAGACCGCATTCAGATTCCCCAATTGCTGTTGTATTTGTCCAAACAGTTGGTTATTTCGACCAATGAATTGTGCCATCAACCATGCTGATATCGGTACTACCGACAAGGTAATTAAAGCGAGTTGCCAATTCATCATTAGCAAAAGTATCGCAATAGTTACCAATGTCACCAATCCCCCAATCACCTGAATCAAGCTAGTACCGACAAATGTGCGGATTAGCTCAATGTCACTAGTCACACGGGTTAACAATTGGGAGGTTTGCGATTGGTCATGATAGCTAAAACTGAGATTTTGAATTTTGCTGAAAATTTTGTTGCGTAAGTCATAAGCAACACCTTGAGAAGCGGCTTCTGCCAAATAGCTTTGACCAAAGTTAAACAAACCGCGGGCGATCGCCGCTACTACCATCCAAGCCGCACTGTAAAGCACTATCTGTAAGTTTCGCGGCGCAATCCCTTGATCAATTCCCCAACGAAATAATTGCGGAGTTACAGCATTTGCCACTGTCAATAATAAGACACTGATCAAAGCTCCCAATGAAATCCAGCGGTAATTGCCTAAACTCTCTAGTACCCGCTGAATTGAACGCATCGACGAAGTTTGCCGGAGTTCTGGTCGTTGCACCAATTGTCGTCACCTCAACATCTTACACTTCTAAATCGGAAACTCTTGGGAGGGCTTGGTGTAATCTTGTATTTTAAGTCTGTTTATTTAATTATTAATTTTTTCCCTGACACCCTGACACCCTCACATCCTTACACCCATTCTCATTCCCTATTTCCGCACAGTCACCACTGGTAATTGTACTGTGACAGTCGTACCTGATGCAGCATCAGAAGAAATAGAAAATTCTCCACCATGAGCATTGACAATGCGTTTCGTAATCGCCAGCCCCAGTCCAGTACCAGCAGATTTTGTTGAGAAGAATGGCTGAGTGAGTTTAGAGAGAATTTCTGAAGGAATTGGCTCACCGCCATTACAAACATTGATGCAAACTTGACCTGGAGATGAATTTTTCACTTCCCAAATAATCACATCTCCTGAAGCAACTGCTTCACAAGCATTACGCACAACATTGATAAATACCTGTTTGAGCTTATCTTTATCTCCTAAAATTTTGACTGGATGTGGGCTAGGGATAAATTCAATTTTGCGTGAGAGTGCTTCTGGCATTTCTCTAATTAATTTTTGCAATTCTTGAATGAACTCATTCACATCTAATTCACCCAGTTGCAACACTTGGGGTTTAGCATAAAGCAAAATTTCACTCAGCAGATTTTCTAACCGTGTAGCTTCGCTCAGTGCTAACGATAATCGCTCTTTAGCTGCTGAGTTTAATATAGTTTTTTTGAAGTAGTTTAATCCCATGATCATTGTCGTCAAGGGATTCCGAATTTCATGGACAATCATGGCTGCAAACTCGCCAATAGCCGCGAGTCGTTCTTGTTCTACCAGCTTGGCTTGGGCTGTCCGCAGTTCGGCAGTGCGTTTTTCTACTTCAGACTCTAAAACTTGATTAAATTTGCACTGTTGTTGGTAGAGATAATAATTATCAATGGCTGTAGCTGCCCGTTCTGCAAATACTTCGGCAACTTGAATTTCTTCTTTTATAAACTCTCTTTGCTGGCGATGAAAAGAGCAGATAGTCCCAATTACTTTTCCTTCTGCTGTCCGTAATGGTATGCCTAAATAAGCATAGTAACCTTCGGGAATCTGCCCATACTCAGGATTTTTTACCGCATCTTCTACTGCTAAGGGGCGACCAATTTCGATTACAGTCCCAGTGAGCAAACCATGTAGTGAATAGACATGTTCACCCTCACCCATATCAATACTACTGGCTAGTACTTGCTCAAAACCTTTTTGGCACACGGTCACAACTGACCAATCTACTTCTAGTAATTCACTAACTCCACAGGCAATACTCTGTAGGTAACTATTTAGCTCCCCAGATCGATAGTTCAAACAGGATAAAAATGCGATCGCTCGTCTTTCGCGCTGCCATAGTTGCTTTTGCAACAAACTTGTTTTACCACTGGCTTTGCTCATATTTGCCTGTTGCAGAAGTTAATATTTTTTTAATAATCATTAATCCTAAGTTCAAAATCTTCTCCAGTAATTATCCTGGACATATATCATAATTTAACTAACTTTGGATTTTCGATTTAATCATAAGAAATAATACTGGAATTACATCCTAATTTCTACTATTGATTAATAAATATTTGATTAAATTAATAAATTTTAATAACATCTCAATTAGAAAGTAAATTCGTTAAATAGTTCCTGAACATTATCTACTAATAATATAGAGGTTAATCTAAGATTAATACATAGTTAACAATTAGCTAAGTTTTAAGCTATTGCAAAGTTACGATGAAAATATAGCGGTAGTCAGATATGTTAGGACAATTTGAAAGCTTGAATGCCAGGAATAATAAAACTTTTTCTCCAGCATAGCTGCCTTCTGCGATAAATCTGCGACGCAGAACTGATATCAGTTATCATTCCGTGTATCTGTGCAGAAACCGGAAAACCCTCTTCTCATCTGTCTCTTTGTAAGCTAATCAGCATTTAAGCTGCACTATTGAAATTGTAAATAAATGACTTAAACCCTCTCCTCTGCCCCTCTGCTCACGCCAGTCGCTACAAGTCGGGGAACCCGCCCAACGCGCTGGCTCCCCTGCGGTCTAAACTGCAAACTAGGTGCTTAACAGCTTATGTGATCACCCGTAATCTTAGTCTCTTATTAATAAAAAACAGTATTTACACTGTCGGCAATTGTAAAAAATAAAGCGAATATTTTGATAGATATTATACTCGTTATGTCAAAAATAACGGGAATTAACTAGATAACTAGTCTGGCAGAATAAATTTTCTAGTTACGTTGGCAAGTCTTATTTGTCAAGGACTACAGCGACTTCGAGCGCCGAGAAAAATGACTCAATATTCATGCGTGGGTATTTAAGTGTGAAGACAGAATTAATAATTAATTATACGCACAGACATATACAAATTTGTCAACCGCGCATAATACCACTGAAGCCTTTAACATTCAGCTTTGTTATTGCAGCAGTATTGTGCAATTATCATCAGGCGATCGCCCAAACTTCTAATCCTCAGACCTTACCATCTGGAAGGATTGAAGAGATTTCTGTTCCTTCCTTACCTTCAGATGCACTACCGCAACCATCAGACCAAGAGCCATTACTTCCACCTGTGCAGTTACCTGGTGAAGCGACACCCACAGAGGATGATTCTAATGCCAAATTCCGGGTTGATCGCATTGAAGTTGTTGGTAGTACAGTATTTAAACCAGAAGATTTTGCCCCAATTACAGCCCCTTTTGTGGGACGAGAAGTAACCTTTGCAGACTTATTACAAGTCAAAGAAGCCATCAGTAAGTTCTACACAGATAAAGGCTATGTCACTACAGGGGCTTTAATTTCACCGCAAACAGTAGATGCGGGAGTGATCAAAATTCAGGTGGTTGAAGGTAGTTTACAAGAAATCCAAATTGTCGGGAATCGGCGATTAAATAGCAACTACATTCGCGATCGCATCCGCATTGGTGCAGGAAAACCCTTGAATGTGCCACGCTTACTGGAAAAGCTGCAACAACTGCGACTTGATCCACGCATTAAAAATCTCTCAGCGGAATTGCAAACCGGTACAACTCCCGGAACGAATATTTTACGTGTCGAAGTTCAAGAAGCCGACACCTTCACAGCTACAGTCACCTTAGATAATGGGCGATCGCCCAGTGTTGGTAGTTTTCGCCGGGGTATAGATGTACAAGAAGCCAATTTACTGGGTTTGGGAGATACCTTGAGTGTAGGTTATACCAATACCGATGGCAGTAATACAATCGCTGCTAGTTACACATTGCCCGTTAATGCTTACAATGGCGCTTTATCCTTTAGTGTTAACCAAGGCTGGAACAACGTCATTGAAAAACCATTTAGCGTTCTCGATATTCAGTCAAATAGCACCGCTTACGAATTCGGATTTAGACAACCATTACTGCAAAAGCCAACCCAAGAATTAGCCGTGGGGGTATCCTTCTCACGTCAAGAAAGTCAAACAAAAATCGGTCTAGATAATATTGGCGGCTTTCCTTTATCGCCTGGTGCAGATGATAATGGTAAAACCAATATTTCTGCCTTGCGCTTTACCCAAGAGTATACCCAACGCAGCAGTAGACAAGTTTTTGCCGCGCGATCGCAATTCAGTTTGGGAGTCGATTGGTTTGGAGCCAATGTCAGCAACGAGGCTCCCGATAGTCGCTTTTTTAGTTGGCGGGGACAAGCACAGTGGGTACGACAATTTGCACCAGATACCCTGTTTTTAACTAGAGGCGATTTACAAATAGCCGCAGATACCCTCGTACCATTAGAGCAATTTGGTCTGGGTGGACAGCTAAGTGTGCGGGGCTATCGCCAGGATACATTACTCACAGATAACGGTATCTTGTTTTCCTCAGAATTTCGATTTCCGATTGTGCGTGCTAACAAAATCCAAGGAGTCCTACAACTAGCACCTTTTATTGATGTTGGTAAAGGCTGGAATACCAAAGGTAACAATCCCTCTTCAAGCACATTAGTAGGTGCTGGGTTAGGGCTGTTGTGGAAACAAGGTAATAACTTCTCCGCCCGTTTGGATTGGGGGATTCCGCTGATATCAGTGGATGGTGCAAAAGAAACTCTCCAAGAAAATGGTTTGTACTTTTCTATGCAGTATTCGCCATTTTGATAGCAAAAGTGGCGTTGCATCAATGCGGGATTGTCATGGCGAGTGCAACGAAGTAGAACGACGCATTACTACCCTGCGGGAAGCCGCGCTTCTACACTTACTTCGCGATCGCTACGTACCCTACTAGTTCGCCGTAATCCCAATTCACAAAAATCTTGATACACATACAAGAACTTGTAGGAGCAAACGGCTTTCTGTCCAGTGTGATACGCGGGTTTTCTTACTTGAGTAAACTGTTCAATTCTGATTGAGAATTGCTGTATGCACATAAATTTTGTCAATCTCCCTGTCTCAATCATTTTGTTAATTGGTATGACTGCATTGGGAACAATAAACACGTAATAAAAAACAAGAAATCGGTTGATGAAATTAACTTTTGTTGGGTTTTACTTTCTCGGTGCAATCTGCATATCTGCAATTTACAACAATTGTGTTCAGGCGCAAGTAATATCTGACAACACTCTTAATACTGCTGTGAGTGGTAGTAGTAATTACACCATCATCAACGGCACTCGTGTCGGCAATAATTTATTTCATAGCTTTAGCCAATTCTCTATACCTACAGGCGATTCTGTTCTGTTTAATAATTCCACTACCGTAGAAAACATCTTCACCCGTGTCACAGGTGGGAGTGTGTCGAATATCGATGGCACAATCAGCGCCAACGGTAGTGCTAATTTATTCTTGCTGAATCCTGCGGGGATTTTGTTTGGGGCTAATGCTAAATTGAATATTGGGGGTTCTTTTGTTGGTACTAGTGCAAATAGCATAGTATTTGCAGACGGGTTAAAGTTTAGCGCCACCGATACTACATCGCCAGCCTTATTAACAATGAGCGCCCCTGTAGGATTGCAACTTGGTAGCAATCCAGGCGCGATTACCGTTCAAGGAGCCGGACACAATGCTAACTTCAGTGCATCGTCATCAATATCTGGACTCAACCTCGGTACAAGAGGATTACAGCTACAATCTGGCAAAACCTTAGCATTAGTGGGTGGGAATATTGCCTTAAATGGAGGCTTACTCTCCGCACCAGGAGGACAAATAGAACTAGGTAGCGTCAGTAACGCCAATGTTGTTCTCAATTCCACTTCTCAAGGCTTTACCCTGAGTTATCCCAATACAGCAAGTTTCGGCAATATTACACTCACCCAACGAGCTTTAGCATCTACACGCGATCTCAGTCGAGGAAATGGCGGATCTGTCAATATTCAAGGCAAGCAAGTAAGTATCCGCGATGGTTCTTTGGTATTAGTCCAAAATCGGAGTAATCAAGCTGCTGGTGATATCGTTGTTAATGCTACAGAATCATTGGATATTATCGGTAAGTCACCTAATTTTGCGAGTTCTAGCAGTTTAGTCAATGACACAGTATCTTCTGCCGCAGCAGGGCATATCATCGTCAATACCCCAAAGTTAAATATTGATCAAGGTGGTTACATCATCAACCGCACATTTAGTGCCGCCTCTGGGGGCAAAATTATCATCAATAGTGATGCAGTGGATGTCAATGGTTTTGCATTAGGCGATCCTTCACCTTTTCGAGCCGTTAGTCAAATATTAACCGCTTCTTTTGGTAAGGGAAAGGGCGGAGATATTTCCATTACCACGCAAGATTTATCTATTTCAGCGGGAGCCAATATAGCCGCTAGACCTTATTCTTCAGGTAAGGGCGGCGATGTGAATATCACAGCAGATACAATTCTGGTGACAGGTGAAGGAACTCCAAAAGGTAGTTATTTTAGTTTACTTTCTGCTGCCACATTCGGGGTTGGCGATGCCGGGAATTTGGACATTAAAACCCGTAAGCTATCGGTTCAAGCTGGTGGTAGAGTATCGGCTTCGAGCATAATTCTCGGAAATGCAGGTTCACTGACTATCAACGCGTCAGAATCGATTGATGTGAGTGGGATGAAACCTGGAGAAACCCCCAGTTATATTGGTAGTGCTGTTCTACCTGTAGGCGCTTTTGGTAAAATTTCCCGCGCTAATGCAGGTAACACTACTATTAACGCCCCACTTGTTACTGTCTCTGATGGGGCGACGATTTTTGTTCAAAATACTGGCTCTGGGACAGCGGGAAATTTGCAAATTAATGCCAATACCCTCACACTCAAGAATGGTGGAAACCTTTTAGCTTCCACAAAAGCAGGCGAAGGAGGTAACATCAACTTGCAACTACGAGATTTACTACTTATGCGTTACGGTGGTTTTGTTAGCGCCGAAGCAGCTGGTACTGGCAATGGTGGCAATATTAGTATTAATGCTCCGGTGATTGTTGGGCTGGAAAATAGTGACATTATTGCCAATGCAGTACAAGGAAAGGGTGGCAATATTAGCATTACAACTCAAGGGATTATTGGTCTAGAATTCCGCGATACTTTGACTCCCAGAGTTGACCTGACCAATGATATTACAGCTAGTTCCGCATTTAATGTTAATGGCACGGTGGAAATTAATAACATTGGTGTTGACCCAAATTCAGGTTTAGTAAAACTACCAGCAAATGTGACTGATCCATCACAGCAAATAGCGAGTGGTTGTTCCGCTAATCCCAGTAGTAGTTTTGTCGCTACCGGACGAGGTGGGATACCACAAAATCCCACACAGGAAATTAGGAGCGATCGCACTTGGTCTGATGTCCGCGACATCTCTGCATTCAACAAAACACAACAAGTCCAAGCCCAAACACCCAAATCACCAGAAACTCTTGTCCAAGCCACTTCTTGGCATCGTAATACCCAAGGCAAAATTGAATTAATTGCAGCTAAATCTTCTACAAATGTTCAGCCATCGTTAAGCTGTGCAGCAGTTCCCAAAAGTTAAATTTAAATCTTCATAGTATTAAAACTCTCATCTGGGAACACTAAATTACCTGTAGAAAATTAGAGATGAATTGATGAAAGTAAGTTTTGCTAACTTGGGCTTCATTGGTGCAATTTTTCTATCTATGATTTGCAACAGTAGTGTTCAAGCGCAAGTCAAACCTGATGGCACTCTCAATACCATTGTGACTGGCAGTAATAGTTACACCATCACGGGAGGCACTGTTGTTGACAAGAATTTATTTCATAGCTTCAGCCAATTTTCGATTCCCAGCAACGGCTCTGTCACCTTCAGCTATAGTGGCAATATCCAAAACATTTTTAGTCGTGTCACTGGCAATAGTGTTTCTGACATTGATGGAAGCATTAACGCTAGTGCAAATCTATTTTTACTCAACCCTGCGGGGATTATTTTTGGTAAAAACGCCAGTTTGAATATTAGTGGTTCCTTTGTAGCGACAACTGCCAATAGCATTAAGTTTGCTGATGGAACTGAATTTAGTGCAGTTAGTCCGCAAACAAACACATTGTTAACTATGAGTGTGCCTATTGGACTACAAATGGGGAATTATCCTTCACCTATACAAGTTCAAGGTACAGGACATAGCTTAAATAGTATCAATAGTTTTTCTCCTTTAATTCGTAATCCTAGCTCAACAAAATTGCAAGTACAGTCAGGCAAAACCCTGGCACTGGTGGGTGGTAATATCAATTTGAATGGTGCTACCATAACGGCTGAAACAGGGCAAATAGCATTAGGTAGTTTAGGTGGTGCAGGATTAGTTAGTTTAGTACCAACTACTCAAGGCTATAAATTGGAGTATGAGCAGGGACAAAGTTTTGCTGATATTCAACTAGCGCAAAAGTCGCTCTTAGATGTGAGTGGGTTCAACTCTGGTGCAGTTCAACTTCAGGGCAAAAATATCAACTTTACTGATGGTTCGTTGATTTTCTCCAAAAATTCTGGCAGTCTTCCTAGTGGAGATATTCATTTAAAAGCATCAGAAGCGATCGCAATTATTGGCACAACACCCAATGCTAAAATTCGCAGTTGGATTCGCTCGGAAGCCTTGGGGAAGGGAGCCAGCGCCAATATCAGTATCATCACTCCTCGTTTGAAGCTTCAAGAAGGTTCAGGAATAAATACTGTAACTTTTG
The DNA here is from genome assembly GCF_002897135.1 of Nostoc cycadae WK-1. NCBI lineage: Bacteria > Bacillati > Cyanobacteriota > Cyanophyceae > Nostocales > Nostocaceae > Nostoc > Nostoc cycadae. The sequence continues at coordinate 1,748 of NZ_DF978427.1, read as the reverse complement.
GATCTGCTAACAGTGGCAACATTCACATAAAAGCGACAGATATGCAAGTATCGGGCTTTTCCAGCCTGAATCCTACTGGTGTCACCTCCATTGCCACTGGCACCTATGGAAAAGGAACAGCTGGTAATCTTTTAGTGGAGGGGAATAATTTACTAGTTTCTGAGGGCGCTTCTTTATCTTCGGTGACATTTGGTCGAGGCTCCAGCGGTCAGGTGATAATTCGTAATCAAAATACCACAGTCATGGGCGAAAGCCCTTCTGGGCTTTATAGCAATATTAGTCTAACTAGCTTTGCAACTGGAAATACTCAAGATTTGATATTAGATACTGGCAAGTTACAAATATTGAATGGTGGAGCAATTGGTTCATCTGCATTCTTTCAAGGTAATGGCGGAAATGTACAAATCAAAGCCAGGGAAGCGATCGCCATTAGTGGTAGCAGTAGTAACAATAACAGTAATATTAACTCTTCTGCTGTTCGTTTAAGTCCTCAGTTACGCCAAATATTTAGCTTACCAGATATACTGACGGCAAATGCTGGTAATGTCAGTATTAATACACCCAAGCTGACACTCAGCGATAGTGGGACAGTCAGTGTTACTAGTCAAGGTACTGGTAACGCGGGCAATCTTCAGATCACCGCAGATCAGATCCAATTAAAAAATCAAGCCTTAATTCAGGCACAGACAGAATCTGGTCAGGGTGGTGATATCAACTTGCAAGTAGGAAGTTTGCTGCTGATGCGCGATCGCAGTAAAATTACAGCCACAGCAGGCGGTCAGGGTAATGGCGGTAATATCAATATCAACGCACCTATCATTGTGGGTTTAGAAGATAGTGACATTATTGCGAATGCAGTACAAGGAAAGGGTGGAAATATTCAAATCATCACTCAGGGGATTATCGGTTTAGAATATCGTCCGCAACTGACACCAGAAAATGATATTACTGCTAATTCCCAATTTGGGGTGAATGGTACAGTCGAAGTGAATAATGTTGGTGTTGATCCCAATTCTGGGTTAGTTGAATTGCCTGCAAATGTAAGTGATCCATCTCAACAAATTGCTAGTGGATGTGCAAATACCAACGGTAGTAGTTTTGTCGCTACAGGAAGAGGTGGCATACCGCAAAATCCGACACAGGATATTAGGAGCGATCGCACTTGGTCTGATACTCGTGATATCTCTGCATTCCACACCACAAAACCAGCACAAGCACAAATACCAAAATCTCCAGAAACTCTTGTCCAAGCTACCTCTTGGCGACGTAACGCCCAAGGCAAAATTGAATTAATTGCCGATAAATCTTCTATGAATTTAGCTCCATCATTAACTTGTGCTGCTATTCATAAAAGCTGAAAAAACTCATTATAAAATTACACAGCCACCTCAATAGCAAAATTTACTTTGGGAAAACTAGACACAAGGTAGATAATGACAAATAAGTTGATGAAAGTAACTTTGGCTAACTTAGGTTTAATTGGTGCATTCTACATCTTAGCTATTGGTAACAGCCATGTTCAGGCAGAAGTCTCGCCTGATGGTACTCTCGGCACTGCTGTGTCTGGAAGTAATATTTACAATATCACTGGCGGTACTGCTGTTGGCAACAATTTATTTCATAGCTTTAGCCAATTCTCTATTCCTACAGGTGGTTCTGCAAGCTTCAGTCATAGTTCTAATATTCAAAACATTTTTAGTCGTGTGAGTAGTAATAGTGGGCGTTGCTGAATGAAGGGATGAATAGAT
>NZ_DF978426.1:314297-376501 GCF_002897135.1 Nostoc cycadae WK-1 | reverse complement strand
TTTTTACTTCTGCCCATTCCTCTGGTTAAAAGGCAAAAGTAAATATCTTTGCATCTGGGCTGTGTCTGATAGCCCTAAAGAACCAGCACTATAACTAAATAAATAATTGAGTTGGTGGTATGTACTCACGCAAGCTTGTACACCCAAAAATTGAATAGCAAAACCCTGCATCCAGCGGGGTGCTTTTAAAGCCATACCAAGGATGATTAAACCTAATAAAGGAACTGCCAACAAGCCAAACCAAGAACGCACCCAAATTAATGTAGAAAGCAGTAGAAAACCGCCTAAAATTTTTAAACTCAAAGATGCTGCTTTAAAACTGCGGGAAGCTAAAATCAAAGCTGCACCAGCAATTGGCGGCCCCATTGGCCCTGCGGCGGCGACTAAACCGGGGCCAATGGGGCCGAGTGAGGTGGCGATACGATAAGTAGCTACACCGGAACCATTGCTAAAAATTTCTAACTTTTGAAACTGTCCGCCTAATACCAGCGCCATCAAACCGTGTCCCATTTCGTGAAACCAAGTTGCCAGGATAGTGAACGGGTATAAAATATAATCGCCGCCGGGAACTTGCCATAATACAGCTGTGGCGATCGCTGCTGCGACTAACCAATTTAGTCCCATACGTTCTACTTCTGGTGGGGCTTCTGTAGAGAGCAAGGTTTCAAAATGTTTTTTTGGTTCCTGCATGGCGCACTTTCCTGAATGTAATTACCCCAATAAATGGAGTGTATTTTCATCCATCCTAATCTAAGGAGGCAGGAGGCAGGAGGCAGAATCATTCTTTCCCTGTTCCCTGTTCCCTGTTCCCTGTCCCCTGTTACCTTTTTTTAGGTTAGTTGAAAGATAAATGTTACCAAATCACCTTTACCGAGGCTGATGCGATCGCCTGGGCGGAGACGGTGTCTGTTACCTGGTAATAATGGCAAGTTGTTAATATAAGTGCCATTGGAACTACCGACATCTTCTACATAGTAAGCATCTCCCTCAACGCGAATATCAGCGTGTATCCGAGAGACAATTTCCGAATTACTAAATCCTGAAACATCTATATCAGGAGGAATACGGTCATTGGGCTTGCCAATGTGAATTACCGAGAGACTTTGGGGTAATTCAATTTCGCGATCGCTTTGAATATGCACCACTCGCGCGGTAACTTGTTGTAATTGAGTTCTCGAAACACCGGCGGGAGCCGCTGGTGCGGGAGCCGTTTCTAGCTCTGGTTCCGGTGCTGGTGCGGGTTCTGGTTCTGGCGGTGGGCTAGGAATGGCAGCCTCAACAGCTACTGGTTCAGGTGCAACGGTTGGTGGTGGAGATGGGGGTGTGCTTTCGGCTGCTACAGCTGTTGGTGGTACAGCTACAGGCTGTTGGTTAATTCCTAAAGCATCTGGTTGTAATAGATCTAATAGTGGATCTGGTGTAACTAATGGTGGTGCTTGTACAGGAATTTCGGGAGCAACTGTAGCAGCAACAGCAGCAGGTGCCGCAGCGGAGTGGAGATTAAAGCCACATTGACCGCAGAAAGCAGCATCAGCCTGTACCGTTGCTCCGCAGTTGGGACAGTTACTAGTCGCTGGTAAAGGCGTATAGCAAGCTTCACACTGGACAGCGCCGTTGGGATTGGGATGATTGCAATTCGGGCAGACGATCATTGATTTTAGCCTTTGTTGAAGATCAGCGTTAGATAGTACTGGCAAGCAGAAACACCTCCATAGCGGCTTCTGCTTCCACCAATCGGCAGTTTTGCAAGGGGGCGATTCTAGCTTTCGATTTTAACAACTACTCTTTAGGAAGTTAAAAGTAGAAAGGCAAAAGTAAAAAGAATAGAGTCTTTTACCTTTTTACTTTTACCTTTTGACTTTAATTCGGCAATTCTGCCCCAGCGGCTGAATCGAGGAGCCACCAAAGTTCCCCTTGCGGACGAATTAAGCGAGATGGGTAGCTAAAGTCATCGGCTTCTGGTGCAAAGACTTTAGCTAAAGCTGGACGTTTATTAGCGCCAGCCACTACAAAAATCACGCTGCGGGCGGCGTTGATGAAGGGGTAAGTAAAGGTGATGCGGGGATTCCCGTCTTTGTTACCCACAGTAATCAAGCGATCGCTCACTTTTAGTGCATCTGTGTGGGGAAATAAAGATGCCGTATGGGCATCATCACCCATACCCAGCAATATGACATCCAACGCCGGGAATTCACCAGGAGCAGTATGAAAAAATTCTTGTAAATCCTGCTCATGCTTGGCAGCAGATAAGGCTGGATCAGCGTCTAAAGTTGGCATAGCGTGAATATTGGCGGCGGGAATATCAACCCGATCTAGCCATGCACGCCGCGCCATTAATTCATTGCTATCGGGGTGATCTGGGGGAACGTAGCGCTCATCTCCCCAAAAAACGTGAATTTTATCCCAAGGCAAATCTTTAGCAGCGATCGCTTCATATAAAGGCTTAGGTGTACTCCCACCAGATAAGGCAATCGTAAATTGCCCCCGTTGTGCAATGGCAGTTTCCAACTTCGATAAAATTAATTCCAGCGATCGCGCTACCAGCGCAGACTGATCTGATAGAATTTCTACCTGTTTATTCATGGCTTTATGATTACATAGCCGGCTTCCAGCAATACGATACCGAACTTCTGATCATCCCTCCTTTTAACTTTTGAAACTTTTAACATCATCAGTTAGGTGGGCAAAGTTTAACCTAATTCATGGTTATCATCTGTCAGGTTATTTTGTCCGTAGTCAGTGGTACTAACTGGGAAAAGGGGTGTAGGGGTGTAGGGAAATGAGATCCCCGACTTTTTCAAAAAGTCGGGGATCTGAAAACTGACTACTTCTCTCTCAAAGGTGTCCAATTACCAGAAGGCACAAACGCTGCCCAAAATCTGGGATGTTGATATTCTTCTGTTTTGAGTAAATCTAACTGTGCTGCACGCAAAGCTTCATGTCTTCCTTTACCTGCTTGCAAATTCTGGTAATACTTCATCATCAAATCTTTTGTTGCAGCATCATCCACCAGCCACAGACTTAACACTTGAGTTTGCGAACCAGCAATTACCAAAGCTCGACGCAAACCATACACACCATCGCCAACTTTGACATCTCCTCTACCAGTTTCACAAGCTGACAGCACCACTAACTGATTAGAACGCAAATCTAAACCAGCAACTTCCAGCGCCGTCAAAATACCGTCATCGGTGGTTATCACCTGATTACGCTTGTTTGCACCAGCTAAGGCTAAACCAGAACGCAACAAGGGGTTTTCTACTTCTAAAATCTTTTGTGGATTTGGTTTTTCTGGCAAATCTAATGATGTGTTGATATCTTGGGCAATATCCGCGATGAAAAAACCGTGAGTTGCCAAGTGGAGAATCACCGGACTATGTAATTGTTTAACTGCCGTTTCTGTGGCATTTTTGCCTAATAACAATTTGGCATTTGGCAAAACTTTTTTAATAGCGATCGCTTCATATTTAGTTGCAGCTAAGGGCAAAAATTCTAAAGTTGCCAAATTAATAGAGCGTTGATTTGGCAAGGTTTGTACACTAGGTTTTTTATTAGAGGTTACAGTTGTATTTTGATAGTCGTAGTCAATATCTGCCAGGACAACTGGAGCCGTAGCATTACTAAAATTTGACTGGAAACGTAATAAATCTCGCCCAGTTGTCAGGTAAGAAAATGAATAACGCTGAATTAAAAATTGGTCTTGCTCATCTTTGAGAGCTTCAAAAGGAATTAAGGTTAATTGTCCATCAGGAGAAATTAAAATATGCCGCGCATCACCCAACAAAGGACGAATAGGTGCGATTAATTTTTCATCTAAAGTGCGAGCCAGTTTGTTAAATGTTCTACCAATGGCTAATGCTGTGCGGAAATCTATTGCTAATTTATCAATTTCTGCGGCTTCACCTAAATCAAGCCATGTTGGTTGACCTTGAGAACGCAATACCGCCACCGCATAACGGGGTTTACCAAATTTTTCAGCTTCCGTTGTGGCTTTGACGTTGAATGGTTTGTACTGCACAATCTCTACCAAAGCTGCATCTTGAGGAATTTTTGCTTGAACAGCTAATAAATCGACTGGTTGAATTTGCTGACGAAATTCGGCACTTTGAACACTAATTTTTGCTTCCAGTTTTTCTTTTTCTGCTTCCAATTTTCCTATCTGCTCTGTTGGGTTAGCAGTTTGTTGTACTGACCGCGAAAAGACTAAGGCTGATAATTGCTGTTGTATTTGCAACCATTGAGTGAATAATTTTTGAGTTTCAGGATTTTTGTCTAATTTGCTGCGTAAGATTTGAATGCTGTCAGCTACGGCATCTAACACTAGCCCTTTGCGACGAAGTACAGTAGTTAGAGCCAGAGATGCTGCTGCTGGATTATTCCGTGCTTCTTGCAGAGCTAGGGAAACGGTAGCGTCAGTTGTCCCCGAAAAAGTCTTAATGTAGTCCTGCTTATTTTTTTCCGAGCCGACAGCAAAAATTAAATCAAGATTTTTTGCTTGAATGTCTAACCCACGATGCTGAAAATCAACAGCATGAACAATATCACCCTTTGCTTGATATAGAGAAGCCAAATTAGTCAAGTTAATGGCCACATCAGGATGTTGTTTTCCTAATACTTTTTCAAAAATGGCTAAAGCGCGGAGATGCAGAATTTCAGCTTGTTCATATTTACCTTGTGAACTATATAGTGCAGCCAAATTATCTAATTTATTAGCAACATCAGGATGTGATTTACCTAATATGTTTTCACTAATAGCTAAAGCACGGAGATACAAAGGTTCTGCTTTGGTAAATTTTCCTTGGGCATTATACAGTGCAGCCAAATTATTTAAAGTAATTGCAATATCAGGATGTGATTTACCATAAACCTTTTCATAAATGCCTAAAGCACGTAGATGCAGTGATTCTCCTTGTTCATATTTTCCCTGAGAATCATAAAATAATCCCAAATTATCTAAAATAGTTGCAAAATCAGGATGTGATTTACCCAGCAACTTTTTATAGATAGCCAGTGAGCGGAGATACAATAGTTCTGCTTGTTTAAATCTGCCTTGTAGACGATACAATCCAGCTAAATTATTTAAGCTAATAGCAACATCAGGATGTTCTTTACCATACAGCTTTTCATAGATAGACAAAGCACGCAGATGCAACGGTTCTGCTTGTTCATATTTGCCCAGTTTTCTATACAGTAAAGCTAAATTATCTAAGCTAGTAGCAATCTCACGATGTGATTTACCCAATAACTTTTCTTTGATAGCTAGTGAGCGGAGATACAGAGGTTCTGCTTGTTGATATTCTCCTTGTGCTTGATATAGTGCAGCCAAATTATTTAAATTAGTGGCAACAATTAGATTTTCTTGACCAAGCACTTTTTCTCTAATAGCTAATACATGTTTAGCTAAGGGGATAGCAGTACTGTATTTTCCTTCCTGGTATAACTTAATAACTTGTTGATTTAGTTCTTCAGCGTCCTTTAAGGCTGCTTGTTGCTCTGCGGAATATGTGGGGGTTTGCTGTTGCGCTATCCCTTTGACTGGAATACTTAACAGTAATCCTGGTGTTATTCCCGCCACCATTATCCAAGGTGCAAGACACACACCCGCAGCATTAATTGCACTGAATAACTTTTTCACAATTAACTCACAAGCATTTTGGTTCAGTTATGACATCAATCATGTCCGCTCTAAGAACCTTTTGCCAAGCTTTTGTTAAAAAACCAAAAACTCTCTCCTTACTCTCCGCGCCTCTGCGCCTCTGCGTGAGAAAACTCCACAAAATTTCTTGACACTTTAACCTCAAAGGTTCACTTTTCACCCTCAGAACCTCAACCTTCAACCTCAAAGGCTCAACTTTCACCCTCAGAACCTCAACCTTCAACCTCAAAGGCTCAACTTTCACCCTCAGAACCTCAATCTTCAACCTCAAAGGCTCACCTTTCAGCCTCAGAACCTCAACATCCAACCTCAAAGGCTCACCTTTCAGCCTTTTAACCTCAATGTTCAACCCTAAAGGCTCACCTTTCAGCCTTTTAACCTCAAAGTTTGAGTAAAAAGACCGAAGTATCTAGAGAAAGATGGTGCGTTACGGCTAATTTTCACTCTTTTAAGTTCCAAAATCTTTGTATAGCCGTAACACACCCTACTTAATATTTACTTTATAAATAACCTCTCACACTTCATACTTCAAAAAGATTTTCCCAGCCAGGAATAGCTTCGCGTTGAGCAATTAGTAATTCTTGAATGCCTTTTTCGGCAAAATCTAGCAGTTGATTCAATTGGGTACGACTAAAACTACCTTCTTCTGCTGTTCCTTGAACTTCAATAATTCCCAAATGATGATCCATCACGACGTTGAAATCTACTGTAGCTGCTACGTCTTCTGGGTAGTTTAAATCTAAATATGGCTCACCTTGTAATAAACCTACAGAAATTGCCGCCACTTGTCCAGATAAAGGCGATCGCTCTAACACCCCGCGCTGTAATAATTGGGAAATTGCCTGTGCTAAGGCGACAAAACCACCTGTAATGGCTGTGGTTCTCGTTCCTGCATCCGCTTGCAACACATCAGCATCCACCGTAATAGTCCGTTCTCCCAAAGCCTCAAAATCTATTGTTGCCCTTAAGCTGCGTCCAATTAAACGTTGAATTTCTTGAGTCCTACCAGATAATTTCAACAATTCTCGTTCTTGGCGCTGCTGGGTGGCTGCGGGTAACATCCGGTACTCAGCCGTTAACCATCCTTTACCACTTCCAGCTAAAAATCTCGGCACTCCCTCAGTCACAGTAACATTACAAAGTACTTGAGTATCACCGCATCTAGCCAGCACCGAACCAGGCGCAAAACGAGTAAAACCAGACTGAAAGCTCACAGGACGAAGCTCGTAAGGTTGTCTGCCATCGGGACGCTGCCATACCATTGGATTTGCCTCACAATTTTCATCTAGAATACTGCGTGAAGTATGAAGTGTGAAATTTTGTTTTTTAGCCTTTTGATTCAGCACTCGTCAGCAGATTGAGGATAGTTTGCTCTACCATATCAGGTACTTGATCACCGTTGATTGTTAATAGGCGGCGGCGACGGTCGTAATATTCTAAGATAGGGATTGTGCGATCGTAAAATATTTCCACTCGACGTTGGACAATTTCGGGTTGGTCATCTGGTAGAGAACGGCCTAGAGAACGGCTGACCATGATGGCTTGCGGTACTTGTAAATAAATTGCCCAATCTAACTTTTGTTCTAAAGTCTCCAATAAAAAATCTAGTTCTTCCGATTGAAAGGCCGTGCGGGGATAACCTTCTAAAATCCAACCACCAACAACATCAAGTTTTTTCAATCGCAGCCGCATTAATTCAATCATCATTTCATCGGGAACTAGCTCACCTCTGGCTACATAGGGTTGTGCATGGCGACCGAGTTCGCTATAGTTAGCGATCGCTTCTCGTAAAATTTCACCTGTAGAAATCTGAGGTATATCAAAGTGTCTACCCAGCCTTTGCGCTTGAGTGCTTTTACCTGATCCTGAACCTCCCAGAATCACTAATCTCACTTAATTTCACTCCTCATCTGGTAAAATTCATAACATTCTACTTTGTTTTGCCCAAACCAATAGTCTAGATCACACTCGGCTATTTTCATTTATTGCTCCTAAATTTTGCGATCGTGTTGCGACTAGTTTCATCCAAAAAATGAAAATGTCAATATCTCATCCCAATTTTGGATTTTGGATGATTTTTTTGTTCTAACCTTGTCCCTTTGACCTTCTTTTCCCTACACCCTTTATTTCCCTATTCCCCCTTCTTCCAGAACACGCTTGTCAAAATCAGGTTAATCATATAAATAGATTTGAACAACTCTCAGCAGAACTTATTTATTTTTTTGTAATTTTCTAAATTTTCCTTATGGTTGCCCAGTTAGAATCTCCCAGCAGCAATTCGTCACTTTCCTCACCAAACCCAGTAGAAGGACTCGTACAAGTTTTTACTAGCGCTCACCGTAACTTTTTTACTACGGTGATGGCTCAAGCCTTGAGAATTGCTGGTCAAGGCACATCAGTATTAGTAGTACAGTTTCTCAAAGGCGGTATTGGTCAAGGACAAGATAAACCAATTCAGTTAGGACAAAATCTCGACTGGATACGCTGTGATTTACCCCGCTGTATCGATACACCACAACTAGACGAAGCCGAAAATCAAGCTTTACAACAGTTGTGGCAACATACTCAAAATGTCGTCTACGCAGGTAAATATGCCCTAGTTGTTTTAGATGAGTTAAGTTTAGCCATTAACTTTGGTTTAATTCCCGAAGCCGATGTGTTAGCTTTCTTAGCAAAACGTCCGCCCCACATCGATATCATTCTTACAGGGCCAGAAATGCCCAAATCCCTGTTAGATGTCGCCGACCAAATTACTGAAATTCGCCGCAGCCACCGACCCTAAAGGACACTGTTCACGATATTCTAGTAGTTCGGTTGGAATTACCTGTGAACTTGTGATTAAGAACGATAAATGGATTACGGAAATGGCTCAAAAAGGCATGATTTCACCTTTTGAGCCAAGCTTAATCCGAAAAGTACAGAAAGAGACATCCGTAGATGCTCAACCCGTTATCAGCTACGGTCTTTCTTCCTATGGCTACGATATCCGCCTCTCCCCCGCCGAGTTTCGGATTTTTCGCCACATACCAGGAACTGTGGTTGACCCCAAAAACTTTAATCCCCACAATTTAGAGTCAACACCACTACATACAGATGTAAATGGCAGTTACTTTATTTTGCCTGCTCATTCTTATGGATTGGGTGTGGCTTTAGAACGGCTAGAGGTTCCCGATAATATTACAGTAGTTTGTATAGGTAAAAGTACGTATGCACGCTGTGGTATAATTGCAAACTTAACTCCTGCGGAAGCTGCGTGGCGCGGGCATTTAACTCTAGAATTTTCCAATTCTTCTAGTGCAGACTGTCGTATATATGCCAATGAAGGTGTAGTGCAGTTACTCTTTTTAGAAGGAGAACCCTGTGCAATTAGTTACGAAGCAAGACAGGGTAAATATCAAGATCAGTTAGAGATTGTCACTATAGCTCGCGTATAGTTGAAATTCAAAACCACAGGTTATAGTTAATTTTACCTGTGGTTTTTATGTTTATTGTGTGCGTAGACACAAAGCGGCTTGTTGTTATACATCGCATCATTAATATTGAATCTGTTGCCTGATCATCGCAGCTTAGGTTTGTGAGCAAAATCCAGTAACCGCATTTGAATAAGCAGGTAATAGAATACTATAAACATAGCTGCGGAAAAGATTTGTCCTCCCCAGCCATGATGCCAAAACTCAAATGATCTTCCATCCCAATAAGCAACGACAATTGCCAGTAATGCAATCCGAGCAGTGTTAAAACTGAAAGCTACAACACATCCCAAAAAGCTGATTGTTAATGTTTGAAAGACTTTTAGTCTGTAACCCATACCTATTAACAGACTAGTCATCAGCATCAAGACAATCAAATCAAATCCGTTACAACCCCATCCTATATCTACGCCACCCGTGGGTAATTTTACTAATGTTCCATCTAAAATACTGGGATAACCTATGGCGTGAAGTGCTAAATTAACACTCCAAGCTTGAATGTGATCCATTGTTCTTTCTGGAGTCAAGGCTTGCCATATATATGATGCTACAAAGTAAATCCCCGGATATATACTTGTAACCATCAAAAAAATTGGACGTTGATAGCTTTTAAAGAATTGTATTCCCCAAGAGCTAAGGGCAATACCTGCTAAAATTCCTAACCAAATTAATGCTTGAGACCAACCTTTATGCAGACTAAAAGGGAAAATGCCAAATCCAAATAAAATCAAACTATGGCCGATTCGTCGCTCTATTGCTACCGGATTTAACTTAGCAATTTGAGGTTTCTGTTCCCATAACTCCTGTAATGCTAAATAAGCAGCAGTAACTGTCAATAATGGAAATGTACTACCACCAATCAGGAAATTTATTAGTGTCTTTAACCAAAAAAATAAGTAGTAATATAAACCTACAAATAAACCACACAAAACTATTAGACTATGTTTTTTTACTAAATAAATTAATAATATTTTCTTGATTGTATAAGCATATTTTTTATAGATATTCAAAGGAATTAAAACCTCCTCTTTATTAACTATTAATTAGGCAAAGTAAAATACGGTTTTAGCCTAATGCACAGTAATCTGTAGTAGTGAGTTAGCCGTAGGAGTTATATTTTTTCTGACAAATCAGATCGAAAGTATGCGCCTAACACACCCTACAAAAATGTTATTTTTACTTTATGAATAGACTCTTCCTTGAAAGTTTAGGCAGAATATAAATTTGCTCCAGTGATAAATTAATCTACTTCTCACTGTTTACCCTTGGAAGTAATCAGTCATTTATTTCATTTCAATTTGCTTTGAAGCTTGACGATTTTTGCATATTAAGCCTATACCTAAAGCAGCTAATCCTGGTATTAAAACAGGAACAGGTACTTGTTTTTGGTTATATCCTTGCTTTGTATCTATTGGTTTTGAGTTATTTGGTTTACCTATATTTGTTAGCTTGGGATTGCTTGGGTTATTTGCATAGGTATTACTATTACCTGAATTTTGGCTACGGGAACTATTTGAACTTCTAGCCCATGTTGGCCAGGGTATAAACCCTAAAATCCATTGCATTTCCAAAGTTCCTGACCGTCTTGAATTTATCTGTTCGGTTTGAGTTGGTTTGTTTTGAGCTAGTGTATGAGATTGAGGAACAAATACCATACCTGTAGCTATAGAAGTAGTGACCGCTATGCTTGCACATACGGGTTTAAATTTCATAAATTATTTTTCTCCTCAAAAATGTTTACTGAATAAGTATTTAGATTTCTTTAGTCAGAATTTTTACAAAAATATTAATTACTATTCATCTATCTATTGATATATAACCGCCAATTTATGACTCACTCGGTAGTTATACAGCAGGTTGTAGGTTTGTTGCCCAATTTTTACTTCTTCCTAATTCTCAACTGCTATTTTTTTCTTTAATGCTATTTTTTGCTACTTAATTTATTTGTAGCCTTTTATAGAATTTATACTGAATACTGGACTCTATTTTCTAATTCTATGTAATCAACACCTCCTAAGAAGAGAAAATCTAGAGTCAAAACTTATAAAATATGACGTGAATTTTCAAACATTGTTGCCAAAGGTTGCGCCTGTGTCCAAAAAAATAGTTTTAGTCAGTAATTATATTAATTCTCTGCAAGATTACTGACTATAGACAAGAAAATAAGATTATGCCTACTAACTGCGATCGCACATCATGACTCTAAGAAACCAAAACATCCTGTAATTTCGCCACCATCTCGGCTCGTGCTGATACTTCTAGCTTGCGAAACATCCGCTTTAAAGCCTGTTTCACAGAGTTTTGCGTAATCCAAAGTTTTTCACCAATTTCTGCGTTAGTTAAACCTTGCGCCACCAATTCCGCAATTTCTAACTCCCGTGGTGTCAAGCGGCTAACTAACGGTGAAGTTGTGGGTTTTGCCCTTAAAGTTGCAATTTTGGCTGACAAATGCAAGCATACAGCACTCAAGTCAGCTAAGTCGTTGCCATCAAAAGCAGGCTGGCCGCGATCGCGTGCTAAGTGTAATGTACCAATCAACTGACCATCGCAAACAATTGGCCCAGTCATCACATGTTCGTGGTCAGAACGAGAGCAAAAATGTTTCCAGTCTCCAGGTGATAATAACAATTGCTCATGGGCGGGAGCGTGACGCTCAACTACATAGCGCCCAACGGGATTACCCTCTAAACATACAGAAGGAATAGCCGGAATATTAATTTCTGTTGCTGCTTGGTCATCTAAAAGATAGATACCCCAATGCTGTACGCCAAAATGCTCGCTAATTTTATCCTTCAGAGCTAGATGTAGCTCTTGCTCATTACGGACAGTAGCGATCGCACCAAATACAGCATGAAGAGAATTAGCCATAAGTGTACCCAAAGTGTACCCCATTGGGGACTATGCTCTACTCAACAATTACTTCTATGCTAATACCAGCAACAATAAAACGCTATTATCACTGGATACGCTAGGAGAAGCACATGACAGTTACCAAACTCTCTGCTCAGGAACTTTTCCGAGCTGCTTATGAAAACCGTTACACATGGGATAACAATTTCCCCGGTTATACCGCAGATGTTACCTATAAGTATGACGATAAAGTTACTACAGGTAAAGTAATCATCAATGCTGATCTCAAGGCGGAAGTTCTGGGAGTAGAAGACGAAGCCGTAAAAAAAGCCATCCACGGTCAAGCTTGGGAAATCGCTATTCACCGCATCCGTCGCAGCTTTGAAGATACCCACAGCGAAAACACCTTTAGCTATGGTGACACTGACTTAACTGATGCAGTGGAGATTTTAGTTGGTGGTAAAGGTTCTGGCGATAAATATAAAGTCCGCAATAACGAAGTTTGTCTGGTTCACCGTCAAATTCATGGCATTTTCGTCACTATCAACACCTTCAGCAGCCACCAAACTGGCGAAGGTTACTTGTCTCACACCTACGATTCTGTTTACCATGACCCCAAAACTGGCGAACAAAAGGGTGGTAGAAGCGAATTCACCGATGAATATGAAAAAGTAGGCAAATACTTCATTCTCAACCGTCGGGAAATTCGCACAGAAACCAACGGACATCTAAATATTCAAGAATTTATTTTCTCGAATATTCAGTTGTTGGAACCTGCTGCTTAAAAAAGTTTCTGTCCCCCTCCCACCTGGAGAAGTTGATTAAACTAAAAGCGATCGCACTGGTGATGTTAGGGCGATCGCTTTTAATATTTGGGTAGAGTGATGCAGTGAATTACTTGCAGGATTCACCATTTTCGCGCTCTTGTTATGTCTTAGCACTAATGCGCGTCACAAAGAACTATCTTCCACAGCACAGGATAAAAATCATGAGATACCCCAAGGAGGGTAGATGCAATCATGTCATTTGTCCCGTGCATTCAATAACTATTAGGCAGTAATAATTGCTGAAGTCACTTGTCCTGGGATGACTGGATTTTTCAATGGGGTGCGCTGCTGCTGAGATTGGCGCATTTGATCAGAATTTAGCTGCTTTCTTTTCTCACTGGCTAAAAGCAGTTTTGCCAACGGGAAGCATTTTATCTACCTCAATTTACTCTCAGGAGATATTTTTCTCGTTAGATGTAAGCAAGCTTTCAGCTATCAGCGGCCAGTGAAACAGTCAAAAGCTGACGGCTGAATGCTGAAAGCCTTTTAAGCCATTTGATTTTCAATCGCCCACCGCGCTAATTCAGTGCGGTTGTGGAGATTGGTTTTGCCCAACATATTGGACACATGGCTTTCAACGGTACGCTGACTAACATTTAATTCTTCAGCAATTTCTCTGTTCGCTAAACCCCTAGCTACAAACTGGACTACTTTCAGTTCGGTGGGAGTTAACTGCACATCAAAGGGAACCTGAATACGGGAACCGTTTTCTCCGCCTTTGGCTTGGTGTTCCTTCCAACGGATAGTTTGTTTCAGCGAAGATTCTACTTGTGCAACGAGTTCTTCTGGTTCAAAAGGCTTGACCATATAGACATCAGCACCTTTATTTAAACCTTTCACTCGGTCTGCACTTTGCCCTTTGGCTGACAAAAACAGCACGGGAATCCAACTAGTGCGTTCATTTTGCCGGACTTGTTCTACAAAAGTGTAACCGTCCATTTCCGGCATCATTACGTCACAGATGATCATATCTGGAACGTCATGCTCTAGAATTTCTAGAGCCTCACGTCCATTTTCCGCAGTGACGACTTCATATCCTCTAAATTCCAAGTAATCCTTCACCAGCAAGATGAGGTTAGGGTCGTCATCAATTAGTAGAAGGCGTTTGTGATCTTTCATGCTGGGCTCTTTCATAGCAGTGGCACTTGTCGCGCTTCGGTCCATCAAGGTCTTGAATGGTTATCCTTAATATGGTGGATTTATCGAGATGTTGTCTTTTTTCCCACTTAACTTGCCTTTGCTTCCTCGAAGTCTCAAAAGCGGTTATCACCTTATTTAAGACCACTAGCTCATCGGCAAAAGTCCGGTAAGGATACGTAGAGCAGTAGTAATTATAATGCGCTATTATATATCGCTTTGAAAGTGGCGGGTGAAAAAACACTGATTAAATAATAATCGTCTGCCATTCACTAGTAAGTATTGGCTTCAGATGACCCTAGCTTTATAACAACTCGCACTTTCATCAGCGTACTGCTTTACTATATCCTGCGGATGTGAAGCCTTATCAGATGTTAACAAGCAAGTAGGGGAATTTCCGGCAAAGATGGGTTAAAAATGCAAATTCTTCTACCACCATGATGCCGATCAAGTATGTTTGGATGATCCTCTCAATAACTTGCAAATTTGCTTGGCGATACCAGACACCACCATCCGAGCAGACAACCATTATCTGTCTAGAACAACAAAGTGGCAAGCAATTGTCTTGAATTGTCAAGATACAGAAGGGTAAACTTTCATAGCTTTTAATCAAGTTTTAGTTCTTGAAGTAGCTAATGGAGGCCTTCCCAGAACTACCCACTAACTTGCTGTTAACCGTAGTTAGCAACAATGTGGTCAGCATACATAAAAATATGTCGCTGATTTTTGGCAATTCCTAAAATTTTTACACAATTACTTAAGGTTTTCTTGTTGTCTACATGTTTAATGGCTGTGTCGATGTGATGGTTTTTTGAATCTTGGTATTGTTACTCATGATTCAGATCCCTGTTTACTGTTCTATAACAATTTCCAAGCTTTGCAAATAAAGTTGACCATATAAAAATATTCGTAACTTACTGATGAAAATCAGAAAATTAAACTTAATTAGGTACTTATACTTAAGTGAACTTCCGATTACTGAAGGTGGGGAGTGGGGAAATGAGCAGAGGGGCAGGGGTGTAGAGGTGTAGAGGAGATGGGGAGTACTTTGCAGTAAAGCAAAGAGAAATTTTTATCCCCTCCGCTCCCTTGCTCCTCTGCCTTCTTCCAACAGTTCGGGAACCCGTACATCAGAAAATGTTGCCATTGCAGGCTTTACTTCGGTAAATTAGCACTCAGGAGTTGAGAGTGCTAACTCTGGAGAAAAAATTTTATGGCAGCTGTATCTTTAAGCGTATCTACAGTTAAACCTTTGGGCGATCGCGTTTTCGTAAAAGTAAGCGCATCGGAAGAAAAGACCGCTGGTGGTCTATATTTGCCTGACACCGCCAAAGAAAAGCCCCAAGTAGGGGAAGTTGTTGCTCTTGGCCCTGGCAAGCGTAACGATGACGGTAGTCGTCAAGAGTTGGAAGTCAAAGTTGGCGATAAAGTGCTGTACTCCAAGTACGCTGGCACAGACGTGAAACTCGGCACCGATGAATACGTACTGCTTTCTGAAAAAGACATTCTAGCAGTAGTTAGTTAGTCAAAAAGTCAATGGTCAACAGTCAATCGTCCCTAGACAAATGACAAATGACAAATGACAAGTGACACACATCAAATGACACAGGAAGATTAACAACTATGGCAAAGCGCATTATTTACAACGAAAACGCACGTCGCGCTCTAGAGCGAGGCATGGACATTTTAGCTGAGGCTGTAGCTGTAACCCTCGGCCCTAAAGGTCGCAACGTAGTTCTAGAGAAGAAATTCGGCGCACCGCAAATCGTGAACGACGGTGTGACCATCGCTAAAGAAATTGAATTAGAAGACCACGTTGAAAACACTGGCGTTTCTTTGATTCGTCAAGCTGCTTCTAAAACCAATGACGCTGCGGGTGATGGTACTACAACCGCTACCGTGTTGGCTCATGCAATTGTGAAAGAAGGTTTACGGAACGTAGCAGCAGGCGCTAACGCCATCCTGTTGAAGCGCGGTATCGATAAAGCCACCATATTTTTGGTAGAAAAAATTGCCGAACACGCTCGTCCTGTAGAAGATTCCAAAGCTATTGCTCAAGTTGGTTCTATCTCTGCCGGTAACGACGATGAAGTCGGTCAGATGATTGCTCAAGCAATGGACAAGGTGGGTAAAGAAGGCGTAATTTCCCTAGAAGAAGGGAAATCCATGACCACCGAATTGGAAATCACTGAAGGGATGCGCTTTGACAAAGGCTACATCTCTCCTTACTTCGCCACCGATCCTGAACGGATGGAAGCAGTATTTGATGATCCTTATTTACTGCTAACCGATAAGAAAATCGCTTTAGTACAAGATTTAGTACCTGTTCTTGAGCAAGTTGCCCGTCAAGGCAAACCCTTGGTAATTATTGCTGAAGATATTGAAAAAGAAGCTTTGGCAACCTTGGTTGTTAACCGCCTGCGTGGTGTGCTAAACGTAGCTGCTGTGAAAGCTCCTGGATTTGGCGATCGCCGCAAAGCTATGCTAGAAGACATCGCTATCCTCACTGGTGGTCAACTCGTCACCGAAGATGCTGGTCTGAAGCTAGAAAACACCAAGCTTGATGGTTTAGGTAAAGCTCGCCGCATCACCATCACCAAAGACAACACCACAATTGTTGCTGAAGGTAACGAAGCTGGCGTTAAAGCTCGCATCGAACAAATTCGTCGTCAAATGGACGAAACCGAATCTTCCTACGACAAAGAAAAACTCCAAGAACGTCTGGCTAAATTGGCTGGCGGTGTAGCTGTAGTCAAAGTTGGTGCAGCCACCGAAACCGAAATGAAAGACAAAAAACTGCGCCTCGAAGACGCTATCAACGCTACCAAAGCAGCGGTAGAAGAAGGTATCGTTCCTGGTGGTGGTACAACTCTGGCTCACCTCGCTCCTCAACTAGAAGAGTGGGCTAAAGCTAATCTCAAAGATGAAGAGTTGACTGGTGCTTTGATTGTCTCTCGTGCGTTACCAGCACCTCTGAAGAGAATTGCTGAAAACGCAGGTCAAAATGGCGCTGTCATTGCTGAACGCGTTAAAGAACAAGAATTCAACGTTGGTTTCAATGCTGCTACTAACGAATTTGTAGATATGTTAGCAGCTGGTATCGTTGACCCCGCTAAAGTAACTCGTTCCGCACTGCAAAACGCTGCTTCTATTGCTGGTATGGTGTTGACAACCGAATGTATCGTTGTTGACAAACCAGAACCCAAGGATGCTGCTCCTGCTGCTGGCGCTGGTATGGGCGGTGGCGATTTCGATTACTAATACTCTGTAGTCACATAAATAAAAAACAGCTGCTTCCGCAAGGGAGTGGCTGTTTTTTTATTAGCGATTTCGCAGCACATAGGAGAATTAATACTGTATTAAGCAGTGTGCTATAAATAGCATGAACTTCTATACAATATTGCTGCATTTTAATTATGGCTTTAATGCTTCCAGAGTCAATTTCATTAAATTATAGCCAAGGTGAAATAAATTTATTTCAATTACTTAGTAATCAGCTGCCAGATGATTTTCATGTTTGGCATAAACAAATTATTTATGGTAAAAATATCGATTTCCTTATTCTTTCTCCTAATTTTGGAATACTTATCATTCAAGTTATTAGTTACTATCCTAATCAAATCGCCAATATAAACATAGATAATAAGTCTATAAGTTTTTATAAAGAAAATCAAGATAAAAATAATGTACAGCAGTCTCCCACTCACATATATTTAGATATTCCTAATAGAAAAACACGTAAACGTTCACAACCAGTTCAGAAAGTATCTGAAATTTATCAATACTCTTGGTATCAAGAACAAGAATTTTTAAACCACATCATTCTTCAACTACAAAATTATCCAGCTCTTAAGCAAGATGATATAGATAATATCAATAAATTAGCTTTACCTGTTGAATATAGTATTGTTTTTTCTAATATTACTGAATCTCAAGCACTAGAAAAAAATATCAACCAAATTTTTCCACAATTTCAAGCAATATATAGGGATGAGTTACTATCATTTCATAATAATATGAACTTATTATCTAGATTAAAAAAAATTTTTACTCATCAATTTTATTATCCCTACCTTACTTGTGATCAAATTAGCACCATCAAA
The DNA here is from genome assembly GCF_002897135.1 of Nostoc cycadae WK-1. NCBI lineage: Bacteria > Bacillati > Cyanobacteriota > Cyanophyceae > Nostocales > Nostocaceae > Nostoc > Nostoc cycadae. Next base: position 358,458 of record NZ_DF978426.1, on the reverse strand, counting down.
GCTGTTATATTTCCTGAAATTGCTATCAAACTTGTACCAGCATCTTCTCACAGTGTTGCTGAAGGGGTTAAACTCCAGAATGGAAGTTATGTGTATAAAACCTTAGACTATCGCCAAGAACGTATAGTTAGAAGTATAGGTCAAGGACACAGAATCATTTATGGTGTTGCAGGCTCAGGAAAAACTTTAATACTTCTATCTCATGCTAAATTATTATTAAAAATAAATCCTAACCAAAAAATTTTAATTCTTTGTTTTAATAGAAGTCTTTCTGGTTATCTAAATTCCTTACTTGATCAAGATATAAATAATCACTATTTCACTAGAATCATAAGAGTTTTAACCTTTTATTCTTGGTTTAGTTCAGAAATTAAAACAGTACCCTCTAAAGGTGGTTTTTCTACTGATTATTATGAGCATATTTTAGGGGAAATACTTTTTGAAAAAATTTCTACCTTTTCGGATTCCGATAAGTATGATGCAATTTTAATAGACGAAGCACAAACATTTCATCCTACTTGGTTTAAGTGTTGTGTTGCTGCTTTAAAAGATCAAAATAATGGAAATTTAATGATTGTTGCAGATGGAGGACAATCTATTTACAAGCGACAAAATTTTACTTGGAAATCAGTAGGAGTAAAAGCAGTCGGTAGAACCATTAATAAAAAATTTCAACTTGATAAAAACTATCGAAATACACAAGAAATATTAAGTGCTGCATGGAGCATATTTCAAGATAGCAACAATATTAATTTTGAGAATATTAATGATAATATTTTTACTGATAAAACTTTAATCTTTGATATTGTTAAACCTCAAGATGCTATACGTCATGGTTTATCTCCTATTCTACATATTGAAGAATCAGACAATCAACAATTAGCATCTATTATAAAAGTAATTAAAGAATTAAAGGCAGACGGTTTATGTTTAAATGAAATAGCTGTAATATATAAAACGGCAGATGATAATAAAAAAATATTAATTACTGAACTCATTCAAAAATTAACAAGTATAGGAATTGAAACGTATTGGATTTCTAACAACAGAGAATCTGAAAAGCAGTATAGTATAAACCAGTCAGGTATTAAAATTGTAAGTGGAATGAGTGCGCTTGGTTTAGAATTTAAAGTTGTTTTAATTCTTTGGGCTCAGGACTGGGAATTTAACATACCTGCACTATCTGAAAATGATGTATTAATTGCTAGAAAACTTTATGTAGCTATGACTCGCGCCCAAGATATATTAAATATTTTTGGCTCTGGTAATTCTAAGCTAGTTCAAGAATTGCAGAATAGTGGAAACTTTATAGTTAGATATTAATAATAAAATAGTTATCAAATAAGCCCAGAATAAAAACTTGAGTTACGATAACGCTTGTAAATATTTAGCCGAGCAGTACCCAGCAGAGTTTGTACGCTGGTTATTAGGTGTAGAGCCACAACAAATTGAAGTATTAAAAACTGAACTAACACTTGAGCCAATTCGCGCTGATTCTGTAACATTTCTGCGTACAGATAATCGAATTTTGCATATTGAATTTCAAACTATAACAACTTCCACTCCTGCGCTTAACTTCCGAATGCTTGATTATTCTGTGAGGTTGAAGCGTCAATATTGATGTCTTGTAGTGCAAGTATTGATATTTCTCCAAGAAACTACTAACGAAGTAGCGTTCACTGAAGAATATCGAGACGACACAACAATTCATTACTATCGTGTTGTGCGCTTGTGGGAGCAAGAATCAACACAATTTTTGTCAAATCCTGCATTTTTACCGTTAGCACCTCTCACTCGAACTACCTCACCCCAAGGATTGCTTGCACAAGTAGCTGAACAAGTCGCTACAATTTCGGATAGGGAAGAAAGACAAAATATTGCTGGTTGCGTAGAAATTTTGGCGGGTTTACGGTTTGAAAAAGATTTGATTCGTCAATTGTTAAGAGAGGATATCATGAAAGACTCTGTAATTTATCAAGATATTGTTCAAAAGGAAGCATTGAAACTAATTAGCCGTTTATTGAAACGTCGTTTTGGTGCTCTCAACACATCATTATTGGATAGGGTTCGTAGTTTATCTGCTGAACAATTGGAAGAATTAGGAGAGGCGCTATTAGATTTTTCGGAAGTGGCTGATTTGGAAATTTGGTTAAATCAGCAAAATTAGGTTTTATAAATATATGAAAGCAGCTACTTTTTGAAGGTAGCTGTTTTTTATTAGAACTGCAAAGGCGCAGAGGACACAGAGTAGTAAGTAAAGTTACACTTAAAGCTAATTTTGCTATGAGTGTTTACGTCTTATGTCAGAGTTAACAGATGCTTTAGATAGAGTTGTCAATTGGTTGCAACGACATAAACCATTGTACGCATCTGCTCTACAAACTGGGCTTTCTGATGAGGAGATTGAAGAAAAGGTCAAAGATTTACCGTTTCGCTTAACGAGAGAAGTTTATGAACTTTATCAATGGCGTAATGGCATGATTGATGAAGATAGTAGTTTTTTCTATAATTACCGATTTCTGCCATTAGAAGAAGCTGTAGAAGTACAGAAGATAGTGTTAGATAATTATGGTTTTGTATTGCCTTTTGGCTGGTTCCCTATATTTGAATTTGAAAATGATGGTTTTGCTATTATAGGTGCTGAAGAAATTACAGAAAACTCGCCGATACTGAATTACACTTTGAGAGATGAGATACGGTATAGCAGTTTAACTAACATGATGCAGTGTATAGCTGAATGTTATGAAACTGGTGCTTATTATATAGATGAAAGTGGTGATTTTAAAAAAGATGCTATTTTAGCAAATTCTATATTACAAAAGTATGAACCAGAATTACACTATATCGCCGAAGCTAGATTTGAAGTAATTAATGTTCCTGATGGTTCTCAGGTAATAACTAAGTATCACTCTGACGATCATATTTTAGAAACTAGTGTTATTAGCAATAAAGGAAATATAAAAGAATTAACACGTTATTTTCAAGGCAGAGTCGTTGAACATAGAACATCAAGTTATGAAGTCGCGGATTTTTATAGTTATCGTTGTGACGAATATTGGTTGAATGATTATGTAAAAGATGAAAGATTTGAAGTTGAGTATCAATATAAATGTGTGATGAGTAAAATTGAGCGAAGATATAGGACTAGTATTTGATTTTTGAAAATGATCCGTACATCTGGAGAGACGGAAAATCAAAGAGAGTGTTTTTAATGAACCACTCAAACATCCACTTAAGATGAGAAAATGTTGGGATTAAAGCACAAAAACGTCGCACCCAAGTTTTTGCTTGCAACCAAACATCTTCTATGGGGTTTTGGGAGGGACAGTTAGGAGCAAAGCGGACGCAATAAATTTTCCATTGCTCTAGAGGTAAACCTTGGTTAATAGATGCTAAAAAATTTTGAATTTCTTTTGAACGATGATAACTAGCTCCATCCCAAAAAATGAGTAATTGTTGGTTAGGTGACTCTTCTAGTAAATAGCTGAGATAATCAATCGTATTTTTTGAATTAGCTGTATCGTAAGTTTTCAACAATAAATTCTTATCTAGATAGTCAACTGCTCCACCCTGAAGTTTGTTTATCTCGTTCGTTACTAATTGGAATGCTTATTTCTTGGTCAGTTCTACCCCAAACATATCCAATGCTATCTCCCCAAAGTAAATGACACTCATCTAATAGCAAGACTCTCAATAGACCGGCTTCTATATCTTCTCGGCGGCTTGCCAACAGTGATGAAATCTCTTTTTTTTTGCGGCGACTGCTTCTTCATTAACTTTTAGATTTGCAGAAGAAGTCTTCTTCCATCCTTATCCTGCTGCATCAAACAAGTCATAATAACTCCGTTTTGATTCATAAATTACATCATATTCAAAAGCCAATTTATACTCAAGTTCGCCAAGTTCCCAACATTCCTTTGTTTGTAACCAAGCTAGTACTTCTTCTCTTTGTTGAGTATTCAGGTGGCTTTTTCTCCCTTTGTGTTTCAAGCGCAGTCCTAGAATTCCATCTTTCTCATAGGCTTGTTTCCATATTGTGATTGAACCAAGTGAAACATCTAAAATTGTTTGAATTTCCTCATACTTGTAGCTTTGATAAACCAGCTTCACTGCCAATGCCTTTCTTACTTCCCGCGCATCTGGACGTTCATCTATAAATTCTTGTAGTTCTGCTATTTTAGATTGTAGCTCCTGGTTTATCATTGTTAGCTATTAGACAAGACTGTTTCTCAGTATTATCTCGTAGTCTTTTTCAAAAATCAAATATGATTCCTATATATTAATGGAATGTTGAAACAGGAGATTATTCATCCAGATAAACCGCGCGATCGCACTCTCCTTATCTTTACTTTAATTTTCACATTATTGATTCTACCAATTATTAATTTTTTCGCAATTATATTTGTTAGACAAACAAATCGTGAGCGAAACTAAATATAATTCAAATTATACTCTTTATTTGATCAATCAAAGCTTAAATTCAACTTATAACCAAAAGCTCATCGAGCTTGGTTTTTAACTCTGGCGATACCATCAGAGGATTATAAATTTCTCCCTGATAAGGTTGCCATATATAACCAAAGCTAAATTGTCGAAAAATAGGTAATATTTCTACTTCTCGCTCAATTATTTGGGATAAAACTAATCCAGGAACAGATAAATTAGGTAAGTCTTCAATTAATTCACTATATGTTCTGAATTCATCAACTTCTACACCTACTAAGGCATAACGAAATGCAGGAGCAGTGCGTAGTTTTTGATATAGTAAAATACCCAAATCTGTCATTAAATAAGCACTTTCTGGGCTATTGATTCCTACTTCACTAATATTATTTGGGTAAACACGACACCACCAATTGCTTTCTATATCTTGAAAGGTGTCTACTTGAAATAGGCATGAACTACCATTTGAGAGTATCAATATTTGCCCCATAAAATGTTGAGCTAATTTATGAGCAGTGCTTTCATCAGAACCACATTCTGCTGATAAACTAAATATCCATGCCATATTTTTAGCCTCCTGTCCTCATTGTTTTAATCAACTCTCTGCCAATAGTTTTTGGTATTTGCTAACGCTAATTCGTACCTTTCTAAAAACATTGTAACTCTCGGTACAATGCTAACGTGGGTTGGGCTATCTTGAATAGCTTGTAAATCTCCAGTAATATCACTATCATCAATTTGCCACAGTGGATCTTTTCCAGTTCCACCAAATTGTTGAGGTTTACGAAATGCTGGTAAAGCTTCAATAGATAAAGAAACGGACATTCCCTTTGTATCTTTGATGGCGACAGTAACAAGCTCTCCTCGAACCTCACGTTCTGACTCTGCTAACAAATAGCCTTGCTCATCAAGATAACCTATAGGCATTTGCTCAATGTTTATATCAATACCTGGTCTAATTCCTAATAGTCTGGCACTTCGACCTATTTTGGGTTTGCCATTTTGCGTTGCCATCCCACGATAGTAGAGTTTTGCCATACACGAATAATGCAAAATTTAAATATAATCAATATGCGTTTTATAGATACACCTTTCACAAAAAAATCATGAGCGAAATTGCTAATAAAAAATAATCGGTGCAGATTCTCTACACCGATCGCACTACTTGTGCATAATTTAATTGTGATTGAACCTGACATTTCCCTCACGCTATGGCTGAAGCTTGGGGTTTAGCAAAAATCATGCGTCCGGCGGAGGTTTGTAAGGCGCTAGTGACTACTACCCGCAGTTCACCCCCTACATAACTACTACCTTCTTCCACAACAACCATTGTCCCGTCATCTAAATAACCAATACCTTGACTTGGTTCTTTCCCTTCTTTGAGAATTTTCAGGTCGAGGTTGTCACCGGGTAAATAAGTAGGACGGACGGCGTTGACTAAATCGTTGACGTTCAACACGGGTACTTTCTGCACGCTGGCTACTTTCGACAAGTTGTAGTCGTTGGTTAGCAATATCGCGTTGATTTCTTGGGCAAAGCGGACTAATTTCGCATCGACTGTTGCAATATCATCGTAGTCAATGGGGTTAATTAAGATGCGATCTGGATAATCTTCTTTAATACGGTTGAGAATTTCTAAACCGCGTCTTCCCCGCACCCGCTTTTGGTCTTTGCTGGCATCAGCTACTTGCTGCAATTCCTGTAATACAAATTGTGGTACGATAATTGCCCCTTCTAAAAACCCTGTTTCTAGTAGTGCTTCAATACGACCATCAATAATACAGCTAGTATCTAAAACTTTGGTATTTGCAGGTTTTAATGTACCTTCTGCTACCATTGTTTCCACGGTGTTGGGATTAATTAATCGCAACAAGCCTCGCCCGTGAGTGTCTGCCAAATTCATGCCTGTAACGGCTAAAATAATACTGCCAACAACTGCTACCAAGGGTTTGATAAAACTAAAGTCGGGTGGTATGGGTAGCAAAAATAGTGGAGCCAGCATTAAGTTTGCTAGTAGTAAGCCAATGACTAATCCAATGGCACGCGTTAAGATGACTTCCAGTGGCATTTCGCGGACTTGTGCTTCTAGGCGGCGATAAGTCGTCTGGAAACTCAGTCCAACTGCACCGCCAATAATAGCGGCAAAGACGGCAACAGTGAGGCGTAAAGCTTCTAGGTTGGTCACTCGATCTAGGGTGCCATCAGGTAGCAGATCGGTGCTGTAGAAACCTATGCCTGCTGCTGCCAGAATGAATGAGAGAATAATAATGGCATCAAGCATGGTTGTTTTGTTTTCCTGCAATTGTTTTACCCGATAAAGTCAAATGCTTTTGATTTCATCGCTAAGACACAATAATGAATATTGACTTAGACTAAGGTGTGAAGCAGGGAATATCTGCAAATATTATAACTAAAGACCTTTATTTTAATATTTTGCATGGTTTTGTTGTAAAACGATAAAAAACCATAAATAAACTCATTATTTTGGCAATTTGTAATTCTTTGTTAAGTTAAGTAATTATGTCTCAAAATGAAATCAGCACTTGATATTTCTGGCATTGTTGGTTCTGCTTATATACATATACCTTTTTGCAGACGGCGGTGCTTTTATTGTGATTTCCCGGTGTCTGTTGTGGGCGATCGCTTGCGGGGTGAAACATCGGGTACAATCTCCCAATATGTAGAAGCTTTATGCCAAGAAATTGCCATCACCCCTAATTTTGGACAATTTTTGCAGACAATTTTTTTTGGTGGTGGTACTCCTTCGCTGCTCTCAACTGAGCAGTTGGCAAAGATATTAGAATCGTTAGAGCAACGTTTTGGGATTGCGTCGGAAGTAGAAATTTCGATGGAGGTAGATCCGGGAACATTCGATTTGGCGCATATTACAGGCTATCGCAATTTGGGTGTAAATCGGGTAAGTTTGGGTGTACAAGCCTTTCAAGAAGAATTGTTAAAAGTTGCTGGGCGATCGCACTCAGTTAAAGATATCTTTGCAGCTATTGAATTAATTCACAAAGTCGAGATTCCCGAATTTAGTATAGATTTGATTTCTGGGCTGCCACATCAGTCTTTAGATCAATGGTCTGACTCTTTAGTAAAAGCAGTAGCTATTAACCCGACGCATATATCTATCTACGATTTAACCATTGAGCCAGGAACGGCTTTTGGACGCTACTACAAATCAGGAGATAATCCTCTACCTACAGATGAAACTACAGTCAAAATGTACCAGATGGGTCAGCAAGTATTGACTGGTGCAGGTTATCAGCATTATGAAATTTCTAATTATGCGCGACCTGGACATCAGTGTCAGCATAATCGAGTGTATTGGGAAAACCGCCCTTATTATGGTTTTGGGATGGGTGCAGCAAGTTACATACAAGGAAAACGCTACACTCGTCCGCGCAAAACTCAAGAATATTATCAATGGGTGCAAGCTGGCAGCATAATTAATTGTGAAGTCACACCACCCGCCGAGGTATTGTTAGAAACTTTAATGTTGAGTTTGCGTTTGGCTGAGGGTGTATGTGTTTCTAGATTAGAAGCAGAGTTTGGCGAAGGAAAAATAGCGGAAATTTTTCAATGTTTGCAACCTTATTTTGCAAAAGGTTGGGTAAAAGTTGCAGCAGGAAGGTTGCAATTAACTGACCCCGAAGGGTTTTTATTTTCTAATGTAGTTTTGGCTGATTTATTTAATAAATTGGATTAACGCGTAAAAAGTAGAGGCGCAAAATTTTGCGTCTCTACACATATCCCCATTCTCTAACCTTCCGAGTAAGTGTCTTTATAAAATTGCAGACGACCTACACCTAGAAATTGACCAATTGTTTGCTGTCCAGAGGGAAAGGCTTTTACACCAAATAAGTAGACACCATCATTGAAAGGATTACGATAAGTCCGCAAACCAATCGTTACTGTTTGGTCTGGTGGTACAGGATTAGCAAAGGTGACTGTGAAGTTTTGTTTGTCGTTGGTAACTACAGATTTGACTGCTAACTTTTCGCCACGGCGATCGCGTGTACCCACAAAAGCAACGGTATCATTTGGGTTAAATTCAATTTCTTCTGTACCTGTGACTTGAGTAAAAGTCAACTGTTGCAACGATTCTCCGGCTGCTGCTGGGACTTTCACGGTGAAGTAGTATGTAGTATCAGACACACTTGTTTCATTGTGTGGCGTACTAGCACTGATGAGAGTTGGTGATTGAGCAAAAGCGATCGCACCACTACCTAAAGTAACTGCATTCGCTGCAAATTGAGGTAAGGAACAGATGCCTACACCAATGAACAGCGTGCTTAAAAAGCTGCTGACGTACTTCATATTTTTATTTTTTGTCTAACTCGTTAACTCAGGAAATGGGTGTCATCACCCATAACTAACTCTCAGCAACTGTCTATAAATTTGCTGAGAAATTCCTCGTTGTCTTTAGTGTTTTTTCAGTATAGCAATTATTTTTTTATGTTAGTAATAGCTAAAAAGTGAGAATAAATATTGTATTTTCTCAGCAGTATATGGCTCACAAAACGATGGTTTTAGGGGTGTTCAGTTATGTACAAATAGCCAAACTACCTCTATCTTAAGGGAGTTTATTCAAGTGAGTTTACTTGAATTACATACTATTTGATGAGAATTAAAAAGTAAGATTTTTCTTCCTGTAAAAACTAAAAATTGGCAAAAATGTAATTACATAACAGTAACCTCAATACTGTTATCTGAAGTCTAATAGATTAGTTGAAAATTCCCTTTTGACAGAGAATTTCCTCAACTCCACACCCCTACCCCCTTGGTTATGGAGTGCAGTCGAAATATGCACTGCATCTCCTAATCCAACTTTCTCCATACAATCAGGCTACGACGATACCCAGAAGGTCTTAAAATATTGTTAATTTCTGCTAGACCCCTCGACCTTAAATTTACAAGTATCACCCCAAAATTACTATGGCTATTGGCTACGTCGCGCTTGTACTTCACGCACACCTGCCCTTCGTTCGTCACCCAGAAAGTGACTATGTGCTGGAGGAAGAATGGCTTTATGAAGCCATTACCGAAACATATATTCCTTTACTAAAAGTTTTTGAAGGCTTAAAGCGAGACGGCATTGACTTTAAAATCACAATGAGTATGACACCGCCTTTGGTGTCAATGCTGCGCGACCCCCTGTTGCAAGAACGCTATGATGCTCACTTAGCCAAATTAGAGGAACTTACAGAACTAGAAATTGAGCATAATGCCCAAAACGGCCATGTTCGTTATTTGGCTGAACACTACGCCACTGAGTTTAACGAAGCGCGGGAAATGTGGGAGCGCTACAACGGTGATTTGGTAACTGCTTTTAAACAATTCCAAGACAGTAATAATTTAGAAATTATTACTTGTGGCGCTACCCACGGCTATTTGCCATTAATGAAAATGTATCCTCAAGCCGTGTGGGCGCAAATTCAAGTAGCTTGCGAACACTACGAACAAACCTTCGGTCGTCCACCTAAAGGTATTTGGTTGCCGGAATGTGCCTACTATGAAGGGCTGGAGAGGATGCTGGCTGATGCTGGGCTACGTTACTTTCTCACAGATGGGCATGGTATTCTCTACGCTCGTCCTCGTCCCCGTTTTGGTAGCTATGCGCCGATTTTTACAGAAACAGGTGTTGCAGCTTTTGGTAGAGACCATGAATCTTCACAGCAGGTATGGTCTTCTGAGGTGGGCTATCCTGGTGCAGCCGAATATCGAGAATTTTACAAAGATTTGGGCTGGGAGGCAGAATATGACTACATCAAACCCTACATCATGCCCAATGGTCAGCGAAAAAATACAGGGATTAAGTACCATAAAATTACCGGGCGGGGTTTAGGGTTATCAGATAAAGCACTATATGATCCTTATTGGGCAAGGGAAAAAGCCGCCGAACACGCTGCCAACTTTATGTATAACCGCGAACGGCAAGCTGAACATCTTTACGGAATTATGCAGCGTCCGCCGATTATTGTTTCGCCCTACGATGCAGAGTTATTCGGACATTGGTGGTATGAAGGCCCTTGGTTCATTGACTACTTATTCCGTAAGTCGTGGTATGACCAAGGTACATATCAAATGACTCACTTGGCAGATTATCTCAGAGCAGAACCATCGCAACAAGTGTGTCGTCCTTCCCAATCGAGTTGGGGTTACAAAGGTTTTCACGAATATTGGTTAAATGAAACAAATGCTTGGGTTTATCAGCATTTGCACAAAGCCGCAGAACGGATGATTGAAATTTCTAAGCTGGAACCTGCGGATGAGTTGGAATGGCGGGCGTTGAACCAAGCAGCACGGGAAGTTTTATTAGCGCAGTCTTCGGACTGGGCATTTATTATGCGAACAGGGACAATGGTTCCTTATGCTGTACGCCGGACGCGATCGCACCTGATGCGGTTTAATAAACTCTATGAAGATATCAAAATCGGGAAAGTTGACAGCGGTTGGTTAGAAAAAGTCGAGTTAATGGATAATATCTTCCCGGAAATTAACTATCGCGTTTATCGTCCTTTGTAAATTGATTGATAGAGATGTTGCAATGCAACGTCTCTATATTTATCGATAACTTCAATTCAAAAAATCATCTGCGGATGAATTAATTGATATCCCGCATTTTTGATTTTTTGATTGGATACTATGGCATTATATGGGCGGTTACTTTTGAGGGAACTATCCCATTGCACGTTAGGCAAATTGTGTTTGGTAAATAAAGTATCTAGTAATTCTCGGCTGCTTAAATGTGCATCATCCACCAAATTATAAATACCTTGTAAGTGTTGTTGACGGACAAATTCAATCGCACCGACAATATCATCAAGATGAATCCAATTCGTGACATCTTCGCCATTACCGGGACGAGTTGTACCAGATGCGCGACTAAAGATTTTAATCAGTTCTCGATTAGTTCCATATATCCCGCCCAAGCGCAAGATGCAAACTCGCAATTTCTCACTGGCGGCTGAGAGTAAAACTTTTTCTGTCTCTCTCAGAACTATTCCTGAACTATGAGTTGGCTCTACTGGTGTATTTTCATCGACTGTAGCACCATTGCGATCGCCATAAACAGAATAACTACCTGTATAGATAATTTGCTTGATTTTAGGTAGTTGCGGCAAAAGCCCAACTAAAGTTTTGGCAGTTTCTAAATAAGTTTCTTCATATACATTTGCGCCTTTTGCACCCACACTAAGCAACACTACATCTTGATTTTGCAAAACTGATTGCAGTGTTTGAGCGTCGTTTCCTTTAGCAATTACGACTTTTTGCGCTACCGTTTGTAGTTCTTGGATACGTTCAGGGGTAGTTGTGGTAGCGGTAACAACAAAAGTCATCTTTTGCTGCCAATATTTAGCTACTGCATAACCAACATAACCACAACCAATGATGGCAATATTCATTGATAAGTTTTCTCTTACTTGACTCTTATGGGCTGTATTTTTATTAATTGTGACATAAATAATATTACGTCTTCTAGAGTCACAAAATATCTATTATTTTAAATAGTGGAGATTTATGATTCAATATTGTTTATGTGCTATATTTCGCTGAATTATCATTAGCATTTGGACGCTTGATAGGTAATGCGATCGCAAATGTGGTTCCTTCGCCAACTTCCGATTCACAAGTTAGCTGACCGAGATGTTTTTCTACGACAATTTGATAGCTAATTGATAAACCTAAACCTGTACCTACTCCAATAGGTTTAGTAGTAAAAAAAGTTTCAAATATCTTTTGTTGATACTCTGGAGAAATCCCGGAACCATTATCAGCAATTTTTATTTGTATCCACTCTTCATCGAGACATTGGGTAGTTATAATAATTTCTTGAGATGCTTCTTCATTCTCTGACTCTTCTAAAGCATCAATGGCATTCGATAAAATATTCATAAATACTTGATATAATGCACCACCATAGCCTTCAATATTGGGTAATTCTCCATATTTTTTAACTACAGCGATTCTTTTTTTTAAACGATTATTCAGAATTAATAATGTACTTTCAATACAAGCGTGGATATCTACTGCATGAAATTCAGTTTCATCTAAACGAGAAAAGTTTTTCAAACTTAAAACAATTTCTTTGGCGCGTTTAGCACCAACTTGCATAGATTGTAATAATTTTGGCAAGTCTTGTTTGATAAAGTCTAAGTCAATTTCTTCAGCTAACGCAACTAGTTCATCATCTTGGATTTTAGCTTGGTAAGCTTCAAGTAGCATTAATAAATTCTGAAAATAAGCGTTAGTATGCTGAAGATTCCCATACATAAAGTTGACTGGGTTATTGATTTCGTGTGCTACTCCCGCCAACATCTGTCCGAGACTAGACATTTTTTCATTTTGAATTAACTGTCGAGATGCTTCGGCTTTCTGCTCTGCTAAAAGAGTATTAACTCGTTGAATGAGTTGATTGAGAGAGTCGGCTAACATCCCCACTTCATCGGCTGTGGTAACTGGTGCTTGCAAACTAAAGTTAGATTCTTGGGTAACTTTTAATGCGATATCGTGAACCGCTTTGAGTGGACGAGCGATCGCGCGACTGGTGTAGTGAGCTAGTACAATAGCGATCGCCACCGATAACAGCATACTGATGATAATAATTCTGTCTCGCACTTTCTCTGTAGCGAGTACAGCTATTTCTTTGCGTTGAAAACTCCCCTCGGAAGCTTCTAGTAATTTATCTAAAGCATCTGTACTTTCATGTAATTTAATATATATATTGCTCTGAGTTAAAGTTAACAGTTGTTTTTTTGTTATGGCTATATTTTCAGCTTTTAAATTAGATGTATCACCTTGATTTAATACTGCCATTATTTGCTGGCTATAAACTATAGAACTACTTTCATAAGTTTGCAAAAAATCAGATATCTTTTTATTAGGATACCGATTGGCATAAGTTTTCAGTTCTGACCAAAGTTCTTGGAGTTCAGTAGAATGTTGTATTAGATGAGTGCGTTCTTCTTGCCAATGTGCTAAATCTGTAAAAACTAAGATTTTTCCTTGATGCGCTTGTAATTCTAATAAAACAGCATGAAGATTACGAATTAGCTGACTTTCTTGCCATTTTTCTTGTTTTTGAATTATGGCTTGTCGCTGATAGTAATCTCCGAGGATAAACCCTGCTACTGTTCCCACAACAGCAACGCTGAGAGCTAAAGTATAGCCCCAAGCAATTTTTTTACTGATACTAAGATTATTTATTAGCCCAATAATCCAACTTTGATGATTTAATAACGATTGAGTTACAGACTCTTTTGTAGAGAAATTATTAGTCTGATTATCTTTCACAGAAACATTTTTAGTCTTGGCAGATCGCATATATATTTGTTATCCCCACACAAATGGCTTTAGCCTAACTTAAATATCTAGTGTCAGCCATACTTTCTTAAGCTAATGTCAGCCGGAAAAATGCAGGAGATGCAACAAAAATATTGATTGCTACATTTTCTGTGATAAATCTCAATTTGAAATTCGTTGAAATACTTAAGTTTTATCTATAAATCCGATGGGATGCAGAGACATTCTTTATGTCGGGACGGAACATAAAACAGGAAAAAACGCTGAAAGTTTGCTCTAACTTCGCCAAAATCAATAATATTTTGATCTAGGTTCGCCATTTGTCAGACTTAGTTAAGACAGATAGCGATCGCACTTATTGGTGAATTATTAACTATGAGTGTTACCATCTGGCATAATTGCACCTGCTAAGTTAGCACCAATCAGTTTAACTAGCAAGCGATCGCCCGAACGAATACGTGCGCCGGTTAAGTCGGCTCCCCGCAAATCAGCGCCACTGAGATCTGCACCAATTAAGTTAGTATTACGTAAATTTGCTTCTCTGAGGTCAGCTAAAAGTAGGTTAGCCCTAAATAAATTTGCTTCTGACAAATTTGCACCTCGGAGTATAACTTTGTGCATAAAACTATCACTGAGGTCAGCACCACTTAAATTGGCATAACTCATGTTTCTCCCAGATAAATCTTTGTTACTTAAATTTGCCCGACTGAAATCTTTACCACTCAAATCTGAACCTGGTTTTGGTGGTTGCGGTGTGGGTTGCGGTGATCTTTTGGGTTCAGGTGACTGATAGTACGACGTGTGATGATGCTTCCCATTTGGTTCAGGTGACTGGTAATGCGGCGCGTGATAATGATTCCCATTTGATTGAGGTGACTGATGGTGCGGCGCGTGATGATGCTTCCCATTGCTAGAATTGCCGTTAACAGAGCGCAATTTATCCCGCGCTTCATTAATTGCTTTGAGTTTTTCTTGAGCTTTTTGTTGCAAGCGGATATTATCTTTGGGAAGGCGATCGGGATGCCACACAAAGACTAAATCTTTATAAGCCTGGTTTACTTCGTCAAGTGTTGCTCCAGGCTCTAATTCTAAGACTCGATAATATCGCTCCAACTCATTCATAGGATGTTGTTATTAGTCAATAATCAGTTGTCAATAGTCAATGGTTATTGTCCCTTTTTATCTGTATCCCCGTCATCTTCCTATTTCTCCATTTCGCCATCGATTTATAGCTCGGAAATATGCTGCAACAGGAATTTGATAAACCTCAACAATAATCCACAAAACGATGGATAAATGTGACAAAAAAGTTAAGATAGTCCAGATGTATGGTATCCAACTGAGGGGAGAATCCACAGATGGGGGGAAGTAAAAAGCGACGATGCCAATTAAAGTTGTAGGCAGAAAGACAAAAGCCATCGCTGCTATTCCATAACCCCAACCCAATTCCACACCTTCTAACTGGGCTTCTGTCCAACTAAAGCCATTCCACCGCCAAACTAAAGGCGGTTGCCGCGAAGGCATTTTGATTTGCTGCTGCTCTAAATTGACAGTAAAAATCTCTTGGCAGAAATCACAAGCCATAGTCTCCATTAATGGCATCTGTGAAATCTTACCTACTCGACAAACTGGGCAAGGGTAAACTTCATGAGCATCAAAAGATTTGCTGAAGATTTTGGAACTGGGCATCATAAAACTGAGTTTTCCGCAAAAGTATATGTGTTCGTGAAAAGTTGCATAACCAAGCTTGTCAGGGCTGAGGAGAACTGATTCTCTTTATTTTCATGCCCTTGAGCTTATTTTTCAGTTACCAACCTGCCACAAATCTCCATTCCCAGAGTTGTAATGAGTCTATCGTTTTTTTGATGTTGTGTGGTGCTTGACGCAAGCGATCGCTTTTGTTATTGTGAAGCTCAAGGAAGCTACATATTTAATTTTGTATCTCAGCGCAGTATATATGTTCAGCCACAATTACTACTTTTATTTTTGGCGTAAGGCGGTTCACCGGGAGTGAGTCACGTTTCCGATTGGAAACCGCCCGATGAACCGCAGAAGACCACTCTGCGGTTTTTTTGTTTTTAGGAGTATTGAGCATGATGACTAATATCCACAACTGGTTTTACAGCTTTTACTTTTGGCCCAAACCAAATTCCGGGTAAATAGCGTCATGCCGATTTGTCAGAACGCGCCCGGAACTCTCAGGTTCCGGGCTTTTTTATTAAATTCACGCTAAAGACTTTCCTCATTTCAGACTTTAGACTTCATACTTCATACTTTCGGAGAATTCAACCATGATTAACGCCAAACTTGCCGCACAATCTCATTCTGATCACCAAACAATTGTTAAACTCTCAGAGACAGTCGCCTTCGGTGGTGAAGAATTAGTAATTATTGGTGGCCCTTGTACCGTCGAAAGCTTAGAACAAATGGAAACAGTTGCTCAAAAGCTATCAATTTCATCAGTGCAAGCCTTACGCGGTGGTGTTTACAAACCCCGCACCTCACCTTACGCTTTTCAGGGAATGGCAGAAGCCGGATTAGAAGTTTTAGCGAGAGTGCGATCGCTCTACAACATGCCAGTAGTTACAGAAGTTATGGCAATTTCTCAAATTGAAGTAGTCGCCGCCCATGCTGATATGCTGCAAGTTGGCAGTCGCAATATGCAAAACTTCGACTTACTCAAAGCCTTGGGACAAGTTGATAAACCAATTCTGCTCAAACGTGGTTTAGCCGCCACCATTGAAGAATTCGTTATGGCTGCTGAATACATTCTCAGTCATGGAAATCCCAATGTAGTGCTGTGCGAACGCGGCATTCGCAGTTTTGATGATTACACCCGCAACGTCTTAGATTTAGGTGCAGTCGTAGCCCTCAAGCAAATTACTCATTTACCCGTAATTGTAGATCCTTCCCATGCCGTCGGCAAAAGAGAACTAGTCGCACCCTTAGCCAAAGCGGCTGTAGCTTGTGGTGCAGATGGATTGATTATTGAATGTCACCCAGAACCAGAAAAATCTGTTTCCGATGCCCGTCAAGCACTATCTTTAGAAGACATGGTGAATTTAGTGGATGCTTTAAAGCCCGTAGCAACTGCCGTAGGACGCAGAATATCAGAGAACAAAGGGGTAGGTTTAACACCTGCCCCTATTTGTTGCGCGGCTTAAGATTTTCAACGAACCTCACAAGACACAGAGGAAACAGAGAAATGAGAGTTTGATTAATACTCTCCACACCTCTGCGCCTCTGCGTGAAACAAAATTGATTATGAAATTGACTGTTAAAGATTTGTTTGCTTGGTTGTTGTAGTAAAAGTATGTATGACATGAAACCTTGTCGTCACGACACGAAACCTTGTCGTCACAACACGAAACTCTGTCGTCACGACATAAAACCCTGTCGTTATGAAACAAAACCTTGTCGTGACGACACTAAACCTTGTCGTCACGACATGAAACCCTGTCGTTATGAAACGAAACCTTGTCGTCACGACACAAAACCCTGTCGTGACGACACGAATTTATGCGATAAAAAAACTAGAAGCGCAAAGTTTGCTAGAGAGGGTCAGATATTCAAGTAAACTAGGGAACACAGAGAATATGTGGTGCATGAATGGCAAGAAAAAGCCCTCAACCAAAAGCGACATCATCTGAAGTACTAGAATGCGTGCAACAGAAT
This sequence comes from Nostoc cycadae WK-1, assembly GCF_002897135.1. Classification (NCBI taxonomy): domain Bacteria; kingdom Bacillati; phylum Cyanobacteriota; class Cyanophyceae; order Nostocales; family Nostocaceae; genus Nostoc; species Nostoc cycadae. Next base: position 341,031 of record NZ_DF978426.1, on the reverse strand, counting down.
TGTCCGAGTTGCGGCAAACCCATGTGGAATGAGTACAACAATCTGCGACGTGTGAGAACTCTTAAAGGAGTGATACAACTACTGTTGAAAATTCGCCGTTGTCAAAATAGATCTTGTGAGCGTTACAAAATTAAGTATCGACCAGAGCAGGAAGGTTCGTGGGCATTACCACAACAGGAATTCGGGTTAGATGTGATTGCACTGGTAGGAGCGTTGCGCTATCAAGAACACAGAAGCATACCTCAAATTCATCAACAACTTCGTAATCGCGGTGTAGAAGTAAGCGAGCGAAGCGTTATTTACCTGTTAGAAAGATATGACGAATTGGTCGCACTGTGGTTAAGTGACCACTCAAGACTTAAAGCCATCGCCAAAAAACAAGGGAGATTGATATTAGCAATTGATGGGATGCAACCGGATGTTGGGCATGAAGTACTATGGGTGATTCGAGATTGTTTATCAGGAGAAATAATACTTGCAAAAACCTTATTATCGTCAAGAAATGAGGATTTGGCCGCTTTACTATTAGAGGTGAAAAATACTCTTGATGTAAAGATTGATGGGGTAATAAGTGACGGACAACAGTCAATTCGCAAAGCTGTGGAACTGGCATTACCTGGAATAGCTCATGGCTTATGCCATTTTCACTCTTTTATTGGAAGCAGCCAAGGTGATTTATGAAGCGGATAGGCACGCCAAGAAGGAACTAAAAAAGCAGGTTCGGGGTATACGCCAGATTGAACGTAGTATTAATGAGTGTGACCAAGCTACGTCTGAAGTTGTTCGTGGATATTGTTTAGCTGTACGTGGCTCCTTGACGAATGATGGTCGTCCACCCCTAGACGCTTCTGGATTAAAACTACAAGAACGTCTAAGTTTAATTGAAGCAAGTCTAGAACGGGTGGCTAAAAAAGGGGCTTACCAAAACCCTTAATCAAGCTCAAACAAATTGTTTCCAAAGGACTGGAACAAACAGCATCTTTATTTGCTCCAATTACTGTTGCTTATAACTGGATTTATCAAGCCGCAGAGATTCTGAACAACGAAACTGGCCTTGATGCAATTGAAGTCAAACAAAGTTTTCAATCTTTACTCGATTCCATGTCACATCAGAAAGGTAAAGCAGATACTTTAGAGCCTGGTATTACTCATTTCTTAAAGATTACTCGTAGTTATTGGTCTGGACTTTTTCATTGTTATGAGGTTGAAGGTTTACCTCGAACCAATAATGACCTTGAACAGGCTTTTGGTGTTTTACGACATCATCAACGTCGTTGTACTGGTCGTAAAGTCGCTGCTTCATCAATTGTAATTCGAGGCACAGTTCAATTAGCTTCAGCCATTGCTACTGCACTTCATTGTTTTACAGCCCAGGATTTGGCTCTCTTTTGCGTACAGAATTGGCAACAATTACGCTCTGATTTACGCCAACATCAACTTCATCGCATTCAACAACTTCGATTCCGTCGAAATCCTGAAGCTTTCTTGGATACTCTTGAGACGTTACTTCTCTAGCAAACTTTGCTCTTCTAGAAAAAAACAGCAAATTTTTTAACTACATTCAAATACAACACCGCGATAAATTTCCGCCATTGGTAACTCAACCCCAACTAACTCCAAAGAAATCGAAGCCTCTAAACCTTTAAAATCACTCAGCAACCAACCTTGCGTTTGCTTGGTATAACGTTCGACAAAAGGCTCATCTTGTTCAACTAATAAATATTCGCTAAAACTAGGAATGGCGCGATACATCCGAAATTTATGTTGTTGGTCATAATCTGCGGTGGTATGAGATAAGACCTCAACAATTACAGTAGGATTCAATACTTCATCTAAGCGTTCTTCATTTAGTTGTGGTTCGCCGTCAAAAACCATTACATCTGGATATACACCCCGCCGATATTCAGGAATCCATAGGCGTAAATAGCTGTTAATTGGTTCAAATTGAGGATCCCGCAGCAAAAATTTGAGAAAGGCAAATATATTGCCCCCGATACGGCTATGTTTGAGTGTTCCTCCTGGTATGGGTACAATTTCTCCATCTCGATATTCGCTGCGTCCTTCCGCTTTTTCTTCGATTGCGCGATATTCATCCAAAGTGTAGCGGTGCTTGATTGTAGAAACCATATTTTGTAAGCCGCATCGTCTTCAAGACAATAAAACTATTTTGTCATAGAAAATATCCATCTCCGCCTGAACGCAAGTTCGGATACATTAATTGATGGGTGGAAACAATCGGAGAGCAAGATGGTAGAAGCGTCACAACAAAAACGTGTGGTAGTCGTTGGTGCAGGTTGGGCTGGTTTAGGCGCAACTTACCATTTAGCCAAGCAAGGGTATGATGTAACACTTTTGGAAGCAGGCCCTTATCCTGGTGGACTTGTTGCAGGTTGGAAAACCCCAGGCGGTAAATCTGTAGAAGCCGGTATTCATGGCTTTTGGTATCCTTACAGAAATATTTTTGCCCTGATCAACGAATTAGACATTAATCCCTTCACTACCTGGACTCGTTCTGCTCAATATTCACCCGCAGGTTTAGAAGTAGAATCACCAATTTTTCAAGAATTACCTCAACTACCTGCACCTTTAGGCACATTTCTCTATACTCACTTTCAACGCCTGCCATTAATTGATCGTCTCAGCGCCTTACCTTTACTATATGCGGTAGTTGATTTTGACAATTCTGATGCAGCTTGGCGGCGTTATGATTCTGTGACGGCGCGGGAATTATTTAAAGATTTTGGTGTATCTGCCAGACTTTATCGTGATGCGTTTGAGCCAATGTTGTTGGTGGGCTTATTTGCCCCTGGTGAACAATGTTCTGCCGCTGCCACATTAGGAATGCTTTATTATTTTATTCTGGCGCATCAACCTAATTTTGATGTGGTTTGGTGTCGGGGAACTGTAGGCGAAAAAATCTTCCGTCCTTGGGTAGAAAAAATTGCCAAAGCTGGTGGCAAAGTATTACCAAAGCATCGTGTAACTGATGTAATTGTTGATGATAATAATCGCGCTACTGGTGTGGTTTGCGGTGAGCAAGTATTTGATGCTGATGCTGTAGTTTTTGCTGTTGGTATCACTGGGATGAAGAAAATTGTTTCCTCCAGTCCCAGCTTACAAAGCCGGAAAGAATTTCAGAATTTAGGTAATTTAGGGGCAATTGATGTTTTGGCAACGCGGTTGTGGTTTGACCGCAAAATTGAGATTCCGCGTCCTTCTAATGCTTGTTTTGGCTTTGATACAACTACTGGATGGACATTTTTTGATTTAAATGCTTTGCATGATGAATATCAAGATGAACCAGGAACAGTAATTGAGGCTGATTTTTATCATGCTAATCAATTTTTAAATTTAAGTGATGAAGAAATTATTCCAATTGTGCAGAATTATTTAGCAACTTGTATACCAGCATTTAAACAGGCGAAAGTAATTGATAGTAGTGTAATTCGCTTGCCAAATGCGGTAACGCACTTTGCGCCAGGTAGCTATAGTTCTATGTTGCCAGCTAGGACAAGTTTTGCCAATGTGTTTATGAGTGGTGATTGGATTATTAACCGTCACGGTTCATGGTCGCAAGAAAAAGCTTATGTCACAGGCTTAGAAGCAGCAAATTTTGTCATGTCTTATTTAGGTGAAGGTCAACCTGCTGAGATTTTACCTGTACAAGAAGATGAAGTGCATATCAAAATTGGGCGATCGCTCAACGAAACAGTCCGCCAAATAAGTAAGTCTATCTTGCCTAATTTTTGGTTGCCATAACCCAAAAATTAATCAAAGTTCATTAGGGTGTGTTATGGCGTTAGCCTAACGCACCGATAAATAGTCTACTGCATGAGATGTTTTGATAGTTTTTTGTACTTTATAAATTAACCTTCTAATCAACGCTGTTAATCACAAATCCAAAATTAGTATGAGTAAGATTTTCAACAGAAGGCGACTACTAAAGTTATTAGGTATGACTGCGTTAGGAACATCTGTTTCTAATTGTGTAACTTCCCCAGCCGCAGCTACAACAAATTGGGGCTATATCGGCAAACAAGGGCCAGAATATTGGGCTAAACTTTCACCAGATTTTGAACTTTGTTATACAGGTAAAAGACAAACACCAATTGATTTACAAGTCAGTAGTGTCAAAAGTTTAGATAAAAATAATCAAGATTTATTGGTAGTTAAATATCAGCCAACGCCTTTAAATTTAATTAATAATGGCAAAACGATTCAAGTTAATTATCAACCAGGAAGTTTTATTGAGAGCGATCGCCAAATTTATCATCTGCTTCAGTTCCATTTTCACCACCCCAGCGAACATCACATTAACGGCGAAGAATATGATATGGAACTGCATTTTGTTCACCGCAGTCAAGCAGGCGATTTAGCCGTAGTTGGTGTATTCTTAAAAGCTGGAGATTTTAACCCCAATCTACAAACAATTTGGGATGCCATACCCCAAAAACCAGGAGAAGAAAACCGACTCAAAGATAGCATCATCAACGCTTCTGTACTTTTACCAGCAGAACGCAGATTTCTCACCTATTCTGGTTCTCTCACCACTCCACCCTGCTCAGAAAACGTGAAATGGTACATCATGGAAACTCCCATCCAAGTATCTAGGGAACAGATAGCTAAATTTACTCAACTATTTCCTGATAATGCTCGTCCAATTCAAGCCTTAAACCAGCGTGTAGTTTTTGAAAGCACCAATGCTGAGAAAACTTAGTCGAGGCGTAGGTTCCGCTTTTTCTCAAGTTACGGCGGTTCGCTCAGATATTTTTTGGCGATCGCAATTACTATAACAGGATTTGCCGAAATAGCTTTTGCGATCGCTCAGGAAAACTCGACTATTCTTCTGGGTGCGTCGTTAAGATAGCTGCTTATTGCTTCGCACCCATTTCTAAGACAACACTCCGCATAAAATCAATGCGCTGTTCCAAATCCAGGTTTTCCACGCCTTCGACAAAATCATTTGTTTCTTCTGGTAATTCATAGTCAGAAGGTACAGTAATAATCTGATCACTTTCCATACCCTGTGCTAGGCGTAACCACAATTCCAATTTGCCACTAGAATGTAAAGCGGTGTAAGTACGACTAATATCACTGTTTGCACAGCCGGCGATATCACGTTGCGCTTGCAATTGCTGTTCTTTTGGCAAAGCCAGGATTTGATCATAAACAGCATTAGCTGTATCTACTTCAGCATTATCGTTTCCTGATGGAAGCAATTCATCTTTGATATCGAGATAGCCAAACCACAATAAAGCTAATTGTGTATCAACATCAAACTGGCGAAATTGTTCTACAGCTTGTCTGGTGCTTTCGTCGGTTGCGTAAGTCATAAAATATCTCCGATCGCTTGAATTAAACTCAGTAATGAAAATTACTCAGGATAGTTAGCTGTCGCTCACTCTCAAAATCCTATAAATCAAGCGTTTTGCTTTAACCCTACTGGAGACATAAATGAGTTTTGCCGCTTTTGACAGATGTAAATCATACACGAGCAGCTAATCAATAACGGATTACACTCAAATAGAAGAGTGCGATCGCTCGTACCACAGGTTTAATTATTTTTAAATGTAAATATAATTATGAATCATGAAAATATATAGCGGTAGTCAGATATGTTAGGACAACTTGAAAGCTCGAATGCCAGGAATAGTAAGACTTTTCCTTCTGCCTCCTGCCTCCTACTGTAGTATGAGCAGTAGAATTTTCTATTGCATTGCGCTACTCACTATCCGAAATTTTTAGTATTCAAAATAACCACAAAAACTACTGGGTCTAGCTTCCACTCAATGCAACATCCAACTACACATCAGCTGTTGGTTATTACATCAACGCAAAAACTAGACCCAGTATAAAATTTTAGACAACTAGATTTTCAATCTTAGCGTCTGTTACCACCACGGTAAGGCACTGCGGCTAGGTAATCGATATCAAAAGACGAGAGTCTTTGGCCATAGTTACCACTTGGATTGATGGCTGCTGCCAAATCTGCAAACTTGCGTGGGTCGCCTTCTGCAAGCCGTTTTTCTTGGGACTTGCGGCTGTAGAATTTCTCCAAAGTAAAGCGCCAGTCGGTTTGAACTGTACCTGCTTTTTCTTGGAAATCTTCGCCGTAGCGGGGTGTAACCAAGTTGTGTGGACGGTCTACCAAGCGTTTGCGTTGGTAGGGTACGGTGTTTTCGCCAAAGCTTTGGGTATATTCTTCACTGTCTAATAACGCATCAACGAAGCCACTAAAACCTTTGGTGCCAATCACAATTGACCAAGCGATTTCTTCTTCTTTGTTATAAGAAGAACGACCCAATAAGCGTTTAAGGGCAATGTCAACTAAACGATAGTTATTGTTGACAGAAACAACCAAACGATAGAAAGCCTCAGACTTGGCTAAACCACGGATAAAGTCACGCACAGAGATTGCGCCAGTTTTGAGTTGAGATTCTAAAGTTACTTGGCGGTTGAACTTGAGAATTTCATGTTCGCTGAAAACTTGGCGATAAGCTGCCCAAATGATGCTTTGGATATCAGTGTAAGAACTGACATCTTCTATACGATAGATATAGGGTGTATTTTCATTTTGGTCAGCAACACCAAAGCTTTTAACACGGTGGTTTTGACTGCTGGGTTTGTATTCAAGTAATGGCAGAGCCATGCTGCTTTTTTCCTCTTATTAAAAGATTACACAGAGATTTAGCTGGTGATAAATGAGGAGGTTTGATAACTCAAATCCTCACTCATGCTTTATCTATTGTCCCGCATTAGGTTAGAAGCCAGTATTAATTCCTAACCAATTTAGTACCAGCAAGAGAGTTATTCCTGCGGACATTACCAGTAATACGGCCAATAGTGCAGTCCCATCAAGTTTCTTGCCAGATATATAAGACCAAGAATAATCACGCTCGGTGTTAACAATACCTGCACGTTCTCGATAGTCAGCACCATAGCGGGGAGTAAAGCTGAATGGTCGTTCTACGGTCATGCGTTTGCGCTGATAGGGTACAGTGTAGTCACCAAAAGCTTGAGTGTATTCTTCACTGTCAATCAGAGCATCAACAAATCCATTCCAACCGCGAGTGGCGATGTGAATAGACCAGGCTATTTCTTCTTCCCGATTGTAAGGAGCGCGACCTAACAAACGTTTCAGACACATTTCTACCAGCCGATAGTTATTATTGGGTGTGACAACCAGCTGATAAAATCGCTCTGATTTGGCCAAACCTCGGATAAAGTCTTTAACCGTGATTGACCGATTTTTAAGTTGGGTTTCTAGGGCTATTTGGCGGTTAAATTTAAGAATTTCCTGCTCGTTGAAGACTTGGCGATAAGCTGCCCAAATTAGTCTTTCAACTTCACTAGGAGAGTTGGCTGTTTCTATACGGTAGATATAGGGTGTATCTTCGTTAATATCTGCCGTACCAAAGCTACTAACTCTTTGATTTTGAGTTGTGGGTTTGTATTCGAGTAAAGGTAATGCCATACTAAAGACCGCCTTGAGAATAAGGTTGGCATCTTATACCCAGTCCGTCTGTACCATTTGGGATTTTAGATTTTGGATTTTAGATTAAGAAACTGCTTTCTATGTCTGAAGTCCATTATTTATCCAATTGGTATTAGTTACCTTTAATTAATAATTTAGTAACTAGACGGAAAAACATTTAGAAGGTTGTTAGTTGGCTATTGCAAACTTTGTATCCTTCTTATACCTTTATCAAACCACTGAAAAAAAGCCCTTACCGCACGGGGAAATTAGCGCTGGAACTGATGGATACGGGAATACCTTGGGGTGTGGTATCTCTGGTGGTGTCGGGAATTTTGATATTGGCTAGGTTAACCGGTGTATAGGTGACGGTTCTAATATTGATGGAATTAGCCAAAGCCAAGAAGTTTTTGATGTCGCCTTCTATATAGCGAGCATCTTCTAGTTTGTCGCGCCAGTAGTTACCGTAGCGAGGGGTAACTAGGTTGAAAGGTCTATCTTTATAGCGGCGGCGTTGGTAAGGAACTATATTTTCGCCAAAGTTGGTGAGATACTCTTCCGAGTCGATTAAAGCGTCAACAAAACCGTCCCAACCAGCAGTTGCTATTTTGATTGACCAAGCAATCTCTTCATCTTTATTATAAGGCGCACGGCCTAAAAACCGTTTGAGGGCAATTTCTACTAAACGGTAGTTAGAGTTGGTCTCAATGACTAAAGTCCGAAAAGCTTCAGACTTAGCCAAGCCTCTAATAAAGTCGCGTACAGTAATGGCGCGATTCTTCACCTGAGATTCTAAGTTGCCTTGGCGGAAGAATTTCAGGATTTCGTGTTCGCTAAATACTTGCCGATAGGCTGCCCAAATTAATTCTTGAACATCACTATTCTCAGCGCAGTTTTCTATGCGATAGGGTCTAGGAGTATTTTCGTTAGGAATTTCGTAACCAGAAACACGCTGGTTTTGAGAACTGGGTTTGTATTCGAGTAAAGGTATTGCCATAGTTTTAGGATTTGTCCTTTGTCATTTCAACAGTGCTGAGTGCTGAGTGCTGAGGAGCCACTGCGTTGCGGAGGTTCCCTCCGTTGTAGCAAGTAGCGTTGCTGAGTAAAAATTCTCTTACTCCTGCCTCCTGCCTTCTGCCTTCTGCCTCCTAAGTTGTGCGGTTTCCTGGAAGATAACGGTAAGGTAGAGCAACGGCTGTGGGTTTAACAGTTGGTTGGGGTGTACCAGTTTCACGGCTGTTGTCGGGAATCTTCATGTCTCTGATTTGGGAGACAACGGAAGCGGTTACACGTTGATAATTACGTTCGTTAGTAATTATGTTCCCAGCCATTGCCATGAAGTTGCTAGGAATGACGCGGCGAATTTCTTCTTTGCTTGCATAACCTGTGGTACGCGCACTGTAGAAGGAACGACCACCAAGGAAGTTGAGGGTCTGGCGATCGCGCCAGTAATTGTTGTAGCGTGGGTTAACTAAGTTGAAGGGTCTGTCTTTGAAGCGACGGCGTTGGTAAGGTACGATGTCGTCACCAAAGTTTTGTTGATATTCGTCGCTGTCTAGCAATGCGTCGATAAACCCATGCAAGCCCTTGGTGGCAATGACAATTGACCAGGCAATTTCCTCATCTTTATTATATGCAGCCCGTCCCAAAAACCGCTTCAAGGTAATGTCTACTAGACGGTAGTTGGAGTTGATGTCTGCTACTTGAGTACGGTAAACTTCCGACTTACCTAAGCCACGAATAAAGTCTCGGACGTTAATTGCCCGATTCCGCAGTTGTGATTCTAAGAAAGATTGGCGATTGCTTTTGAGAATTAGTTGTTCGCTGAAAATTTGCCGATATGCTGCCCAGATGATGGCATCAATATCTTTATCGTCAGTGGCAGCAGATAAGCGATAACTAATTGGGGTGTCTTCGTTAGGTACTTCGTAACCTTCTACCCGCTGGTTTTGAGAACTTGGTGAATATTCCAGTAATGGTATTGACATATTTACTTTTACCTTGTTTTATGGTAGATAAACAAGCTTATTAACGATAGGCTAGTTGTACGCGAGCGCGGACTGCTTTTTCGGTATCTGTTGTGAGCATTTGGTTGAGTCTGGCAAAAATAGGCTGTTGTAAATCGCTATTTTTTGCCAAGGCTTGTAAACCAACAACAGCAGCATACCGAATTGACCATTCAGAGTCTTGAGAAATAAATATAAGTGTTTCTAAGGCTCTTTTGGGCGCTGTATGGCTGGCGGGAAAATCTAGCATAGACCAGTGCAAGTTTCCTAAACCTTTGGCAGCAGCACGGCGGACACTAGGGGCAAAGTCTGTAGCAGCGGCACTGATTAATAAATCTAAAGCACGAGGGTCAGCGATCGCAGCTAAAGTGCGAATCGAATAAGCCCGCGCGCCATAGTTATAGTCATCAATTTGAGATATTAGCTGTGGTACTGCGATTTCTCCCATTTCTGTGAGGGCAGTTGCAGCTACCCCTGCGGCAACTGGGTTGTTATAACCAAACACAGCAATTAGGGTAGGAATTGCAGCTATATCTTTTGTTGCTGCCAAGTTCTGCACTGCTGTCACCATTTTTGCTGGTGTGACGGCTTCGGCGACGGCACGAATTAGTTCATCAGTCATTGGTCAATGATCAATGGTCAATGGTCAAGAGTCAACAGTCATTACTTTTGACTATGAACTATTGACTCTTGACTATAAAAGTGCATCCATCAAATTCATTACCCGAATTGCGTCATCTGAGACAGCAAGCTCTTCTAACTCGTCTGTCAGTTGATGCTCTAGCAATCCTTTAAGGGCAATAAGTTTGAAGCTGTTTTCGACCTGAGCTTGAGCGATCGCTTCCGCTGCTGCCAAATACCCAATTGCACCCAAATCCCCTAAGACAACGCGACGTAACTTCAGATCGCCAGATGCCAACATCTGCACTAACCTGTCTCCGTAGATGGGGTTTTGTGTGAGTTGGTACATGGCTCTGGCGGCGGCGCATTGTACTCGTGGTACTGGATGCTCTAGGAAAGGCTGAATGAGTGGAATTGCCTCAGTAGCGCGAATGGCTCCCAAGGCTTCGATAACTGCTTCGTAGGGCTGGGTTAGGTGGGGTAGTCCCTCTACTTGCACGGCCTCGGCAACACCACCATCTAACATTTTGATCAGTGCTGATGCAGAAGTGCGATCGCGCAGCATTGCTAAGGATTGGGCGGCGGCTTCACGCACATAGAAGTCAGAACATTCTAGGCATTCAATTAAGCTCTTTACTGCTCTAGCATCGCTTAACTTACCTAATGCTCTAGCTGCATTGCGGCGTAGTGGATAACCTCCGAGTTCTGTCCTATCAGCTTCATCGTTTAATGCGGCAATCAAGGCATCCACAGCATCGGCTCTGTTAACCCGGAACTTGCCCAGCCACCAAGCTGCATAATAGCGGAGACTTAAATCTGGTGATTGCAGGTTAGCGATCGCTAACTCTGGTGTGAGCTGTGGCGTGTTCTGGGCGGGAAATTCTTCCCCACTGGGTTCTATCATTACCAGGGGATTATTCCTCTTCAGCAGTTAATGGCTCAATCTTGATGATTTTGCCGCCCAGACGGGTAATTCTTTGGTATTCTTCGTTCATCCGGCTGTATGGCACTGTAATAAATACACTACCGCTATTGCGGATATTGTATTTATTTCTGTCAGTTTCGGAGTTTTGCCGCAAGCCTACAACTTCGTAACGAAATACCCGGCTAGCAGATGAAGAAACGCTACTAGCACCCAGTGTGGTTTGACCGAACATTACTTCTATATCTCCTGTTTGGTTGTAAACTCTCTATTGCAGCAAACAATTTAAGCTGGTGTAACACTGGCTATTTTGCCACCTTGCTTATGAATTTGCTGAATTTTTTCAGAAAGCCGTTCGTAAGGTACGATAAAAGCTGTGCTGCTTCTTCTCACGCTCGGATAGCCGGGATTGCGAAGTCCTGTAACTTCAATGCGGTAAACACGATCTGCTTGTCCGACAGCGTTGCCTAAGTTCCGCTTGGGAGCTAGATCTGCGGTGGCACGGAAACTCCAGTTGTTATTAATGCCGGATGGGCCAACTATTGAGGAAGCTAGATTGCTGGCTAATTCCCGCGCTAGGCGTGATTTTTTCCCTTCTACTTGGGCGCGATCGCTATTGGCATAGCCTCGGTATAAACGGAATATCCGGTTAAAACCTACTGTTTTTTGCCCAGGTTGAGTTTCAAAACCACGATAGTAAGGTACGATGCTGTCGCCAAAGTTGTTTTGATACTCTACCGAATCAATGTAAGAGTCAACTTCAGCGTCGTAACCTTTGTTTTGGTACAAGTCGAGGTGATAAACAACTTCTGACTCATCGTAAGGAGCGCGACCCAACAAATGTTTGTAGTTGAGTTCGATCAAACGAGTTTGGAAGCTGTTATAGAAAAACTTGGTTTTGTAGAGTTCTGATTTGGCAACGCTACGCACAAACTCCCGCACTGTCAGGTTTCCATCCCGCAGGAGTGATTCTGCGCTTACGAGGCGTTCTGATGCCATGATGTAATCATTACCCAAAACTTGCCGATACACGGCACGAATCACGGCTTCGACTTCTTCTTTGCTGGCGTTGGGGCGCAGTTCAACTCTACGTGCTTCGCTGTATGGCTCTGTCCCTAGCCTAGATGCTGCTGTTGTAATTGCCATTTTCTATCCCCCTATTGATGTTCGACTGCTTCGAGCCGACTGCTTGCTGAAATAAAGCCTTTTATTTATGCCCACATAAAAACTATGCCCGGGGCTAGATCCAACTGCTAGGTGATTCCATCCAGCACTTGCATCCCTCCCCGGGCAGAAAACTATCTAGCTGAGAGCGTTGATAGCGTAGTCGATGTAGGTGTTAGCTTCGTTAGCAGCTTGACCAGACAAACCATGATTAGCTTTGATGTGCTTCAGAGCTTCTACGTACCAGCTAGGAGACAAATCAAAGGAGCTGTTGATTTCAGCCAAACCAGCAATTAAGTACTCATCCAATGGGCCAGTACCACCAGCAACTAAGCTATAGGTGATGATCCGTAGGTAGTGACCAACGTCACGAGCGCACTTAGATTTACCACGGCTGTCAGCAGCAAAGTTAGGGCCGGGTGTTTGGGTGGTGTAGGGGAATTTTTGGTAAACAGCTTGGGTTGCACCATCGATCAAGCGTTGAGCGTTGGAGGTCAAACCACGAGCAGCTTCTAAGCTGGCAGCAGCACGTACATAACGACCGTTAACAGCTTGCAATTCGGTGTTGCCTAAGAAACGTCCTTGGGTGTCAGCAGCTGCGATAGCTTCGGTAATTGGTGTTTTAACCATCTTTTCAAATCTCCTTGGTATTTTTTAGTCTTTTTACCTGGTTGCCTGATACTTGCGTATGAGACTTTTGACTGCTATTAACCAACAGCAGCAGCAGCACGATCAAAGTAGCTTGCTACTTCGGAGATCAATGCACTGCAATCACCTTTAGTGATACCGTTGGGATCGTTAGCGATCGCAACAGCTGCATCTTTCATCTTCTGAACGCCAACAGCTACAGAAGAACCAGGTGTACCTAGAGCGTTGTAGGTTTCACGCAAGCCGTTTAAGCAGCGATCATCCAGGACACTTGCATCACCAGCTAAAATAGCGTAGGTTACATAGCGCAAAATGATTTCCATATCGCGCAAGCAAGCAGCCATACGACGGTTGGTGTAAGCGTTACCACCAGGAGCGATCAATTGGGGTTGCTCTTCAAACAAAGCACGAGCAGCGTTGGTAACGATAGCAGAAGCGTTGCTTGTAATGCGGTTAACAACATCTAAGCGCTTGCTGCCTTCTTTAACAACGTTAGATAGAGCATCTAGTTGTTCGTTGCTTAAGAACTCGCCTCTAGCATCAGCTTGAGAAGTTACCTTGGTGAATACATCTAATGTCATGGACTCTAATCTCCTAATTCCTTAGTTGAGAGATGTCTCGATTAAAACTGGTAATGTTTTATCAATTTTGGTCGGGATGGAACATAACAGACCAAGTATCCCTTTGTATTTTTGCTGCCCCTCAAATTTGCCTGTTGCTTCATGAAAAAAAATTATGAGAATCAGGTTCGGTTTTATGAGAAACGAGCAAACTTTACGAATTGACTGCCTTGTTTATGTTCTGTCTGTTATTTACCCCTCCAGCTTATGTTTATACAACGCTATAGATCCTTTATTTGTTACAAATTATGAATAAATAAGTTGCAGTCATAAGAACCCCCTCAAATCCTTTACATACAAGGGCTGTAACTGAGAAAAGTTAAAATTTTTCGTTACACAACTTCATGATTGCCAAGTTTTTCCGTAAATATGGCGGGTTTAATATTTTCTTAATTTTCTTACAACCCTTACCAAGCAACATATTGCCGTTCTACATCACTTTTCGCATCCGGATGGTTATTGTAAAGAAACATAAAATAAATATTTCGCAACATTTTTGTGAGTGCTTGGTTGAAAGTCCAAGGTTAAGAGTTAATTATCAATGGCGACAAAGCTAGGGCGATGCGCGATCGCACTACCTGATCGGCTTCTCCCGCGATCGCATTTTGTAAAGCCGCCTGAGCTTCGGGGGTGGCTATAGCTTGTAAAGACACCGCAGCCGCATAACGCAATCCCCAATCTTCAGGGGTAAGCAAAGCCCAAGTTAGTTTATCTTGCACCCTAAAAATTACTTCCACATCAGGAGAATTAATCGCAATGTTTCCTAATCCTCGTGCAGCAATCCGGCGCACATTCCCTTGGCAATGATTGGCGACAGTTGTACCTAAAACTTCCGCTAATACATCCAATGCGTCTGGAGAAGCAATTTGAGCTAAAGCCTGAATAATATGAGCTTGCAAACCTTGATCACAAGAAGCTTTGTAAGCAGTAATTAACGGTTTTACTGTCGAATTTCCTAGCTTGACTAACGCCTCTACAGCAACAGCCCTCACAGTTGGATGATGATGACTCAAAACGGCAATTAAGGCATTGATAGTCTCTAACTCTGGTGTGTCACTAACTGTGATTGCTGTAATTGCTGCAATTACGGTTTCTGGTGTTCCGGCATGATTTATTTGTGAAATTAATTGCTCATTCATAAAAAACCGCATGACAAAAAGGACTGGTGATAAAAGTAAAAAAGTAAAAGGCAAAAGGAAAAAAAGCTATAAAAGTATTTTGCCTTTTAACTTTTTATTTTTGACTTGTAATTACCAATCTTAAAAATTTATTTTTAAATTTTAAAGTTGAATTAGTAAATCATCTATCGCTTGAAAAATTAACAAAGCTGTTTTTTCTTCATAATTATGACTTTCCAAAAGTGTTTCTAAAATTCGCTTTAAGTTCAATAGCTTCAAACTATTAGGAACCTGCGCCGTCAAGATTGCTTGTATAGCTTGTTGATGTCCAACTGCACCTAAGTCAAAAACCGCAGCCCAACGTAAATACATATTGTCGTGGTTGAGGTTTTTAACAATACGTTCGATGTATTGGGGTTGTTGAGTCAACAGATACATATATCGAGCCGCAGCACATTGCACTCGTTCAGAAGGATGTTTCAAAAATGCTTCAATTTGCGGCTGTGCTGACCAAACTTGGAGCGTTGCTAATGCTTCAATTAAAGCCTCATAGGGTTGTTCTTGAGTGCTTTGCAAAAGATTGAGCAAAGGATTTATGGCTTTTTTGTCACCAATAGCAGCTAAAGCAGCGATCGCCGCTTCCGTAAAACGCAAATCTTCGTCACACTCTAACGCTGTTACTAACGCTGGTACAGCTTGGGGATTTTTCAATTGTCCTAAAGCGCGTGCAGCTTGACGGCGTAACGGATAACCCCCCCCTGGAATACGATAGCGTTCATCAAATAAAGCATCACATAACGCCATACAGCCTGCTTGTATTTGATGTTTACCTAACCACCAAGCGGCATAATAGCGAATTTGATTATCATCACTAGATAATGCGGCGATCGCTGTTTCTGGCGAAAGAATTGGTTCGGTTGTGTTCGTGGTGGTCATGATGAAATAAAGGTGTAAGGGATTAAGGGTGTAAGAGTATAGGAAGATTTTCTACACCCTACACCCCTACACCCCCACACCCAGTTTCAAGGATTATCCGCTGAAATTATTCAGCACTTTTTACACTTGGGAAATGCTGACTATTTTACCGCCACGCTTGTGAATTTCTTGATATATAGCCGAGAGACGTTCATAAGGTACGGTGTAAGTCTGACGGCTGCGGCGAACTGCGGCTTGAGAACCGATTTTACCAGCGATCGCTTCAACAACGAACATCCGACTATCTCCTTTGGCAGCCGAACTAATTAAAGTTGGTGCTTCTGAGACAAAACCTGTACCTGCGGAAGTTGGTGGCAAAATTCCATTAGCCAAATTCAATGAAACTTTAGTCCGCAAGCGAGAATTTCTCCGCCCCATCTGAGCATTATCACTATTACCGCAACCGCGATAAAGTTCTAATATGCGATTAAAACCTACAGTTTTCATTCCAGGAATTGATTGAAATCCTCGATGATAAGGAACAACAGAATTCCCAAAAGCATTGTCATATTCTGAGCTATAAATGTAAGACTCAATATCTGTATCGTAGCCACGACCAGCATATAAATCTACATGGTAAGCAATCTCTGATTGATCATAGGGCGCACGTCCCAATAAGTGCTTATAGTTTAATTCAATAAACCGCACTTGAGAGTTTTGATAAAAAAAGCATTCTTTGTAAAATTCAGATTTTGCTAAAGTCTCGACAAATTGTTTTACACTAATTTTGCCATTACGCAATAAAGCTTCGGCACTAGTAAATTTTTGGCTGGCATATAATCCTTGACGACCAAAAATTTGTTGATAAGCAGCCCGAAATACTTTTTGTAATTCGTCTTCACTCCAATTTTGGCGTAGCTCTACTTTAATACCGATTTCGTCTCTAATGCCTAGCCGTTCTGCAACTGAAGCACTCATTTTGACAATCGCTCCTTTTTAAATCTCTGTTTGCCATAAAATTGGGTCTTTGGTAGTAGAAAAATACCGCATGAAAGTAGAAAAAATTTCTACTTATTGGGCAATTATCTATTTCCAAAGACCCAGAAGTTTTGTATTAGCTTAATGCGTTAATTGCATAGTTGAGATAAATGTTTGCTTCACCGGCGACATCACCATTTAAACCATGATTATCGCGGACGAATTCGAGAGCAGCTATATACCAACTAGGAGATAAACCCAGAGCGCTGTTGAGTTCGCTTAAGCCAGCAACTACATATTCATCTAAAGGGCCAGTACCGCCAACAACACAGCAATAGCTGATGGTGCGGAGGTAGTGGTCAATATCGCGTACACACTTGGATTTCCCTTCGGGTGTAGAAGCATATTGAGGGCCACTCATTTGAGTGGTGTAGGGGAATTTTTGATAAACATGATTTGCTGCTGCTTCTGACCATTTTTTGCCATTATTTGTAAATGCTTTAGCAGCTTCTAAACCAGCACGAGCGCGGTTGAAACGACCAAATACTGCTTGCATTTCAGTATTGCTGAGATAAGAACCACGCAGATCAGCAGCTGCGATCGCTTCAGTTAAAGGCGTTTTCATAATTCTCCTAATCTCCTCGATTTTTGACTAATGACTAACAACCAGTTTGAGAAAGTTTGAACCAACAAATTTATTAAACAACAGCACTTGCAGCGCGATCAAAATAGTTGGCTACCTCAGCAATCAGTTGATTACAATCACCTCTGGTAATACCATTGGGATCATTAGCAATTGCAATAGCAGCATCTTTCATTTTTTGAATTCCTGAAGCTACAGCATCACCAGGAGTACCCAGAGCTTGATAGGTTTCACGCAAACCATTCAAGCAGCGATCGTCCATTACACTAGCGTCACCTGCTAATACAGAATAGGTGACATAACGCAGAACAAATCCTAAGTCACGGATACAAGCAGCTTGATTGCGATTATGGAAACAAGCACCACCAGCATTAAAAATTTGGGGACGTTCAGCAACTAAAGCACGATAGGCATTAGCCACAATTGATGAAGCGTTACCATTGAGTCTGTTCACTATATCTAACCGCTTATTACTATCAGCAACCATTGCTGATAATGCGTTGATTTCATCACCGCTTAGATATGAACCTTTTCTATCGGCTTGTTCAACTACTTTGGAAAAAGCGTCAAGCATTTTCTATTCCTCCTAAAGGTCATTCATTGCAGATTATCAATGCGTTTTATAGCAATTAATCAATTGAAAAAAAATTTATTGCATCACACAATAGCTATTTCAACTTATGATTTGAAATAACAATATTTGGCGGCAATCAAATATTTTAAAAAACAGCTAATTTTGCTGGTTTTTTAATTGCTTTTAAAACCTTGTTCGTATTTTATATATTGGTTGAGTTCGTTTATTCTTAAGTTTTGTAAAATAGTGTTACTCCATACAGCTTTTTAGCTAAAGTGTTGCACTACAAAGCTTTTGCTAATACTGACGAAATATTTGCTTTACAATTAAACATTTTTAGACATTTTACTTCATATAGTCTCTCAGTTTTTTTGAGCTTAGTAACAAATACAACTTATATATCAAGAGTCTCTGACAGTATGGCGTGCGGAAGTATATAACACAGCAGGAATCAAGCTACTGTTGAATACAAACTAAAAGTTGAACATTAAAGCTTTTTAACTTTTAACTGTTGCTTTTTGACTTCTGTGTAGTGTTAGTAGTTTGTTTAAAATTTGTTAGAGAAATTTTGTTACTTATGTCACAATGTTTTATTTTTATTTAGCTAATAAAAATAATTTAGATTTTTCATCCCACATATATTCTTAATTTCCTTATAACTTTTGGTTTACAAGCGTTTCATGCCGTATTCTCACCACTTACTGCCATTTTGGAAAAAAACTTCTGTGTAAGCTTTTGTAAAGCTAATTGAAAGAAAGTCGGACAATTCTTTATATTCTTTTTTAAGAAGAGATTGCGGCTCTGCGGCGAAGAACTTCTAATAAAGTTGTCAAAGTCGCCGGAGGTGTTGCTGTCACCTCAATCCAATCTTCAGAAATGGGGTGCTGCAATTTTAGTCGCCAAGCGTGTAATGCTTGTCCGGGAAGATTTACGCCTACAGAACGACCAGAACCATAAACAGGATCACCAACAATGGGATGTCCGATTTTGGCGCTATGAACCCGAATTTGATGAGTGCGTCCTGTTTCTAATTGAAAGTGAATTAATGTGTAGTTACCCAAGCGCTCTAATACTTGCCAGTGCGTAACTGCTGCGCGTCCACCTTCTTCTACAGGGACAACGGCCATTTTCTTACGGTCTTGGGGATGGCGACCAATAGGGAAATCTATCTTACCACTTTCCGTTTTTGGCGCACCATAAACTACGCCTAAATATTCTCGACGTGCAGTTTTTGCTTGAAGTTGCGCTTGCAAATGTTGATAAGCAATGTCAGTTTTGACAATAGCGATCGCACCTGTTGTATCTTTATCTAATCGATGCACAATTCCCGGACGCTGAACTCCACCAATACCGGGAAGGTTAGGACAGTGCGCCAACAAAGCATTTACTAGTGTGCCATCAGGATGTCCCGGTGCGGGATGGACAACTAAACCCGCAGGTTTGTTAAGGATAAGTAACTGGTCATCTTCATAAAGAATATCTAGGGGAATCTGTTCTGCTTGTAGCTCTAGGGGTTGCGCTTCTGGTATTTGTAGTATGATGCGATCGCCTGCTTTCACATTCACCTTCTTAGATGTGCAGACTTTATCGTTAACTTGCACATTACCCTGTTCGATGAACTGCTGAATGCGAGAACGAGAAATATCTGGTAATTCTTCCGCAAGATAACGGTCTAAACGTTCACTATTTTCTGAAACTTGTAAATTAAATTCTGTCTGCATCGAGAATAAGGGTGTAGGGAGTAGGGATACTGAAGGATGATGACTTGGTAAGCTGAAACCTCAGACTAGCCTGCGGCTTGCCGCTACGCGTCTACATATTTCACACTTCATACTTCATACAGTTTCCGGGTAGATGATGTCACGTTTGGTAGAAGAAGGTAGCTGAGTCACCATAAGCGTAAGTCCAATTTACACAAGTGGCATAGTTAATTTTAGCTTAATAGTTCAATAGTCAAAATTTATAACTTTGTGCTGTTAAATTGGGAGATTTTACTTTGCATATTTCTTCACTCAGATAGATTGCCACATTTAAAATGTTTTAAATTATCTCCAGCCTGCGTAACATGATTAATTACTGTACTTCTTTTATCTCTCCGGATACTCTGCTTAATTTTAGACACTTGAAATCTTTAAATAAGAATTACATTTATATCTTCATAGTTTGTTTATCATAAAGCTAATACATTTTAATCTGGAGGTAGAAAATTAGATTAAACTACCATCAAGCATTAAGCTAAATTTAGATACTGTGCTTGTATTAACTACATTTTTTGAGTTTTTCCACAAGCTTTGGTTTATGGAACTCAGATATAGTGCTGAGTCAATATTGATCGACATATAAAAGCAAAACTTGTTTTTAGTGCTGATGCCGAAATTATATTGTGCAAGTGTTGTCTAGAGTAAATTTTCAACTTTTCACTGAGGTGTTTTCGCTACGGAGTCTTAGTTAATACATTTAAAGGTAAAACGCTTTTGAGTAAGTATATACATAAATTAAGGCATTTACCATTAAAAAGCTATATTTTCAGACAAGCCATACTTAAAACGATGACAATTTTGCTACTGATGGGTTGGAGCCAATACTTCTAAATGCAAAATATGCTGTACTGTTAAACTAGCCAAATTATTGCCAGCGAAGAAAGCAAAATTGACATTTGGATACTGTTTACAGACAACCAATTCAGTTATTTTGCTATTGAGCAATAGCTTAGTTTGGTATTTTTTAGTTAGGTGTAGTTAGGGTGGCAATATCTTATCAGAAATTGACTACTTTAGAGTTAGGGGTAAAGAATCTCTGTACTAACTAAAATGAGACCGCTATATTTAGCGCAATAGCATCTCTAAAATATTTTACTGTGAATGCCGACTAGGTAATTCACCAATTTGCCTTGCTGATATGTACTTATATTTAAAAATATTCCGATGAAAACCCTCCCTATTAGTAGATATAGATTCTTTCAAAAAATCCAGCCATTATCTCTGTTGAAAAAAATCACCAGTAAATCTGTGACTGGTTGTTTACAAGTGTTTAGCACATCAGGTGCTTGGTCAATATATATAGACGAAGGTAAATTAATTTATGCGTGCTACTCCGAAAAAATGTTCGAGCCGCTTTACCGGAATTTGCAGCGTTTGAGTGAGCAAATTTCGACTTTACCTTGTGGTATTGACGCTCAACTTAGAGCCATATTTGAAACAGGCGCTGGTAGTCAAACCATTCCCAACCCAGATTATTTAGCAATTTGCTGGTTAGTTAATCAAAAATATATTAGTCCAACAGAAGCAGCCTTACTGATAGAACAATTAGCCTTAGAAGTTCTAGACTCATTCTTGAACTTAGAAGAGGGGAGTTATGAATTCATCCCCGAAAGCTTTTTGGATGATATGCCTAAATTCTGCCATCTAAATCTCCGCTTATTAGTCGAACGATGTCAAAAGCGAGGAAGAGATGGGGTTTATCAAGATAGTTCGCCATATACAGAAAGTAGCTCGGCTGGGGTGAATTACCAAGAGTTGCATTCGTCATTTCTGCACACCAAGCCGAAAGCTCAACCCAAACCTGAACCACAATTACCTAAAATTAACCGCTATCCATCACAGCCTGCTAACCCTGGCCATCATAATTATCAAACTAATTCTTCTCCATCAACAGAGAAAAAAATCTACACCATATTTTGTATTGATAATAGTCCTGCTTTATTAAATGTCATTAAAAATTCTTTAGATGAGCAAATATTTTCTGTACTGGGGGTTACAGATTCTTTAAAAGCTTTAATGGAAATTCTCCGCACTAAACCAGACATTATTTTATTAAACGTAGATATGCCTGATTTAGATGGCTATGAGTTATGCAGTTTGTTACGCAAGCACGCATATTTTAAAAATACACCCATCATTATGGTGACTGAAAAAGTCAGCCTCATCGATAGAGCGAAAGCTAAAATAGTCAGAGCTTCCGGCTATTTAACCAAACCTTTTACCCAAGGGGATTTGATGAAAATTATATTTCAACATATTATGTAATTTCAGCGCGTGTCCTCCATTATTTTCCCCAAATTAAATCTAAACGTTCTTGGGCTTTTTTTAGTGCTGCTTGGGGAGATTCACCCATCAATGAAGCCTCAATGGCTCGACCAAGACTTTCCGATAGACGATTATATCCAGCTAAAGTAGGTCGAGCGCGTGCCACACCCATTTGCTCTAAAAAAACTTTCATCCAAGGTCTTTGGTTAATATATTGTTGATAAGCTGTGCTTTGAGCAGTTTTGAGATTAACTGGCAAAAAACCTGTACCAATTGCCCATTCTGTTTGAAATTCTTCACTTAAAACATATTCTAAAAATTGCAGTGCAGCTTTCTTTTTCTCTGGTGTGGTCTTCATCAAATAAAAATTACCTGTACCTGTGACAGTTGCTTGATCAACATCACTAGGTATAGGAAAGACTTGATAATCTGTCTTAGACTTGGTGATATAAGTCCAAGGCCCAGTGATTTGCATAGCTACACGTCCCTGAAGAAAAGCATCTTCTTCATAACCTCGTTCTGGAGGAGAAAGAATCGCTGAACCATCTTTTAATAAGTCTTGCCAAAACTGTAGAGCATGAATTGCTCCAGGATTATTTAAATTAGGCAAACCATTACGGATAACCTCACCGCCACCACTAAATAAAAAGGGAAACCAACTAAAAACAGTCCATTCTCCCTTACCCATAGGCAGCAACATACCATATTGTTCTGGTTGGTTGTCACCATTGCGGTCTACAGTTAATTTTTTGGCAACTTCTCGCAATTCTTGCCAAGTTTTAGGCGTGTTGGTAATACCCGCCGCTTGAAATAGGGTGGGACGGAAAAAAATACCTATATTACTTGTGTAGAGTGGTATTGACCACAAATGACCATTTAATGTTAATTCTTCTAAAAGATTAGGGCTAATTTCTGACTTCAGAGACAATTTATCTAGCCAGTATTCTAAAGGCACAATTGCTCCAAGTTCAACAAACTGACCAGTAACTTGCGGATAAAATGAGAGAATATCTGGAGGTACTTGAGCAACAACTGCTGTAAGAATTTTTGGTAATTGTTGATCCAGTTGACCAGCATAAATAGATTCTACTTGGACATCAACATGAGTCTGATTAAATTTATCTACTAACTTTTGAAATACATCCCGATTTACTGGTGGATTAATTCCATGCCATAGTGTTATGTGCGTAACTTGGTTATTTTGTGATTCTTTTGCTTGACAACTCGATAAAAAGATGAGGCTGACGCTTAAGATCACGATCAAAAGAGGAACTCGCCAGATAGAACGAAGAAACTGGTGAATAATTTTAACCACGGCAGATGGAAAGATAGTAAATTGTTATATAAGAAATTATCTAGTGCAGGATCAATATGTGCAAACAGTTAATTCGTAACCTATGCTGCACAATCATAAATACTTAAGTTGTAGCAGGGTTCCGGCTATCATAAATCACCCAGTGCAGGTTGAAACGGAGAAGTTATAACTGTAAGAGTTACTTAGGTTTTATAAGTAACTCTAAACACTATCATTAGGGTGCTTTTCTCTAAGCCAATATGCCGGAATCGTTAAACTTCTCATTTCTTGCAGCTCATGATCAACAACTTGTGCGCTTGGGTGCTTTAGCAGAGCGATATTTTGTTGATGACCCCAATACTTGTTTAATTAAGTTGCGGCAGTTTGGTGAATTGCTGGCGCAACTAGCAGCAGCCAATATTGGACTTTATGAGGTAGCAGATGAACGGCAGATTGATTTACTCAATCGGTTGCGCGATCGCGGTTTAATTAAAGGTGAAGTAGATCGTCTGTTTCATGAGTTGCGAAAAATTGGTAATCAGGCGACTCATGAGCTTTCTGGCAATCACCGCACAGCATTAAGTGGGCTGAAATATGCTCGTGCGTTAGGAATTTGGTTTCATCGCGCTTTTGGTGGAGGTCGCAATTTTGATCCAGGTGCGTTTATTCCTCCACCTGACCCAACAATAGAAACAGAGACACTCAAAGCAGAATTAGCACGCTTACGAGCAGAAGCGCAACAACATTTAGCAACGGCGGAAACTGAAGCACAACGACGCACCGCAGCCGAAGATTTAGCACGGGAAGCCCAAGCCAAAGTGCAGGAGGTGTTACAACATTTAGCCCAAATTCAAGCCCAAGCTCAAAACCAGTCCCAGCAAACAATTCAGCAGACAATCACTCAAGCCCAAGCTGCTGAAAGTGGAGTGCTGCTGGATGAGAGAGAGACACGCCGACTGATTGATACTCAATTACGTGCAGCTGGATGGGAAGCAGATTCCGAAGAATTGACTTATCAAAATGGTGTTCGTCCTCACAAAGGCAAAAATTTAGCGATCGCAGAATATCCCACCGCTAATGGACGCGCTGACTATGCCTTATTCTGTGGTTTGCAGATTGTCGGAGTAGTGGAAGCCAAGCGTCAAAGTAAAGATGTTTCTGAAGGGGCATTAAATCAAGCCAAACGCTACAGTGAAGGTTTTCAAATTGCCGGAGAAATTTTTGGTAGTGGTTCTTGGCAAAACTACAAAGTGCCGTTTGTCTTTGCTACCAACGGTAGACCATATTTACAGCAACTTCAAACTAAGAGTGGAATTTGGTTCTGTGATTTACGCCGTCCAACTAATTTGCGGGTATGCCTTCCCACATGGCACAGTCCGCAAGGGTTATTAGATGCCTTAGCTCAAGATATTGACCAGGCCAATACTCGTTTAACTCAGGAAGGTTTTAACTACGGGCTAGAGTTGCGTGATTACCAAATTCGTGCCATCCAAGCTGTAGAGTCTGCCTTAGCAAGGGAACAACGGGTATTACTGTTAGCAATGGCAACAGGCACAGGCAAAACTAAAACTTGTATTGCTTTGGTTTATCGCTTACTTAAAACCAAGCGATTTCGACGCATTTTATTTCTGGTTGATCGCACTGCACTAGGTGAACAAACTGACAATGCCTTTAAAGATTCCCGCATGGAGAACCTGCAAAGCTTTGCTGATATCTTCGAGATTAAAGGCTTAAAAGACACAGAACCAGACAGGGATACCAAAATCCATATTGCTACGGTGCAGGGTATGGTTAAACGAGTTCTTTACCCTGCCGAGACTGCATCTGTCATTACACCAGACCAGTATGATTGCATTGTGGTGGATGAGTGTCACCGGGGTTATTTACTAGATCGAGAATTAAGCGATCGCGAATTAGAGTTTCGGGATTTTAATGATTATGTATCAAAATATCGTCGAGTATTAGAGCATTTTGACGCTGTAAAAATTGGTTTAACTGCAACTCCCGCACTGCACACCACACAAATTTTTGGTGAACCTGTTTACACCTACAGTTATCGAGAAGCGGTGATCGATGGTTGGTTAATTGACCATGAAGAGCCAATTCCTATCAAAACCAAATTATCAGAAAAAGGGATAGTTTGGAAAGCTGGTGAGCAGATGGAGTATTTTAATCCCCAAACTGGACAAATAGATTTAGTTCATGCACCGGATGAGGTGAGAATTGAAATTGAACAGTTTAACCGCAAAGTAATTACTGAAGATTTTAACCGAGTTGTCTGTGAAGCCTTAGCCCAGCACATTGACCCATCGCTGCCAGAAAAAACTTTAATTTTCTGTGCTACCGATGGTCATGCAGATATTGTTGTTAAGGGGCTTAAACAAACGTTTCAGGCTAGATATGGCAGCGTAGAGGATGATGCAATTGTCAAAATTACAGGCAATGCAGATAAGCCATTAGAGTTGATTCGCAAGTTCCGCAATGAAGTTAATCCGAAAGTTGCTGTTACTGTAGACTTACTCACTACAGGTATTGATGTTCCTTCAATTTGTAATTTGGTGTTTATTCGTCGCGTTAATTCCCGCATTCTCTACGAGCAGATGTTGGGAAGGGCGACTCGTCTCTGTAATGATATTGGTAAAGAGGTGTTTAGAATTTTCGATGCGGTGCGATTATATGAAGCGATCGCTCCTGTCTCTAGTATGAAACCTGTGGTGGTTAACCCCAATATTTCCTTTACTCAATTGGTGCAAGAGTTAGAAACAGTCAAAAATCCTGATGCTTTAGAAATAGTCATTAACCAACTACTGGCGAAAATTCAGCGCAAACGCAGACATTTAAGCCCTAACAGTCAAGAACAGTTAGAAGCGATCGCCGGAATGCCATTATCAAATCTAGTTTCCCACCTCAAGCAAAGTACACCACAGCAAGTAAAACAATGGTGGGAACAAAGAAAAGCGATCGCTCAAATTCTGGATCGTCGAGATAGTGGAACTGCACCAATATTGGTTTCCCGCCATACTGATGAGTTAGTCGCAATTGAACGGGGTTACGGCAATGCTGAACGTCCAGAAGATTATTTAGATAGCTTTAGAGCTTTCTTGTTAGAGAATATGAACAAGATTCCTGCTTTGGCAGTTGTTACACAGCGTCCTCGTGAGTTGACTAGAG
Source organism: Nostoc cycadae WK-1 (assembly GCF_002897135.1). Lineage (NCBI taxonomy): Bacteria > Bacillati > Cyanobacteriota > Cyanophyceae > Nostocales > Nostocaceae > Nostoc > Nostoc cycadae. Next base: position 314,858 of record NZ_DF978426.1, on the reverse strand, counting down.
CGCAACTTAAGGAACTGCGAATGCTACTAGATACAGCAGGATATACAGAAACTAACCTCAAAACTGCATGGCGAGAAATGACCAATGAGGATATTGCTGCTTCCATCATTGGCTTTATTCGCCAAGCCGCCTTGGGTGATGCTTTAATACCCTATGCAGAAAGAGTGGATCGAGCTATGAAGAAAATTCTGGCAAGTCAACCTTGGACTTCTCCGCAACGCCAATGGTTAGAACGGATTGGTAAACAGCTGAAAGCGGAAACAATCGTTGATCGGGGAGCGTTGGATAAAGGGGAATTTAAAAGCCAAGGTGGCGGATTTGAAAGGCTTAATAAGGTTTTTGGCGGAGATTTAGAGCATATTGTAAGCCAGATTCATGAAAGCATTTGGAATTACCCCACCCTAACCCTCCCCTTGGAAAGGGGAGGGAATTAGATTACTCAGTTTTCCCCCTTTATAAGTTGCTAATTGAGCGTGACTAGCGGCTAAGTCAACGGAGGGAATTAGATTACTCAGTTTCCCCCCTTTATAAGGGCAGGGCTGTTTCATTCCCTAAAACAGG